>NZ_CP020612.1:885000-1165000 GCF_002105555.1 Paracoccus contaminans
GCGTCTGGCCCGGCCGCAGCTGAAAGACCAGGTCCGCGCCGGACTGCCGGGCCAGCGCCATCACCTCGAGAAAGCTGCGAAAGCCAAAGCCGGTCAGGCGCAGGACATCGCCCCCCGCGCCGGGGGTGAAATCGGTGATGACATCGTTGCCCTCGCCCGCATCGACGATGAAATGGTCGCGCCCCGCGCCCCCTGTCAGGGTGTCGTCGCCCCCCTCGCCGTTCAGGAACTGCGTTCCGGTGCCGCCCCCGCGCAGCTGGTTGGCCAGCCTGTTGCCCTGCAGATAAAGCGCCTCGCCCGTGGCCTCGTTCGACACGGTGCCGTTCTCGACCTCGTCGGGCAGGGTATAGTTCATCCAGGTGACGACGCTGTCGATGCCCCCGCCCGCCGCCTCGATCACGCGGCCGCGCGAATTCTTGATGTAATAGGTGTCGTCACCCGCCCCGCCCGCCAGCTTCTGGACATCTCCGCTGTGGTAAAGGACATCCTTGCCGGCGGTTCCGTTCAGGGTGGCGGGCGCCGTGCCGCCCAGGATGAAGCTGTCGGCTGTCAGGCTGGCAAGGGGGATGTCCTTGAGGGTGACGAAGTCGCGCTCCTCGATCCAGATGCGCACATCGGCGCCGCGCTGCTCGGCCCGCGCCAGAACCTCGGCGCCGCTTTCAAAGCCATAGTTCCGCAGGTCCAGCCGATCCCCGGCGGCGGCGTTGAAATCGGTGATGACATCGCCCTTGTCGCCCAGGGCAATGACGAAACGATCCGCGCCCGCACCCCCGGTCAGCGTATCCTGCCCGCCAAGGCCGGTCAGCGTGTCGGCGCCCGCACCGCCCGTCAGCGTATCGGCGCCAGCCGTGCCGGTCAGGACCAGCGGCTCGGGAACGGGCTGGGGCACCGGCTGGGACGGGGCGGGCGCCACGACATCCTCGAACACCATGCCCGCGGCGGCCAGCCGCGCTGGCGTCATGTTCTTCAACGTCAGCGTCTGACCGTCGGTCAGCGGCAGAACCAGATCGGCGCCCGAGGGGCGCGCCGCGGCGATCACCGCCTCGGGCCTGTCATAGGGCAGGCCCACGAACTTCAGCACGTCACCGTTGAAATCCATCACCACATCCGATCCCTGCCCCGCCCGGATGACAAAGACATCGGCGCCCTTGCCCCCGATCAGGGTATCGTCGCCCGCCCCACCGTCGATCGTCTGCGCGCCCGCGCCGCCGGTCAGGCGGTTGTTCAGCGCATTGCCGGCCAGGATATGCACATCCTCGCCGATCACAGAGCCGTTCTCGACATTGTCGGGCAGGACCAAGTCGAACGCGGCGACGATCGAATCGGTGCCCTGCCGGGGCTTTTCGGCCACTGTATCGGCAGCAGAGCGAGGGTAATAGGTATCGTTCCCGCCGCCTCCGGCCAGAATGACGGCCGGCCCCTCTGCCCTGCGCATGGTGTCATTGCGGTCGGTGCCGATCAGGCTGGCGGCCGGGGCGCCGGCGCGCGCCGCCGTCGCCGCGGGCACCGGATCGGCATGCGGCGCGGGGACGAAGCGGATCGAGGCGCAGGCCGCCAGCGATTCGAGCGTGAGGTTGACGAAGGTCACAACCTCGCCGCGCTCCAGTTCCACGACCAGGTCTGGCCCTGCCTGAACCGCCCGTTCAAGCATCTGCGCGAGGGATGCCAGCCGATACCCATGCAGCTCCAGCCTGTCCGTCGCGGGGTCGAAATCCAGGATACGGTCCGCGCCCTCGCCTTCCCGCAGGATGAAGACGTCATTCCCACCGCCGCCGGACAGGATGTCGTTGCCCGCGCCGCCGTCCAGCGTGTCGGGACCGGGCGATCCCTCAAGCATGTTGTCCAGCGCATTGCCCGCCCCCCTCGCCGGTGCCGTCAGCCGCAGATTCTCGACATTGGCCGGAAGGACGGTGTCCTGGGCGGTGATGATGGTGTCCACCCCCGCGTCGGCTGCCTCGCTGACCAGCTGGCCGGGGCCGACGTGATAGACATCGTCGCCCGCCCTGCCCATCAGGCAAAGGCCGGTTTCGGGGCGGGGCATGAATTCATCACCGCCAATGGTGCCGGGAACGTTGCGCAGGACGGTATCGGGCATGGCATTTCTCGATCTTGTGTGAACGCGGCGCAGCCGGGGGATGGCGGCAGGATGCGCGGCGCACAGCAATATTGACGGCCGGTTAACGACGGAAAAACCGCGCGCGCGTTGCAGGGGGCCAAGGGGTTCGGCCCCTTGCGGTCCGGCCCGCCTCGCAGGACGCTCTCGCTAAGATGAATGACTATTTGGACAGGTTGGGCCGATCAGCGGTTTCGCGCATGGGGAAAGTTGAGTAAGCGCGCTGAAGGGTCGCCCGTCCGCACAAGCCGGACACGGCCATGCTGTGGCCGCTTTTGGGGAAGGGGGCGGCTTTGACGATTGCACCGGGTGGAGACGACCATGCAGGTGACCTACCTCGCCCATGATCTTGATGATCCGTCATGCTGGCGCCGGGTGGACATGCTGCGCCGGGGCGGCGCCCGGGTGCGCGTCGCCGGCTTCCGGCGGGGCGACGGCCCCCTGCCTGAACCCGCGATTGTCCTCGGGCGCACGGCGAACGGCCGGCTTGTGCAGCGGGTCCGCGCCATCATGGCCGCGGCGCCCCGCATCGCGCGCCTGATCCCGCCCCCCGGCACGGCGCACCGCGCGCCGGACGGCAGCGCGCCGGGCGAGACGATCCTTGCCCGCAACCTGGAAATGCTGGCGCTGGGGGCCGCCCTGCTGCGGACGCGCAAGGCGGGGGGGGCAGCTGCGCGGCTGGTCTATGAACTGCTCGACATCCATGGGATGATGCTGGGGAACGGTGGCGTTCACCGCCTGCTGCGCCGGATCGAGGCGGGATTGATGCGCCGCGCATCCATGGTGGTGATCTCGTCCCCGGCCTTTGCGGCGCATTACCTGCGGGCCTTCGGCCAGCCCCCCATCCCCGCGCTGCTGGTCGAGAACAAGCCCTTCGCGCGCGCCGCCCTCTCCGACGGCGCGGCGCAGGGCGCGCCGCGCGGCCTCGCCCAGGGCGGGCCGCTGGTCGTCGGCTGGTTCGGGATGCTGCGCTGCGCCTGGTCGCTGCAAACGCTCGACCGCGTGACCCGCGCCGATCCGGGCCGCTATCGGGTGGTGCTGCGCGGCAGGCCGGCGCTGGACGTGATGCCCGATTTCCATGCCGTCATCAAGGCCAACCCGGATCTGGACTATCTGGGGCCCTATCGCTGGCCGGATGATCTGGGCGCGATCTATGGCGCGATCGACGTGGCCTGGCTCATCGACCGCTATCAGGCGGGCCAGAATTCGGACTGGCTGCTGCCGAACCGCCTTTACGAGGGCTGCCTGAACGGGGCGGTGCCCGTGGTGCTGGCAGGAACCGAGGTCGCGCGCCGCATCGACGCATGGGGCTGCGGGTTCGAGGTGGCCGCCCCCGAATCCCAGGCTGTCGCGGCCGCGCTGGGGGGAATCGACGCGCCCCGTCTGGCCGCGCGCCGTGCGGCCGTCGGCGCGATCCCGCGCGCGGCCCTGCAGATGGACGATGCCGAATGCCGGCGCCTGACACAGGCGATCTGCGGTGCGGTCGAAGAAGGCGCAGGCGACGCCCTGCCGGCCGGGAACCCGGGCCCCGGCATGGCCGCCGCCACGGGCACCCCTGCCGCAGCTTCCCCTGCCGCTGCTTTTGCTGCCCCTGATGCCCCCGATCCACGCGGCCCCGCCCCTGCCGCCCCGGTCAGTGCCGGCGCGGCACCCATGGGCGGCGCCCCTGCGCTCGATTTGCCCGATCCGGCCGGCCCCGTGGCGGGACGGGTTCTGATCGTCATTCCGACCCTGAACGAGGCCGCGCATATCGCCGATGTCCTGGACGCCGTGCTGCCCTTTGCAGACCGCGCGGATGCGCGGATCGTGGTCGTCGATGGCGGATCGGCCGATGCAACGGCGGCCATCGTTCGCAAGCACGCCGCCCGCCACCCGCGCATCGCGCTGCTGGACAACCCTGGGCGGCTGCAGGCTGCGGCGGTCAACCGGGCGGTCGAGGCATGGGGCGAGGGTCATGAGTGGCTGCTGCGGCTGGATGCGCATAGTGCCTATCCGCCCGATTACGGCGACGCCCTGCTGGCCGAGGCAGCCCAGACCGGCGCCGACAGCGTGGTCGTGTCGATGCAGGCACAGGGTGAAGGGGGCCTGCAACGCCTGATCGCGGATGCGCAGAATTCGCGCATCGGCAATGGCGGATCGGCCCATCGGCTGGCCGGGCGCGGGGCATGGGTCGATCACGGCCACCATGCCCTGATGCGGATGGCGGCCTTCCGCGCCGTTGGGGGCTATGACGAACGCTTCAGCCACAACGAGGACGCCGAGCTGGATCACCGGCTGCGCGCGGCCGGATACCGCATCCGGCTGACCGGGCGCACGGCGCTGGGCTATTTCCCGCGCAAGCGGCTGGCGCCGCTGATGCGGCAGTATTTCAATTTCGGCCGGGGCCGCGCCCGCAACCTTGCCAAGCACGGCACGCGCCCGGCCCTGCGGCAGGCGGCCGTGGCGATGCTGGCCCCGGCGCTGCTGCTGACCCTTCTGGTGCCGCTCAGCCCCGTCTTTGCCCTGCCGCTGGCGGTATGGCTGCTGGCCTGCCTTGCAGGCGGGCTGATGATCGCCCGGTCCACGCGCAACCCGGCCGGGGTGCTTGCGGGCTTCATCGCGGGGCTGATGCATCTTGCCTGGTCGGCCGGATACTGGTCCGAGCGGCTTGCCCCCGCGCCCCGGATCGGAAGGACAGCGACATGATCCCCGACGAACCCGAGGCGCTGCTGATCGCCGTCTGCACCTTTCGCCGCGCCGCCATTGCCGAGACGCTGGAATCCCTGGCACGGCTGCAACCCTGCGGCCTGCCGGTGCGGATCGCCGTGGCCGACAATGACACCGCCCCGAGCGCCCGCGCCGCGATCGAGGCGATCGCCGCCGCCCATCCCTTGCCCATCACCTATCTGCACGCCCCGCAGGCCAATATCTCGATTGCGCGCAATGCCTTGCTGGATCACGCCCGCAGCACCGGGATCAGGCTGATGGCCTGGATCGACGATGACGAGATCGCCGATCCCGCCTGGCTTGCCGCGCTGGTCCGGATGTGGCGCGCCTGCGGCCCGGATGGACGGCCCGGCGCGGTGCTGGGCCCGGTGCGCGCGGATTATCTGCCCGGCGCACCGGCCTGGATGGATCGCGCGCGCGCCCATGACACGCTGCCCGTTATCGGGCAGGACGGGGCCATCGCCTCGGGATATACCTGCAACATGCTGCTGGACCTGAACGATCCGGCGGCGGCTGGGCTGCGCTTCGACCTTGGCCGCGGCCGCACGGGGGGCGAGGACAGCGCCTTCTTTGCCGCCTTTCGCGCTGCCGGAGGGCGCATCGCCTTTGCGCCCGACGCGCTGGTGCGCGAGACCGTGCCCGCCGACCGCGCCCGGCTGGGATGGCTGATGCGGCGGCGCTATCGGATGGGCCAGACCCATGCCAGCCTGATCGCCCAGGATCGCGGTGCGCTGGGCCGGGCGGCAGCCGCAGGGCTGGCCGGCGCCAAGGCCGCGGCCTGCGCCGGGCTGGCGCTGCTGGCCGCTACCGACCCGGCGCGGCGCAACCGCCAGATCATGCGCGCCGCCCTGCATATGGGCGCGGTGGCCCATCTGGCCGGCGCGCGGCAGATCGTAATCTATGGCACCCCCGCCGGCACGAAGAGCCCGGACGGCGCCGCCCCCGAGGAAAACTGATGGCCCGCGCACTCCAGCCCTATGATCCGTCGAACGTCTATGCCGCGCATTCCAGCCCTCCGGTCGAGACGATCGACCTGAGCCGCCTGATGACGGCGCTGCGGCGCCAGCGCACGACCATCCTGCTGCCTGCGATCCTGATGGGGGCGCTGGGCGTCGTCTATGCCAAGACCGCGCCCGACACCTATTCGGGCTATGCCAGCCTGATGCTGGACAGCAACATGAGCGGCGCGATCCGCCAGGTGGGCGGCATCGACCGCACAGTCCTGCCCGACGACATGATCGAGAACGCGCGGGTCGTGCTGGAATCGGACAAGCTTGCCTTCGACGTGCTCGACCGCACCGGGCTGCAGAACGATCCTGCCTTCCTGGAGCCGCCGGTCTCGGGCTTTTCGCGCGCCGTTGGCAAGGTCATGGGAACCATCCTGCAGCCGGTCACCTGGACGCGCGCGCAGCTTGAACGGATGCTGGCCACACCCGGCGCGCAGGAGCCGGGCACGGCCACCGCTCAGCCGGGTGATCCGGCGGGCGGGACCGCCCAGCCGATCGACCCCATGCGCCGCCTGGCCGCCGCCATGCTGCAGGGCGGGATCGATGTCTATCGCCAAGGGCGCAGCACGGCCGTCACCGTCGCCTATACCGCCTATGACCCGGCGACCGCGGCCGCTGTCGCGAATGCCTATGCCGACGCCTATGTTCAGGACATGCTGACGGCCAATGCCTCGGCCGTGGGGCAGACCACCGCATGGATGCGCGGCCGGGTCGAGGAACTGCGCAGTCAGGCCCAGGCCGCTGCCGCCGCCGCCGAAAAATTCAGCACCGAACATGGCCTAATCGGCACGACGGGGGGCGATCTGCTGACCAGCCAGGCGGTGAGCGAGCTGAACACCAGCCTGACAACAGCCGTCGGGGACATGGCGCGCGCGCAGGCCGTGCTGGATACCTATGACAAGGCCGTCGCCGCGGGGGTCGAGGGGCTGACCTCGGGGATCGACCTGACCATCGGGGGCGAGATTTCGGATGCGCTCAGCGGGCGGATCAGCAACTACAACGATGTGCGCGCCCGGTTGCAGCGGACGATCGCGAATGCCGGCCCCGGCGCGCCGCAGGTCGCAGGGCTGCGCCAGACGCTCAGCACCACGGCCCAGCGCCTGTTCGTCGAGCTTCAGGGCCAGCAGCAGGAAGCGCGCAGCGCCCTGGCCGTGGCCAAGGCGCGCGTCGATGCGCTGCAGGCCAGCCTTGACGAGGCGACACGGCGCAACAACGCCCAGGCGGCCAACATGGTCAAGCTGGACGCCCTGCAGAAAGAGGCGGCGACCCTGTCCGAGCTTTACCAGGCGACGCTGACCAAGGCCCAGGAAATCGAACAGCAGCAGTCCTTCCCGGTCAGCAATGTTCGCATCCTGTCCTATGCCCAGCCCCCGCTGCACCCGTCCGGCCCCTCGACCATGCGGGCGGCGTCGATGATGCTGGTGCTGGGGCTGTTCTTCGGGATCCTGCGGGCCGCCTTGCGCGAGGCGCGCGAACGCTTCGTGCGCACCGCCAGCGACGTGACGGATCACTCGCCCCTGCGCTTTCTGGGGCATCTGCCGGTGCTGCCCCGCACCCGCAACCGGGCCGAGCGCGCCGCGCAGCCGTTGCCGGCGCCCCCCGCGCCCACAGGGGGCACGCTGCCCGCGATCGGGCGCCGCTACAAGGCGATCAGGGCGACGGTGCCGATCCTCAGCTTTCCCAATTCGGTCTATGCCGAAACCTTGCGCCATATCCATCTGGCGGTCGGAACCCGGCACGAGGAGGTGCCGCTGCTGGGGATCACCTCGTTCCATCCCTATGAAGGCCGGGCGGCGGTGTCGCTGAACTTTGCAGGACAGTTCGGGCTGGGCAAGGATTCGGTCCTGCTGATCGACGCCGACAGCCGCGGCCGCGCGCTCAGCCGGATGATCGGCATGGATGCGGTGCCGGGCCTCAGCGACGCGGCCGCGGGCCAAGGCGACTGGCGCGACATGCTGGCCACGATCGAGCAGACCAACGTGACCGTGCTGCCCTGCGGGCTGGGCACGGGCGGCCGGGCGGACGACCTGATCACCGCGGCCTTCATGACACGCCTGCTGGACGAGGCGCGGAGCCTGTTCGGATCCATCGTGATCGACGTGCCCCCGCTTTACCCGGTGGCCCAGGGCCGGGCGATCCTGCACGAGCTGCCGCATTTCGCGATCGTGGCCGAATGGGGCAAGACGCCGCGCAACATGCCCGAAATCGCCCTTGCCGATGATCCCGAGCTGGAGGCGCGCTGCGTGGGGGTCGTGTATGACCGCGTCAACCTGCGCCGGCTGCGGCGCTATTTGCCGCCGGGGGCAGCAGAAAATTATGTCGGGATGGCAAAGGCCTATTCACAGGCACGCTAGAATTGCTGCGGCGCCGCGTATTTTAACGATTGATTAATCCCCCTTCCCCTAGTTTCTGCTAGGATTCAGTTGAAGAGGGTCAACCATGTTCGTGATCCGTTACCTGATGGTCGCGCTGGCGGTTTTGTCCGCAACACTTGCCTTTGGCCTTGGCGCGGGGCTGGGGGGCTGGCGGATAGCCGGGCTGATGGCCCTTGTGGCCCTGGCCCTTCAGGCGGGCGTGGTCGGCTATGTTGCCCTTCTTGCCTTCCGTCCGCGCCCCTGGCGTGGGGACACGGCCAAAAGCGGGCTGCATAACTCTCACCTGGTCATTCTGCCCAAATAGCTTTCGGGCAGGGCCGCGCCCTCGCGCGGGCGGCTCGCCTCGACGATGCGGCCCTCGTCCATCACATAGACGGCATCGGCAGCACGGATCAGCGCCGGCCGATGCGTGATGGCCAGAATCGTCATCTGCCCGCGCAATCCCTCGATCGCCTTGACGAGCGCCTCTTCGTTCTCCCAGTCCAGCGCGCTTGTCGCCTCGTCGAGGATCAGCACATCGGGGCGGCGCAGCAGCGCGCGGGCAATGGCGATCCGCTGGCGTTCCCCCCCCGACAGCAGCGTGCCCCTGTCGCCCATCTCGGTATCCAGCCCCTGCGGCAGCGCGCGCACGAAACCGGCCGAGGCAAGATCCAGCGCCGCGAGGATCCGGCCGTCATCCACCGCATCGCCCGCGGCCGCGGCGATCGCGATATTGGCGCGAATCGTGTCGTTCAGCATGAACGGTTCCTGCGCGACATAGCCGGTGCGGTCGCGCCAGCCGCGCAGCTGCTCGGTCGCCAGGACCGCGCCGTCGATCAGCACCCGGCCCTGCTCGGGTTGCAGCAGCCCCAGGATGATATCGGCCGCCGTGCTTTTCCCCGCCCCGGATGGCCCGGCCAGAACCGTCATCTCGCCAACACGCAGCGTCAGCGAACAATCGGTCAGGGCGTTGCGCGCCTCGCCCGGAAAGCGCCAGGTCACGCGGTCCAGCCGGATGTCGCGGCGCGGCGCGGCGATCGGCGCGCTGCCCCCCATCGCCGCATCGGAATGGGCGCGCAGATCCTGCTGCAGGCGGTTGATCGCGCCCCAGGCGGGCAGGTCCACCATCAACTGCTGCAGCGAGGCCTGCACCCCCAGAAAGCGCGGCGCTGTCCGCATGAACAGCAGCAGCAGGATGACGATGCGCGCCACGTCCAGATGCGCCCAACCCAGCGCCACCCAGATGAACAGCGAGGCGCCCGACACGACGGCGAACTGAAACAGGCCGCCGCCCAGCGTGGTCTGGCGGGTGAATTCGCGCGCATCGTCCCTGGTCTGGTCGAGGATGCCGCCGAACAGCCGCAGATAGCGGCTTTCCAGGTTCATGCTGCGCGCCATCTTCAGGCTGCCCACGAATTCGGACACGGCATGCAGCTGCGCCTGCCGCTGTGCCTGCAGGCGGTCGCCATAGACGGTCGCCAACCGCCGGAAGGGCCGCATCAGCAGCAGCGCCACAACCCCGAAGCCATAGGACAGGATCGTCATGGGCGCCGAGATCATCAGGCTCAGCCCGAAATACAGCAGCAGGCCGACAAGGCTCTGCAGGATGGTCAGCACCAGATAGGCGGCAAGATACAGCCGCTCGATCTCGCCGCTGAGGGCGTGCTCGATGCGTGTGCGGGGGATGCGCGCCACATGATCCCAGCGGGCATGGGCCACGTCGCGGAACAGGGCGATGCGATAGAAATTGGTAAAATCATGGATCAGGTCTGACAGATAGACGGCCTTGGTGCGGTTGAAGGCCATCTGCAGCGCCGTCAGCGCCACGATCCCCAAAAGCAGCGCCCCAAGCGGAATCCGCTCTGGCAGGAACCCCAGCCCGGGCAGATCGACCCCCGACATGTCCACGACCGTGCCGCCCGCGCCCACCAGCTTCAGCACCGGCAGGAACATCAGGATGGTCATCCCCTCGGTCAGCGTGCCCAGGATCAGCAGCACCAGCCCGATGGTCAGCCGCCGCCCTTCAAGATGCCTCAGCGCCTGCCAGAAGGATGCCAGATCCGCCCGGCCGGACGCGCCTTTCGGCGCAGCCTCCGCCTGGGGCGGCGGGGCGTCTTCGGGCGGCGCGGCAGGGGGGGAGGAGGGCGATTGCGCGGACATGCTCGCCACCCTCAGCCCTCGTCCAGGTCGCGGTCGATGGCGGCCCGGATCTCGGCGGCGCGGTCAAGCCCCGCGGCCAGCAGCAGCCGGCGCGGCGGCGATTGCCGGGCCAGGCGCGCGGCATCGCGGAAATGCGTCGCCGCCGCATCCCCCTGCAACAGATCCTCGCCAAAGCGCAGGCCATAGGAAAAGCGCATCACGGCGGGCAGCCGCTCGGCGGGCGCGATGGGCTGGACCGCGGCGGGGGCACCTTCGGGCGCGCGTTCCAGCACATAGATGCGGCTGGCAGGCACCGGCTGCGACGCTACGCGGCCCGGGTCCAGCATCGCGCGGGCCTTGTCGATCTGGTCATGCACATGGCCGCGGATCACCGCCCCGCCCGGCAGCAGCCGCGCGGCCTCGGCCGACAGCTTGACCTGCCCGAAACCGGGCAGCATCCGCCCCTGCGCGTCGATCGCGACCAGATCATCGGACAGAAGTTGCGCCCCCTGGGCCAGCAGCCCGGTCGCCGTGGTGGACTTGCCGGTGCCCTTGTCGGCCAGGAAGGCCAGCCCGTGCCCGCGATAGACGACGGCGCTGGCATGCAGCACGAACAGCCCTTGCCGCCGCAACGCCTCGAACAGGACCGGGCCGAGCAGCGGAAAGGCCAGCAGGTCATCCGAAACGCCGGTCGCCCGCTCGATCCCGATCTGCCGCCCATCGGCCGAGACGGTAAAGGCCCCGACAGCCGGCCACCAGAACCACGTGCCCTCGGGGCCAAAGCGGCAGGCCGATTCCTCGCCCCGGAAGGGCAGCATCTGGGGCGCTTCGGCAATGGCCAGATCGGCGGGCGTGCCGGGCGCACCTTCGGCAAGTTCCGGCAGGGGGATGCCGGAGGTGATGGCAAGCCCGTAGGCACAATAGGCATGGACAGCGGAAAGGTCGGTCATGGCTGGAGGGAAATCGCCTTGGTCAATCGAAAAGAGGACCGGGGCACAAAGGCGCCGCGGTTGCGAATGCAGCCCCTTGCGGGGCAGTGGGGGCAAGGGCGGCGGGCAGCGGCGCGGCGCCTGCCGGCGGTGCCGCCCAAGAGGCGCGCCGTTCAAGCCAGGCGGCCAGCCAGATGGCACGCCACAGGCGAAAGATGGCCTGCGCATCGGGGGCCGGGTCATGGTCCAGCTGCGCCAGGTCGGCGCGCAGCGTCGCGCCATCGACCCATCCTTGCAGGATTGCCGGACCGGCCCGCAACCGGGCAAGGCGGCCCGCGCAATCGCGGCGCAGGGCGGCATGGAAATCGGCGATGAAATCGGTCTTGTCGGCGCGCAGGCGCACCGCTTCGGGCAGCACGCCGCGCATCGCCTCGCGCAGCAGCGCGCGGGGCTGGCCATGGCGGATACGCGCGGCATCGGGCTGCCACAGGCAAAGCTCGACGACGCGGTGATCATAGAAGGGATAGAGCGGGACCACCCCGGCGCTGCGCGCCGCACGGTCCAGCACCTCGAAGGCGCCCGCGATCAGCGGCGCCGACAGCATCGCCGCATGATGGCGCACAGAGGCGGGCAGCGCAGGATCGCCGCCCTCCCCCGCCTCGGCCTGCGCCCGGACCCGCTCGACCAAGCCCGTTTCGACGGCCAGCCCCCGATCGACCAGGCTGCGCCAGGCGAAGGGATCGCCCCCGCCCCCCTCGGGCGCAAGCCGGCGGCCCAGCCGGGCAAAGCCCCGCCGCCCCTTCCAGGCCAGCAGCAGGCCCAGCGTCTCGCGGGGCGCGCTGCCGGTAAAGCGCGCATAGGCGCGCGCCAGGCCCAGCGCCTGCACCCATCGCCCCTCGCCCGCCAGCCGGGCGATGTCGGCAAAGGCGCCGCCGATGACCTCGTCACCGCCATGGCCGTCCAGAACGCCCGTCGCCCCGGCCTGACGGGTGGCGCGGTAAAGCTGGGCGCTGCTTGCCATGCCGGGGGCAAAGAAGGGCTGGTCCTGCGCGTCCAGCTGCGGGTCCAGGTCGAAAAGCGCGTCCCCCACCTCTCCGGGCAGGGAAACGGGGGCCAGCCGCCCGCCGGCCCTTTCAAGGACCGCGTCGATGAAGAACCCCTCGTCCATCGCAGGATCGCGATAGCGCAGCGACAGCGCCGGGCGCGGCGCATCATCCCCGCCCCCCTCGACCGACAGCAACGACAGGCTGCTGGAATCCAGCCCCCCGCTGAGCATCGTGGCGGCGGGACCGGCGGCGCAGGCCTCGGCCGTGGCATGGGCGAGCGCCGCGCGCAGGGCCTGCGCGCCGTCCGCGCCCGCATCCGGCGGGGCCGCATCGGCCAGGCGGTACCAGGCGCGCACCGCATGGCGCGCATCCGGCCCGATCCGGGCCAGATGCCCCGGAGCGAGACGCGTCACGCCCTCATAGGCGGTTGCCTCGGTGCTGGTCGGCCGGCCGCAAAGGAAATCGGCAACCCAGGCCCGGTCCACCTCTGGCTGCGCGCCCAGCCCGGCCAGGACGGTGGAAAGATCCTGCGCCACGATCATGCATCCGCCCCGGCTGGCATGAACCAGCGGGCGGACCCCGAACCGGTCGCGCACCAGCGTGAGCCCGCCAGTCCTGCGGTCATGGACGGCAAAGGCAAAGGCGCCGCAAAGGCGCCGGGCCGCATCCTCGCCCCAGCGCAGCCAGGCGGCAAGCACCAGATCGCCCGGCCCGGCCGCGGGTGCGGCGGACAGGCTGCGGCGCAGGTCGGCCAGGTCGGTCAGCCCCAGATCGCCCACCAGCGTCAATGGCCCCAGCCGTGCGGCAAGGCCCGGCCCGGCCTGCATCAGCAGCGCGCCCCCGCAAGGTTCGTCATGCAGGACAGGGCCGTGCCGTCGCGCAAGATCGCCCTTGACGCGCATCACGATGCCCCGGTCCGCATCCGGGCCGATGATCGCGGCAAAGCGGTTCAGAGCATGGCTCACGGCCAAGCCTCGATCCCCGGCATGTCGAAATCATGCAGCGGGCGGTGCCCGGCATATTCGGCAGGGGTGCCGCCCAGCACGATCGTATCACCGGCCATCAGCCAGGCATGAGGGGCCAGCCCCTTGCCCGCGCCGGCCCGGACGGGCACCGAAAGGCGAACGGTGGTGGCATAGCCGCGCTGCGCCAGCAGCAGCTGGCCGGCGCTGGCTTGGGTAAGGCAGGTGGCCCCCGGCACCAGCCGCGCGGCGTTGCGGACCGACCAGGCGACGGCGGCCAGTTCACTGTTCGGCACGGCACGGCCATGCGGGACGGGCACGCCTTCGATCATCCGGCGCAGCGCATGATGGCGCCGGCGCAACAGATAGACGCGCACCCGCAAGATCGCCGCCAGGGCCTCGCCCAGCAGCACCGCGTCGCGGCCACTCAGGCGGCGAAGGCGCGCGAGGGCGGGCATTGGTCAGGCCGTCCTGACCAGGCCGTGCTGCATCATGTCGTCAAGCAGGCCGGCGATGTCGGGCCGGCAGACCTCAGGCGTCACGTCATATTCGCCGGCAATGCCGCGGGCCAGATCGTCCAATGTCGAGGGGGACGCCTCGATGGCACGCCAGACGCTGGCGCCGACCGGATCAAGGCTGAAATAGGTATTGCTGTGAAGGTCGAGGATGGCAATCCCCTCCTCCATGTCGCAGGCAACGCAGTCAGGTGAAGGGATATAGGCCAAAATTTGTACCTTCCGGCAGAAATCCACCGATCCAAGCTGAAGGATCATGGCAGGCGGTGGTCGCCCTCCGCCTGCCTTGTTATAGCTTACGAGAACGTCAGCTGGCTCTTGGGAGTGCCCACGGGGAACTGGCGGTCCAGGGCGTTACCGGTCGAGGCACCCTGGGTCAGGGCTTCAACCTTGCCGTGCACCCGGAGGGCGGGCGAAACATAGGTTTTCATGGCTACACTACCTTTACGTGTAAAACACGGCGAAATCGCCGCAAACTGACATGGTATAAACAAGCCTGTTGGATCAACCTGTTCAAAAAGACAGGTCTGGTATGCTTTTTAACATTTATTAAAACTTATCAATTACTTATCTGTCGAGATCAAAAAGGGGTGGCTCATTCGTGATCGCCTCGCGCCAAAGGTGCGGTTGGAAAATTCAAGTTTTAGGTATATTTTACCAGCCATGGCGCACGCAGGTCTGGCGGGCGGCTCCATGCGGGCGTGTTTATTCAGACAGGATGATTTTATGCGAGTTGTACGTGCCAACGAGTCCGTTCCGGACTTCCTCGTCGAACGGGCGCCGCAGGCCGGTCTGTCGGCACGCGGGAGCGCGGCGGTCGCGGACGTGCCGCTGGGCGGGGCCGGAAAGCGTCTTCTCGACATCCTCCTGGTGATCCTGTCGCTGCCGCTGCTGTTGCCGCTGATGGCCGGCATTGCCGTCCTTCTCAAGCTGACCAGCCCCGGACCGCTGCTTTACGGGCACCGCCGGATCGGTTTTCAGGGCCGCGCCTTCCGCTGCTGGAAATTCCGCACCATGGTGGTCGATGGCGACAGGGTGCTGGATCGCTACCTGCAGGCTCATCCCCAGGAAGCGGCCGTATGGGCCGCCCAGCGCAAGCTGGACAACGACCCGCGCGTGACCCGCGTGGGCGCCGTGCTGCGCAAGCTGAGCCTGGACGAGCTTCCGCAGTTGCTCAACGTGCTGTCGGGAGAGATGAGCCTGGTGGGCCCGCGCCCGGTCGTTCAGGCCGAGCTGGACGAGCATTACGGCAGCGCCGCATCGGCCTATCTGTCCGCGCGTCCCGGCCTGACGGGGCTGTGGCAGATCAGCGGGCGCAGCGACACCACCTATGCCGAACGCATCCGCCTTGATTGCCGCTATGTGCGCCGCTGGACGCTGTGGGGCGATCTGCGCATCATCCTGCTGACGATCCCCGCGCTGGCCTTGTCGCGCGGCGCGCGCTGATCCCCTGCCCCCTGCGGCAAGGGCGTTCCTGCTGGACGGGCGGGGGCTGCCCGGTCCATCATGCCGGGCAGGCGCCTGCGCCTTTCGAGCGGTGAGCATAGCCCAGCATGTCGGCGGCCCTGACAGATATCCGTCCTGCCGCCCCCCGGGCGCCGCGGAACAGACCGGCAGCCCGCCGGGGCTGGAGGCTGCATTATTCGCGCGACGTGGTGCTGGCATTCGTTGCGATCTTCGCTCTGGCCTTCATTCCGGTGCTGGGCGGGCGCGGGGCGCTGCTGTTCCTTGTGGCCGGGTCGCTCCTTGTCCTTTCCCGCCCGGGCGCGAGCCTTGCAGGGCTGCGCGAGGACTGGATGTTCATGCTGATGGGCCTTTGGTGCCTGATATCCTTTATCTGGTCGGACTATCCCTCGCTCTCGCTGCGCTATGGCATCCAGCTCTGCCTGACGGTGGTGATCGGGTCGGCGATCATCAGCCGCCTGACACCGACGGCCTTCGTCAAGATCCTGTTCGTCACAAGCTCGCTTGAAGGCATTGCCAGCCTGCTGTCCGGCCGGACCCGCGCCGACGGCATGGGCTATCTGGGCATCTATGCCAGCAAGAACGCCCTCGCCAGCGCGATGGCCATGCTGATCATCGTCGCGATAGCCGTCCTGATCGACAGGCACCTGCCCCGCCGGTGGCGCCTGCCGGCGCTGTTCAGCCTGCTGCTGGGTTCGATGCTGATGGTGATGGGCAAGTCGGCAGGCGCTCTGGTCAGCACCTTCGGCCTCGTCCTGTTCCTGGGGCTGATCCTGCTGCTGCAGCGCCTGGCGCCCTATGTCCGCCTGATTGCCATTACCCTGATGCTCGTGCTGGCGGTGTTCGTGGGGCTGGTCATCTCGTCAATGAGCGCCGAGCTGGCGCAGGGCTTTCTGGAGCTTACCGGCAAGGACATCACGCTGACCGGCAGGACCGACCTGTGGGCCGTCGCGCTGGAGCAGATCGCCCGCCACCCCCTGCTGGGCGTAGGCTTTCAGGCATTCTGGGTGCATGGCCAGCCGATGGCCGAACAGCTTTGGGCGCAGTTCGGCATCAACAGCCGCGCCGGCTTTCACTTTCACAACACGCTGCTGTCGAACACCGTCGAGATCGGCGTGATCGGCACGACGCTGGAAACGGTTCCCTTCTTTCTGGGCGTCTATCTTTCGGTTGTCTGGGTGCTGCGCAGCCGTTCGGCTGCTTCGATCTTCTTTGCCCTGTTCATGGTCCGGCTGGTCATACTGATGTCGATCGAGGTCGCGTATTTCTATCAGTTCGGCACCGTCACCATCACGATCATGGCGGCACTGCGCTATGGGCGCGCAGCCAGGCGGAACGGGCGCAGCGCCCTGCCCCGCCATGCCCGCCCGGCGCCCATTCCTGCCGCGCGCGCCGCCCTGCGCCGGGCGCCGGCAGGCCGGCCCGGCCCCGCCTGAACCAGGCCGGGGCAGCCCCCCCCGGTGCCCGGCGGTTTTCAGGAAGCCTGCCGGTTCATGCCCAAGGCCGCGGCGGCCCAGTTGCGCACTGCGGTCGTCCGATCCTCTGTAAGGCGCGAGAACACCGCCGCCCATGCGACGGCAACCGCAGGAAGCAGCAGCACCAGCGCCCATGCGCCGGGGCTGGCGGGCAGCCTTGCCTCGGGCACGATGAAATTGCACAGGAACACCATGAGGGGCAGATGCGTGGCATAAAGCGAATAGGATGACCGCGCCCCGAAACGCGCCAGCAGGCCCAACCCCCTGGCCCGCCCGAACGAGGAATTCATCCCCAGCCCGAGAAACAGCGCGAAACACGCCGCCAATGCGAGGTCGCGCAGGGCAGGATGCAGCGGCACCAGCTTCAACGCGACGATGGCAAGGCAAAGCAGCGCAAGGGCCGCTGCGGGCCAGGCCCAGTGGACATGGCCCGCAGCGCGGAAACGCTCGGCCAGCACATAGACGCCGCCCCCCATCATCCAGCAGGCGAACAGAGGCAGGCTCGGCAGAAAGGGCAACGCAGCCGCAGCTGCCAGAATTCCTGCAAGGTTGCGCGAGCGCAGCGCGCAATAGGCGAGCGGGAAATAGACATAATACCAGAATTCGCAGGCGATCGACCAAAGCGCCCCGTTCGAGCCGAAAGAAGGCACCGCGATGTCCTGCAGGAACAACACATTTCCAGCGAAGGTGCCGAATGACAGGCGAGAGGACACGTCATAGGCCACCGAAACCGCCCCCTGCGTTCCGGCATAGAGCCGAGAGGGAAAGATCGTGCTGCCCGCCAGGTCGAGGCAGATGCCCATGACAAGGGCGGGCAGCAGCACGACCCACAGGCGGGCGCAGCGGGCGATCATGTAGTCCCTGAAGGAAAAGGCCGGCCCTGCCCGGACCACCGACCGGACGATCCAGAAGCCCGAAAGGACAAAGAACACCACCACCGCGTTGTGCCCCTGGGTGGTCAGCATGCTGAGCGCCCGGTGCACAGACCCCGGCGTCAGGGGGCGATCGATGATCAGCTGCTGCACATGCGAGATGACCACCAGAAAGGCGGCCACGGTCCGGATCACGTCGATGAAATCGTAATGCGGCCTATCGGCCATGCCGGCGCGATCCTGTGCAAGGCCGCCGGGCGCCATGACGCTCGCCGTCACCGACAGGCCAGCGACTGGGGAAACAGGCAGTCCGCCCCTTGCGGGGTCCAGGCGATCCAGTCCACCTCATAGTCCAGCGGCCCGGCATTTGCATCCTGCCGGCCCATCCAGTCGGTCAGGGTCGTCGTGCTCCAGAATGACAGGAACAGTTGCTGGGGATGGGTTGGCAGCTCGATCCCCGGGGTGGTTTCGTGGACGATCCGCCCATCGACGAACCAGCGGATGCGATCAGGTGCCCAGTCGATGGCAACAATGTGAAACGCCTTGTCGAAGGGCGGATCGACGGGAACGACCCCGCCCTGCGCGGGCTTGCCATCCACGAAGGTGTTGAAGCTCGCCTCGGCGGGGTTGCGGGTCAGGATCTCGATGTCGATCTCGTCATGCGGCCCCTTGCCGGATGGCTTGGAAAAGGTGAACAGCGCAGCGTTCTTGCCCGATCCGCGCGGGGTGCGGATGCGCGCCTCGATCAGCCCGTATTGGACAAATCCCCGCGTGCGGATCTCGCTGCAAAGCGGACGCGGCTTCTCCCCTCCGCCGGGCAGGTGGGTCAGGCGCAGCATCCCCCCCTGCACCCGGACGGCGCGCCGCGACCAGGTGCAATCCTGGTGGGGACCATTGGTCCAGCCATCCGAGACATACCACCGCCCGAGGTCGAGCCGGTCGAAATCGTCGCGAAAGCCCTGGGTCATCGGTTGCGCCTCGGGCCCGGCCGCCGCCGCTGCGGCCGGCAGCGCGCAAAGAAATCCCAGGCAAGCCGCAGCGGTCAGGAAAAACGGACGAAACATGGCTGGCCTGTGCTTTTGCGCCCCTGCGGGCATGGGCCCTTGGGCTGGAATGGGCGGGCGGTGACGGGGCGGGAAAGGGAACGCGCTGTCCTGGGCGCAGCCCCGCGCAAGGCGCCTGTGCACCGCTCAGGCCGCCATGCGCGTCAGGACGGCGCCGACCGACGGATGGACGCGCCCCAGATTTCTGACGGCCAGCCGCTTGAGGCGCGCCTTGGCGCCCGGATCGCGCGGAACGCCCGCCGCGCCGATCCCGGCCTTGCGCAGCGCCTCAAGCCGCCTGTCCATGGGAATGCGCAAGACCCCCCCGGCCAGGAAGGTTTCGCACAGTGCGGGCGGCAGGTTTTTCCACACGGTCCTCTGCAAGGCCCCAAGCGAAGCCTTGAGGTTCAGCTCGCGCCGCAGCCAGCCTGTGTTCAGGCCATTGTTGCGGGTGGTGGACTGTTCGTCTTGGGCCCATATGGCCAGCTTGTCATGGGCGATATAGACAGGCTCGGCGACAAGGCATGTGCGCAGATATTCCTCGAGCGTCGGAACGGTGTCCACGCGCACGGCCAGTTCGTTCCTGATGCGGCGGGACCAGAACACCGCACCGTTGGAAATGCCGATCGCACCGAAGATGGCCAGGCGCATCTCGGCGGGCGCATAGGCGCGTTGGTCATAGAGATTGTCAAAGACGCCCACATCGCCGATCCGGCTGTGATCTGTCCGGCTGTCATGTTCGACAACCTGGTTGATCTGGCAGATGGCCAGTTTCTCTTGTTCCAGAATATCGCGGCCGAGCGACAGGAAACCCGGCCGGATCTGGTTGTCATCCTCGAGCATGTAGAAATAGTCGGCGCGATAGGGGTTTTCACGAAGAAAACAGTCGTCGAGATTGCGCACCATGAATTTCTGCGGACGGTTGGCGACATAGCGGATGCGCGGATCGCCGATGTCCTCGACCACGGCCTGCGCGCTGCTGTCGGGACAGTCGTCGCGCACCTCGCAGATCCAGTCCGAATGTGTCTGCGCCTGCAGGCAGGCCATGGCACGCCGCACCAGGTCGGGGCGGCGATAAGTGGGCATTCTCACCAAAACCAGCGGCATGGAGGATCCTACCTGATGACGATACCTGTTTGTGACGAGGAAAGCACAATGCCGCATCCTGTTCTTTTCGGCAGGACGCCGCGCCACTCTTGCGCCCCTTCATCGCGCCCCTCGCCATCCGGCGCCCGAAAGGGGCAGGCAGCCTTTTTGACAAAGGGACGTCCACAGACCTGAGGCACAGCAGGCCCGGCATGGGCGGGCCGCGCAAGGCAATCAACCACTCAGCGCATTTCGGGGGCGGAACTCGGCTTTCAGGCGATGTCCGATTCCCGCCCGGGGCCGGGCAAGCAGAGCCGCATTGCCGGCACCGGCCTCAAACCCGCAAGCGGTCTGCCTTGCGTGACCCGGTGCAACCCAATTCTTTTGGGGCCCGCGAAGCGCCAGCCGCTTCAGAAAGAGAAAGGCAGAAAAGCGGTTCGATCCGCGCGCCACTGGCCGAGCTGCCCCGGCGAAGGGCAAGGACACTTGAAATAGCTTTCCCTCCGATCCCGGCGGATCGGATCGACCAGACTGATTGAATTAGCTTTTGAATGTTGCCGTCATGGTGGAAAAGTCTGGCCGATCAATCCGCGCCTTTCTTCGGCGCAGCCAGCCCCTGTCCAGATTGCAGCAATCAGGAAAGGCCGCGCAATCGGCCCCGCGCTGCGCGATCCAGTCGATGCCGGTATGGCAGCCCGCGCCCGGACCTGCGCCCGGCTGATCCAGCACCGTCCACAAGATGCGGGCCCAGTCCTCACGGCCGACGCGTCTGCTTTGGGCAGGCACGGCGGAGCCATCGTCCTTGGTGACCGTTCGGATGGTCGCGCGCGGCGGCGGATGCCGGGCAGTGATGGGCTCCAGCGCCCGCGAGAATTCGCCCTTCACACTGCTGAAGGGGATGACAATGCCAGCCTTCTCGAAAAGGCCTCATGGATGACGGGCCGCCCTTGCGCAAAGCGCATGGCTGCACTGCGCAACGGGATAGCAGTTGATCCTGCCAGCATCGGCGCATGTCCGCTTTCATCGAGCTGGCAAAATGGACAGGGCGGCGCCTGCAATGCATCCTCGCAATCAGTTTGCTTGACCCTCCTGGCCTGCTGTCGCATGAGCAGCGGGAAAAAAGCTGTCGCCCCTTCATGATGGCCGGGTTCCTGCAAGCCGCGTCATCGGCCGACCCGTTTTTGCCCCGATCCGAGTGTGCCGCCGCCAGCCATGCCCAGCCCGCCGCCCCCCGCCCCCGAAGATCTGGCCCATTTCAGCAGCGGCCGCGCGCGGCGGGCCTTTACCGGCGTGCTGTGGTCGGGGGTCAATGCGCTGGTGCCGACGATTTCGGGACTGGTCGTGTTCCTGTTCGTCTCGCGCATCCTGGAACCGGCGGAACTGGGCTATGTGTCGCTTGCCGTCGCGGTCGTGGGCACCTTGGGGGCGTTTTCGCCCGCGGGCTTCGGCGATGCGCTGGTGCAGCGATCGGCGCTGGACGGGCGCCACCTCGACACGACCTTCTGGCTGTGCCTGGTCTGGGGGGGCGCGCTTTACCTCGGCACGGTCCTGCTTGCCGGCCCCATCGCCGCCCTGATGCGCGAGCCGATGCTCAACAGCCTTCTGCCGGTGGTCGGCCTGCGCCTGATCCTGGATCAAGCGGCGGTCGTCCCCTCGGCCCTGCTGAGCCGCAGCATGCAGTTCCGCTCCCTTGCTTTGCGCACGCTGATTGCCTCGGTCATGTCCATGATCGTCTGCCTTGCGGTCCTGCAGGCCGGATACGGAATGTGGGCGCTGGTGGCATCGCAGCTGGTGGGGGCGATCGTGGTCTGCGTGGTCAGCTGGATGGCGGTCGCCTGGCGGCCAGGCCGCGGGATGGATCGCGCGGCCCTGCGCGATCTGTCTCATTTCGGGGGCTTTGCGTCGGGCAGCCGGCTGATCAGCACGATCAATGTGGATCAGCTTCTGATCGGCCCGCTGATCGGCAGCACGGGCCTGGGCCTGTTCTCGTTCGCGCGGCGCATCTTCCAGATGCTGAACGACGTGCTGACCGGCGCGCTGGCCGGGGTCGCCTATCCGCTGCTGTCGTCGATGCAGAACGAGCCGGACAAGCTGCGCGAGGCCTATCTTGCCACGACGTTCCTGTCCTCGGTGCTGGCCTTTCCGTGTTTCGTCGGGCTGGCGCTGATCGCGGAAGACCTGATCCCGCTGCTGTTCGGCCCTCAGTGGACGGGGGCAGTGCCGGTGCTGCAATGGTTCTGCGCGATCGGGCTGCTCAGCTGCATCGGCATCCTGCAGGCCGCGCTGATCCGCGCCAAGGGCCGCGCCGACTGGTGGATGTGGTACCAGCTTGTCCAGCAGATCCTGACAGGCGCCGTGATCGTGCTGCTGGCCCGAATGGGAATCGTCGCGGCAATTGCCGGCATCGCGATCAAGACCTGGCTTGTCTGGCCCTTCGTGGCCCGCTTTGTCGGGCGGCTGCTGGATCTGGATATCCGCAGCTACATGGCTCAGTTCGCATTGCCCTTGGCGGGATGTGCCGCCATGGCGGCGGCAACAAGCGCGCTCGATCACGGCACCGCCCTGTCGGGGGCCGCCCTGCTCTGCACGAAGATCGCAGTCGGCGCGGCGGTCTATGCGGCGGTGCTGGTGCTGTTGGGCCGCAAACGCCTGCTCGAGCTTCGGGCGGTGATCGGCGCAGGCCGGCGGCGCGGATGAGGAGACATCACCCATGACTGCGCGGCTTGTCTTTGTCATACCTGTGCGCCACCATCGGTCGGTTGCGGACTGGACGGTGGTGCAGCGAAACCTTGCGGCGACGCTGCAATCTGTCAGCGCGCAGACGGCACCCAACTGGGAATGCATCGTGGTGGCGAACACCGGCGCCCCGCTGCCGACCATGCCTGCGGGCTGCACCGTCCGCCATGTCGATCTGCCTTTGCCACAGATGCCGGACCGCATGCATGACCTTGAGGCGTATTATGACGCTGTCCGGCATGACAAGGGGCTGCGCCTTTATCATGGCGTGCGCGACATTTCGCCCGATCATCATGTCATGGTGGTCGATTTCGACGACTTCGTCAGTTGCCGGCTGGCCCAGATCGTAGCCGCCCGCCCGGACGCCCCTGGCTGGAGCGTGGAGCGGGGCTATGTCTGGTCAGGGGGAAACCTGCTGTTTCTGCATCGCGACTTTCACCGGCTGTGCGGAACATCCCATATCGTGCGGCGCGATCTTTACGGCAGCCTCGAACGCGGCGGCCGCCCCGACATGGGCGCGATCAAACGCTGGCTGGGCAGCCACATCTTCATCCATGACGACCTCGCCCGCGCAGGAACGCCCTTGATGCCGCTTCCCTTTCCGGGGGCTGTCTACCGGATCGGAAATCCCGGTTCGACCAGCGGAACCGGCGGCTTGCTGTCGGCGATGATCCCGCCCCGCAGCATTCTGACGCAACCGCATCGTGCCTTGTCCCGGCTGCGTCATTTCCGGCGCGTGACCGATGCCATACGCCGAGAGTTTTCGCTGCCCGCCGCGCCGTCAGACAGCCGGGCCGTTGCGGCCATGCGCCAGACCGGCACAAAGGCCCGCAAAGACAGGAGCCGCACATGAAGCTGAGTTATTACAAGGAGGAGGTTCCGAACTTTGGTGACGAACTGAACCCCTGGCTTTGGGACCGGCTGCTGCCGGCAGGGTTTCTGGACGACGACCCGTCCGAACTTTTCATCGGCATCGGCTCGATCCTGTGGAATACCTGGCCGCGCACCTCGCTCAAGCATGTCATCGGGTCTGGCTATGGCGGCTATACGGCCGCGCCCGATCTTCACGATGGCAGCTGGAATGTGGTTTTCGTGCGCGGTCCCCGTACCGCCGAACGTCTGGGGCTGCCGCCGCAGACGGCCATCTGCGACAGCGCGATCCTGCTGCGGACGACCGACCTGCCCGAACCGGCGGGAGGGATCGACATCGGGTTCATGCCGCATTTCGAAAGCCTTCAGCGTGGTTTCTGGGCCGAGGCGTGCAGGCTCGCCGGGATCCGGCTGATCGACCCGCGCGGCGATGTGGAAACGGTGCTGTCGGAAATCCGCGGCTGCCGGATGCTCGTGACCGAGGCGATGCACGGCGCCATCGTGGCCGATGCCGTCCGCACGCCATGGGTCGGGGTGCGGCCCCTGCATTCCAGCCATCATACCAAATGGCTGGACTGGTCCGAGGCCTTGGGGATCGATCTGCGGATGCACGCCCTGCGGCCATCCAGCCTGCTCGAGGTGGACATGACGCTTGTCCGGCCGGGAAAGATGCATGGACCCAATGGGAACAGATTGAACAAAAGCCTTCTTGCAGCACCCTTCAACAAGGCTCTTACCTACATGGCGGCGCAGCGGCTGCGCCAGATCGCCCGGCAAGAGCCGCAGCTCAGCAGCGATGCGAATATCGAACGCGCGACCGAGCGCGCCCATGCGGCGCTGGAGCGGTTCGTGTCCGCGCGCAAAGCCTGAATGGCCCTGAGGGGGGCGCATCTGGCAAACCTGACGCCCCCCTTGCGTCTGGATCGTCATCACCGCCCTTAAGGCCGGGGCGACGATCGCCGGCGCCGCGCAAAGCCCGCCGGGTCAGCCAGCGCGGGGAATGGGTCTTTTTCAAGCTGCTGACGCGGCCTGATTTCCTGCGCAGACACGGGCTTTCCTATGATGAGGCGCTGCGGCAGGGACAGGATTACGATCATTTTGTCCGCATGCTTCATGCCGGGGGCGCGCCTCAAGGTCAGCCTCAGGCCGGGATATGCGGCGCGCTGGCGGGATGCTTCGTTCAGTTCGCAGCACCGCACCGCCGATCTCAAGGGGCTGCATGCCGCCGCGCGGGCGCATGTTGCCCTGCCGCGGCTGCCGCATGGCGAATGCGCGGCCTTGCGCCGGCATGCGGCCGATCTCAACCACCGCCATCTTCTGCGCGATGCGCCGGACCGGCGGATGCGTGATGGGCGGCTGCGCATGGCTCTGTCGCCTCTCGCCCGGCCGCATGGCCTTGTGCCCGCGGCGCGGGGCGTTGCGGCCGGCAAGCTGGGGGACGGCAAGCAGGCGGGCATCCGGTCACGACAGCAGATCCCGCGCCTGCGCGGCATCGACAGGACCGGCGGCCATCGCCTTGCGCGCCTTCATGTGGATGCGGGGGCCGTTGATCGTCTCGACCGCCGTCAGGCGGTCATGGCCGTCAAAGCGGAACACGACATGGGGCGCAGGCTGTTCGGCCCGGTCCTCGGGCATGGCAAGGCCCGCGATCTGCAGCTTCCAGTCGGCCTGATCGGACCAGAACCACGGCACCGCGGCATAGCCGGGCAGATTGCCCCCGGTCAGGCGGGCGGCGATGTGGCGGGCATGGTCGGTCGCCGCCTGCACGCTTTCCAGCCGCACCCGGCGGCCCGACCGCGCATCGGGAAAGGCGGCGCAATCGCCCAGGGCCGAGATCGCCGGATCGGCGGTCGTCAGCTGCCCGTCCACCCAGATGCCGTTCGCGGCCTCAAGCCCCGCATCCTCGGCCAGCTCGGTGTTGGGGCGCACGCCTGCGGCCAGCAGCACGTCATCAGCCTCGACCACCGCGCCGCTGGTCAGGACCATCCCTTCCCCTGTCACGGCGGCAACGGGATCGGCCAGCCGCAGGTCGGTGCCCAGCGCCCGGTGCATGTCGGCGAAATCCTGCGACATCTGGGGCGACACGGCGCGGGCCATCAGGCGCGGCCCTGCCTCGGCCAGCACCACCTCGTGCCCCAGCTTGCGGGCGACGGCGGCGAATTCCAGCCCGATGAAGCCGCCCCCGATCACCGCAAAGCGGCGCGGCGCGGCCAGGCGCCGGCGCAGCACCCGCGCATCGGCCAGGGTCCGCAGATCGACCGTCCGCTCGATCCCCGGGAGCGGCGGGCGCAGGTTGCGCGCCCCGGTGGCCAGGATCAGGTGGTCATAGGCGATCCGCCCCGCATCGGTCACGACCTGCCGGGCGGCGCGGTCGATCGCCCGCGCAGCGGTTGCGGGACGATAATCGATCTGCTTGGCGGCAAGGAAGCTTTCGGGCCGCAGGGCCAGCGCCTCTTCGTTGCCGTCGAACATATAGGCCTTGGACAACGGCGGGCGCTGATAGGGCAGGCCCGGTTCGTCCCCCAGCAGGATCACCGGCCCCTCATGGCCGTTCTGGCGCAGCGAGATCGCCGCCTGCAACCCGCCCTGGCCTGCGCCGATGATGACGACGACGCCGCTCAAAGCTGTTCACCCGGCAGGTGGACGGCCAGCCCGTCCGGTTCGGGCGTCGGCCGGATCTGGCTAAACGGGCGCGAGGCGGGCGCCCATTCGGCGCCCTCCAGCATGTCATGCCCGCCCGCGCGCCGCGCGCCGGTGCGGCCGGCCCAGGCCGCGTCCAGATGGCCATGGCTGGTCGCGCATGTCATCGCGCCGCGCCATCGGCCGACGATGCCCCCAGCGTCATGGGCAAGGGGAGTGTGCACGACATCGGCGCCGGCATCATCCCGAAGGGTGGTGCGGGCGCCCTCGGCGGCGACATGGGTGAGAGTGGCCATGGGGGGTTCTCGCTCTGGCTGATCGGTTGGGTTGGCGTATAGGGGGGCCGGGGGCATCAGCCCAGAACAACCGGCATGTCGATCGGCCCGCGCAAGCCGAAGCCGCGCCATTTCACCGCCCCCAAGGCCGTGCCGGCGCATGTTCGGGAACCGCTCGAACGGCATCGGCAGGATGACCGTGACGGGGCCGGATGACAAAGGCGCGGTGCGGGCCGGGCGCCCGCGCCGGGTTCATCGCCATGCGCTCGCGCCTGTGTTCGGCCCCGTCCTTGCGCATCAGCC
The DNA here is from genome assembly GCF_002105555.1 of Paracoccus contaminans. Classification (NCBI taxonomy): domain Bacteria; kingdom Pseudomonadati; phylum Pseudomonadota; class Alphaproteobacteria; order Rhodobacterales; family Paracoccaceae; genus Paracoccus; species Paracoccus contaminans. The sequence goes on from NZ_CP020612.1 coordinate 911,536, forward strand.
TATGGGCCAAGGCGGGCTGCATCGGCATGCGCGGATCGTGCGAGCTGAACGGTTCGGGATCGTCACTGACCGTCCTGGTGCCGTCATATTGCGCCACGAAACTTCGCCGGGCAGAGGCAACGCGGATCACCCGCGTCTGCGCCCGCATCCGGCGCTGGATCGGATCGGGGTCCGGCATCAGCTGCTTGATCCTGGTCGCATCGTCAAGCGGCGGCGGCATTGGTCCCCTCTTCGTCTTCCCCGCAGGCAGGTTAAAGACCGCGTGGGCATGATCCATCGGCCGCTCTGGATGGGCGTCATCGAAATCCTGGATGGGCGCGCCATGGCCTTGCCCGGCCATCCCGATCGCGGCGCCGCGCCTGCTGGTCAGAGGTGATACCCCCGCGCCGAGATCGGGCCGATGCTCGAACGGCTGGACAGCCTGGCAGGGCCGCAGCAGGTCGATCCGGCCCAAGGCGGAGGGCCAGTTCACGCTGAGCTGCAATCATCACGAATGTCTGCTGCTCGCCCCGCCGCTGATGCGCCGGATGCGCGGCGGCGTCATCGATTCGCGCGGGCGCGCGGTCGAACGGCTGCCCGCCCCAAGGGCGGACATGATGATCGGCCCTTACGATTGCGCCCAAGGCGGGGGCCATGCGCGCGCTGAGGATGATGGCTGTGCGCCGCCCGGCGGGGCGCGGCCGTCTTGTTCCCGATCAGGGCGCGCCGCCCCGGCTGCGTCCTGGCGGGCGGGATGCGGAAAGGTGCCGGGGGTCCGTGACGGCGCCGCGCGGGCCGTGCTAAGGATGCGCCGCGCTGGCGCGCGCAATGCGCCCATGCCTGAACGTTTGGGAGGAAAGCCATGATCCATCGACCCCTGCGCCGCCGCGCCCTGATGACCGCCCTTGCCGCGGCGACGCTTGCCGCGGCCATCCCTGCAGGCGCATCCGCGGCCGAGGCGGTTGACCTGGGCGTGCTGCGCCTGACCAGCCACGCCCCCAGTTTCATCGCCTATGAGCGCGGCTATTTCCGCGACGAGGGGCTGGACGTGACGATGCAGTTCTTCGAGGCGGCGCAACCGATGTCGGTGGCGGTGGCGGCGGGGGATGTCGATTACGGCATGACGGCGATCACCGGCGGTCTCATCAGCCTTGCGGAAAAAGGCGCGCTCAAGGTGATCGGGGGGGCGCTGTCTGAATCGCCCGGTGTGCCGGGGGCGATGATCCTGGCATCGAACGCGGCCTATGCGGACGGGCTGACCGATCCATCGAAGATTGCTGGCCGCTCGTTCGGCACGACGACGGCGGGATCGTCCTTCCACTACATGCTGAACAAGGTTGCCGAGGCCAACCACATCCCCATGGCCGATATCCGCATGCGCCCGCTGCAGAAGGTGGGCGCCATCGTGGGGGCGCTGACCTCGGGGCAGATCGACGGCTGGATCATCCAGCCCAGCATCGGCAACGGCCTGGTCGCCGAAGGGCATGCCAAAAAGATCGGCGATTTCAATGCGATCGACCCGAACTATCAGGTGACCGTCGTGTTCTCGTCGGCGGCGATGGCCAAGGACCAGCGCGCCACGACCGAGGCCTTCCTGCGGGCACTGGCACGGGGCGCGCATGATTATAACGCCGCCTTCGTCGATCACAGCGCCGATGCCGCCGAAATCGCGGCCCTGGACGGGATCGTGCACAAATACGTGCAGGAAGACCTGCCCGATGCCGATTTCGCCCAGATGATGGCGACCACCTCGATGCGGATCAATGACGGGCTGGCGCTGTCGATGGGCTCGATCACCGACCAGCTTGAATGGTTCAAGCGCGAAGGCATGGTCAGCCCGGACATCACCAGCGAAACGCTGGTGGACAGCTCGTTCGTGCAGAGCCGGTGAGCGGCAGGGACGCCTCATGGATCTGAGACTGGAGCGCGTCTCGCACTGCTATGGCGGGGTCGAGGTGCTGCGCGACGTGACACTGGACATCCCGCAGGGGCAGATCGTCTGCCTGGTCGGCCCGTCGGGATGCGGCAAGTCCACGCTGCTGCGCATCCTGGGCGGGCTGGAACGGCCCGAGGCCGGCGCGGCGCTGCAGATCGGCGCGCCGCCGCCCGGCACGCTCAACCCCCTGACCTATGTGTTCCAGCATTTTGCCCTGCTGCCCTGGCGCACGGTCGCGGGGAATGTGCGCCTCGTGCTTGAGGATCATCCGATCCCCGCGCGCGAACGCGATGCCATCGTCACCGACGTGCTGGCCCGCACCCGGCTGAGCGATTTTGCCCGCGCGCTGCCGCGCCAGATCTCGGGCGGGATGAAGCAGCGCGTGGCCATCGCCCGCGCCCTGGCCGTCCGCCCGGCCGCGCTGCTGATGGACGAGCCGCTGTCCGCGCTGGACAGCCAGACCCGCGAGCTGCTGATGGCCGACCTGGTCGATCTGTGGACGCGCCAGCCCTTCACGGCCGTCTATGTCACCCACAACCTGGCCGAGGCGGTGCGCCTGGGCCACCGCATCGTGGTGATGTCGCGCCGTCCCGGCCGCATCCGCGACATCGTCGGGATCGACAAGCCGCTGGCCGAACGGCGCACCGCCGATCCCGATCTGGACGGGGTGCATGACCTGCTGTGGACGATGATGCGCGACGAGGCCGCCGCCGCGGACAGGGAGCTGATCGATGCCTGACCCATCCGCGCCGCGCCCCGGCCCTGCGCAGCCGGGCCGGCCAGTCACCTTCCGGGGGGGCGGATTCGACCCCAGGCCCGTCCGCTTTGCCGGGCTGGCCAGTTTCGCGGTCATCATCGCCCTGATCGAACTTGGCACCCGCAGCGACGTCATATCCTCGATCACCCTGCCCCGGCCCTCGGCAGTGCTGGCCACGCTGGCGGACATGGCACGCTCGGGCCTGCTGTGGCGGCATCTGGCGCCATCGCTGGAACGGCTTGCGGTGGGCGGGGCGATGGGCGCGGTGCTGGGGATCGCGGCCGGACTGATGATCGGGCTGTTCAGCCTGGCGCGGTCGGTCATGGTGCCGCTGGTTTCGGCCCTGTTCCCGATCCCCAAGATCGCGCTGCTGCCGCTGTTCGTGATCTGGTTCGGGATCGGCGAGACATCGAAATACGCGCTGATCGCCTTTGGCACCTTCACGCCAACGGTCGTCGCGACCTTCGGCGCGGTGGACAATGTCGATCGGTCTCTGATCCGCATGGGGCAGAGCTTCGGCCTGCCCTGGCTTTCCATCCTGCGCAAGATCGTGCTGCCGGGTGCCCTGCCGGGCATCCTGTCGGGCCTGCGCGTGTCATCGGCCATCGCCATCATCCTGCTGGTCGCGGCGGAAATGCTGGGGGCAGAATACGGCATCGGCGCCTATATCCTGGAAGCGGGGTCGCTTTATAACCTCGAACGGCTGTTTGCCGGTGTCGCCATCCTGTCGGCGGTCGGCCTTGTCGTCGGCGCCGCCATCGGCTGGCTGGAACGCCGCCTGCTGGGCTGGCGGGAATGACAGCGGCAGATTGCCCCGCCGCCCCGCGCCTTGGGCGAACCGGGCCGGGCCGCCGGTCCGCCCTTCGGGCGGGGCGGCTGACGGGGGCGCGGCAGGCAGGGAAACACCTGTGCCCGCGCTGATGATCCAGGGCTGCGGCTCGAATGTCGGCAAGTCGCTGCTGGTGGCGGGGCTGTGCCGGGCGGCGCGGCGGCGCGGGATGAGGGTCGCGCCCTTCAAGCCGCAGAACATGTCCAACAACGCCGCCGTCACCCCCGAAGGGGCCGAGATCGGCCGCGCGCAGGCGTTGCAGGCGCTGGCGGCGGGGATCGCGCCCCATGCCGACATGAATCCCGTGCTGCTCAAGCCCGAAACCGATAGCGGGGCGCAAGTGATCGTGCAGGGGCGCCGCCACGCGACGCTGCGGGCGCGCGAGTATGCCGCGCTCAAGCCGCAGCTGATGGGCGCGGTGCTGGACAGCTTTGCCCGGCTGAGCGCGGCGCATGATCTGGTGATCGTCGAAGGGGCCGGCAGCCCCGCCGAGATCAACCTGCGGGCGAACGACATCGCCAATATGGGCTTTGCGCGGGCGGCGGATGTGCCTGTCGTGCTGGCCGCCGACATCGACCGCGGCGGCGTGATCGCGCAGGTCGTCGGCACGCAGGCGGTGCTGGACCCCGCCGATGCCGCGATGATCGCCGGTTTCGTCGTCAACAAGTTCCGCGGCGATCCGGCGCTGTTCGAGGACGGCCACCGGATGATCGAGGCGCGGACCGGCTGGCGGGGCCTGGGCGTGGTGCCGTGGTTTCCCGCCGCCGCGCGCCTGCCGGCCGAAGATGCGCTGGACCTGCGCACGGGCAGCGGCGGCGCGGGCGTCACCATCGCCTGCCTGGCCCTGCCCCGCATCGCCAATTTCGACGACCTCGACCCCCTTGCCGCCGAACCGGGGGTGCGCCTGGTCATGGTTTGGCCCGGGCAGGTGATCCCGGCCGGGGCGCGGCTGGTCATCGTTCCGGGCAGCAAGTCCACCCGCGCCGATCTCGATTTCCTGCGCGCCGAGGGATGGGACATCGACCTTGCCGCCCATATGCGCCGCGGCGGGCATGTGCTGGGCCTGTGCGGGGGCTATCAGATGCTGGGCCGCCGCATCGCCGACCCGGACGGGATCGAGGGCGCGCCCGGCGAAACCGCGGGGCTGGGCCTTCTGGACGTGACGACCGTGATGGGCCCGCACAAGCGCGTCAGGCGCAGCCTTGCCATCCACGCCGCCAGCGGGCTGCCGGTCGAGGGCTACGAGATTCACCTTGGCGAGACGGACGGCCCCGACCGCCTGCGGCCCTTTGCCCATGTGGACGGGCGGCCCGAGGGCGCGGTCTCGGCCTCGGGCCGCGTTGCCGGCAGCTATCTGCACGGGCTGTTCGCGGCCGACCGCTTTCGCGCCGCCTATCTGGCCGGGCTGGGCATCGCCGCGGGCGGTCTGGATCACGCCGCGCTGGTCGAGGATACGCTGGATGCGCTGGCCGCGCATCTGGAACGGCATCTGGACATGGATGCCCTGCTGGGCCTGGCGCGCTAGGCCAGCGCCCCGGCAAGGCGCGCCCATTCGGCCGGGCTGCCCGGCAGGCCCAGCCGCAGCCAATGCGGGGAATAGGGAAAGATGCGCGACCAGATGTGGTGGCGCGCCAGCCGTTCCTGCGCCTGCGCGGCGCCGGGCACCGCATAGGTCCGGAACAGGGCCGTCCCGCCGACCAGCCTCCAGCCCGCCGCCTGTGCCAGCGCGTCCAGCCGGGGGCCCTCCTGCGCCAGCCGCGCGGCCGTGGCCCCGGCCCAGGCGGCATCGGCCAGCGCCAGCCGCCCGATTTCCAGCGCGGGGCCGCTGACGGGCCAGGGGCCGGCCATCGCGCCGATCCGGGCGATGGTGCCGGCATCGGCAAAGGCAAAGCCCAGCCGCAGCCCGGCAAGCCCCCAGAACTTGCCGAAGGACCGCAGCACCGTCAGGCGCGCCCCGGCATGGGCGGCGACCGACAAGGCCGGGTCGGCATCGGCAAAGCTTTCATCGACGACCAGCCGCCCGACGCTGCGCGACAGATCCAGCAGCCGCGCCGGATCGTGCCGCCGCCCGTCGGGGTTGTTGGGGTTGACCACCACGGCCAGATCGGCGCCCGGCAGATCCTCGAGGCGGGCCGCCTCCTCGACGCGCCAGCCTGCCGATCGCAGGCAGGCGGCATGTTCGTTGTAGGTGGGGGCAAGCACGCGGGCCAGCCCCGGCGCGTCCAGCCGCGGCAGCAGCTGGATCGCCGCCTGCGCGCCGTTCAGCGCCAGCCCCGGCGCGTCGGTGGCAAAGGCGCGCGCGGCAGCCTGCATCAGCGCCCTGCCCGCCGCCGCGGTGGGCAGCGCGGTCCAGACCGCGGGGGGCAGCGCCGGCACCGGCCAGGGGCAGCGATTGATGCCGGTTGACAGGTCGATCCAGTCCTCGCCGCCAAAGCGGGCGCGCGCCGCGTCGACATCGCCGCCGTGATCGCGCCTCATGCCAACAGCGCCGCCAGCGCCAGACCGGCGGCCGCGGCCGCCATGGCGCGCCGATACAGCGCCAGCGCCGCCCCCAGATCGGCCGCGCCCGGATCGCGGCAGGCGCCGTTCACCCAGGGTTCATCGACACGGCGCGCGCCATAGATGCGCGGGCCGGACAGCCGCACGCCCAGCGCGCCGGCCATCGCCGCCTCGGGCCAGCCGGCATTGGGCGAACGGTGATGGCGGGCATCGCGCGCCATGCAGGCCAGCGCGGCCCCCCGGCGCCCCGATACCAGCGCGAACAGCAGCCCCGTCGCCCGTGCGGGGATCAGGTTCGCGGCATCGTCGATGCGGGCCGCGGCCCAGCCGAACGCCTCGTGCCGGGGCGTGCGGTGGCCTATCATCGAATCGAGCGTATTGACGGCCTTGTAGGCCGCGATCCCCGGCAGGCCGGCGACCAGCCCCCAGAAAAGGGGCGCGATGATGCCGTCAGAGGTATTCTCGGCCAGGCTTTCGATCGCCGCGCGGGTGATCCCCGCGCCGTCCAGCGCCGCCGGATCGCGGCCCACGATCATCGCCACGGCGGCGCGCGCCGCCGGCAGATCACCTTGCGCAAGGGGCCGGGCCACGGCCTGCACATGATCGTGCATCGAGCGCACCGCCAGCAGCGGCCAGGCCGCGACCGCGCAGAGGGCGGCGCCGGCAAGCCCCTCGCCGGCCAGCCGCTGCACCGCCCAGCCCGCCAGCGCGGCCAGCCCGATCACCGACAGCGCCAGCGCCGCGCCGCGCGCGCGCCGCGCGCCCCCGCGGTTAAGCCGCGCATCCCCTGCCGCGATCAGCGCCCCCGCCCAGGTGACCGGATGACCGATCCGCGCATGAAGCGGCGCGGGCCAGCCGACCGCGACATCAAGGCCGAAGGCCAGCAGCATCGCGCCCGCATGGCTCATCCGTCAGGCAGCAGCCCGCACAAGGGGCCGAGCCGGGCGCGCGGCCAGCCAGCCGAAGATCAGCCCGGTCGCGCCCCACAGCACTGCCTGCACCGCCAGCCCCGCCATGCGGAAACGCCACAGCAGGTCGGCGGGAAAATCCGCCGGCACCTCGTCGATGCGCGGCAGCAGCAGCCCGGCGGCCAGCACCACGCCGCCATAGATCGCCGCGCCCGTCAGCGCCCCGTTCCAGCCATCGCCCGCCAGCCGGGCGCGGGCCGCCCCCACCGTGGCCGCCAGCACCATCGCCGCAAGCGAGATCGCCAGCATCAGAAAGAACAGCGCGGTGCGAAGGCCGATCGTTTCGGCATGGCCGACAGCAGGCGGGTTGGCGGGATATTTCAGTTGAGGAACGACCACCGCGGCGATGAACCCCGCCAGCGCGATCAGCCCGGCACTCGCCCTGGGGTCCAGGCTCCAGGCGCGGCCCTGCACGGCGGCGAAGACCAGGGCCAGCAGCCCGCCCAGCGCCGCGCCATAGACCGCCGTTCCGGTCAGCAGCCCGATCCCGGCCTGCACGGCGCGGCTGATCCCCTCGCCTGCCCCATGGCCGTGGGCATGAGCGCCGGCATGGCCTTGCGCCGCCCCCTGCCCGGCCGGGGCGGCATCATGGCCCCCGCCAAAGGCGCCGCCATGGCCCTGCCCGTGTTCATGGTCATGGTCATGGTCATCGTCATGGTCATGGTCATGGTCATGGTCATGGTCATGGTCGGCAGCGTGGCCCCCGGCCGCAAGGGCATTGGCGGCGCCCGTCTGCGCCGCCGTTTCAAGGGCGATGGCTTCGGCCAGCGGCGGCTCGCCCCAAATGCGGGCTGTCCCGAAGGCCAGAATGCCCGCGACCAGCCCGGCAATCATGCCGAGCAGCAGCAAACGTCCGGTCATGTCAGCCTCTCAGTGGCAGGGAAAGCCCAGCAGATGGCGGGCGTCATGCACGAATTCATGCACGCCCGTGCCATCCAGAAGCGCGATCGCGCCCTGTTCGGTGCTGACGAAATACATCGCCAGCAACAGCACCAGCCCGGCAAGGACCGCCCAGGGGGCGATCTCGCGCAGGGGGATGGGTTGCGCCAGCGGCGGGGCGAACGGGGTCGGTGCGGCGGCTTGTGCCATGCGGATCTCCTGCGGATACGGCGTCCGGGTTGAGACGATGCTGTCACCGCGAGGGTCTGACTTTCGCCGTAGCGGCGATTACAGTGGCGCGACCGTGCCGGATTTGCACCGGACTTCCGCCGCGATGACGACAGCGGCACCCTTTCACGGCGCCGGCGCGAAGTCAAAGCGCAATCGCCCCGCCGAGGAGAAAGACGGATGACCGCCCAGCTTCTGCTGATCTGCGCAGCCCATGACGGATCGGGGCGCTTTCCCTCGGGCAGGCCGGCGGCCGCCCGCCTGCTGGCGGGGGCGGCGGGCCTTGCGCGGCAGGTGCCGCAGGGGGCGCGGGTGTTCCTGGCGCCCTGCCGCGCGAGCGCCGACACGGCGCGGGCCGCAGGGCTTTGCGGAACCGTCGATCCCGCGCTGGCGGAAGGGGCCTTTGGCCGCTGGGCCGGGCTGAGCCCGCAGGAAGCGGCGGCCCGTGACCCGCAGGCGCTGGCCGCATGGCTGGCCGATCCCGCGCTGGCCCCGCCGGGGGGCGAGGGCCTGGGCGCGGTGACGGCGCGGGTGGGCGCCTGGATGGAGGAGCAGGCCGCCCTGGGCGGCAGGGCCGCCGCCATCGCGCCGGCCATGAGCCTGCGCGCCGCGATCCTGTCGGCGCTGGGCGGGCCAGCCGCGATGGCCCTGCGCATCGACGTGCCGGCGCTGTCCCTCGTGCGGCTGACCCATGACGGCCGCCGCTGGGCCTGGCGGGCGGGCAGCTAGAACTCCACCCCCGGCTGGGCCTTGATCCCAGCCCGGAAGGGGTGCCTGACCAGCGTCATCTCGGTCACCAGATCGGCCAGCTCGACCAGCTCGGCCGGGGCGTTGCGGCCGGTCAGGCACACATGCGTCATGGGGGGCTTTTCATCCCGCAGGAAGGCCGCGACCTCGGCCGCGTCCAGATAGCCATAGCGCAGCGCGATGTTGATCTCGTCCAGCAGGACGAAGCGGATGGCAGGGTCGCGGATCAGCGCCCTGGCCTTGGCCCAGCCCGCCTGCGCCGCGGCGATGTCGCGCTCGCGGTCCTGCGTCTCCCAGGTGAAGCCCTCGCCCATCGCATGAAACTGGCACAGATCGCCGAACCGTTCGGTCAGCAGCCGCCGCTCGCCGGTATCCCAGGCGCCCTTGATGAACTGCACCACCGCGCAGGGCATCCCATGGGCGATGCAGCGCAGGATCATGCCGAAGCCGGACGAGGATTTCCCCTTGCCCGCCCCGGTATGGACGATCACCAGCCCCTTTTCGCCCGATTTGGTCGCCATCATGCGATCGCGCGCCGCCTTGATGCGGGCCATCTTTTCGGCGTGCCGCGCATCGGCACCGGGGGCTGGGCTGCTGTCGGTCATCGGCGCTCTTTCCAGTTGCACGTTCCTTGACAAGCGCGGCCGGGCTGGCGCACCAAGGCGCTGCGCTGGTCCTGCCGCATGGCAGGCCAAGAGGGAATCGCGCAAGGCCCCGAAAGGCAAGCCAAAGCGCAGCCGCCCCCGCGACCGTGACCGGAAAGGTCGCCCTTGTGCCACTGGAGCAATCCGGGAAGGCGGGCGCCCGTTGGGGAAACCCAGAATCCGCAAGCCGGGAGACCTGCCAGCGCAACGGATGACGGGCGGACGGGGTGTTCCGCGACCGGATGGCGACCGCTGGCGGCGGCGTCCTTCGGACAGTTTGCGACCGCCGGGCGAGTGGCCGATGACCGCGACGCTGCACGTCTGCATCACCTGCCGGGCCGGACAGCCCGCCGAGGGCGAACCGCCCGGTGCCGCGCTGGCCCGCGCGCTGGAGCCGGCCCCGCCCGGCGTCACGCTGCGCCCGGTCGAATGCCTGTCGGCCTGCGGCCAGGGCTGCGCCGTTGCGCTGTCCGGCCCCGGCAAGTGGACCTATGTCTATGGCCGCCTGACGCCCGCCGACGCGCCGGCGATCCTGTCGGGTGCCGCGCTCTATGCCGACAGCGCCGACGGCATCGTGCCTTGGCGCGACCGGCCCGCGATCTTCCGCAAGCAGTCGCTTGCCCGCATCCCCCCGCAGGAGTGACGCCATGAACGACCTGACCAAGATCCCCGTGACCGTCATCACGGGCTTTCTGGGCGCCGGCAAGACCACGCTGATCCGCCACCTGATGGCCAACCCTCAGGGCCGCCGGCTGGCCGTGCTGGTCAACGAATTCGGCACCGTCGGCGTCGATGGCGACATCCTGAAATCCTGCGCCGACGAGAACTGCCCGGCCGAGAACATCGTCGAGCTGGCCAATGGCTGCATCTGCTGCACCGTTGCCGATGATTTCATCCCCACGATCGAGGCGCTGATGGCCCTGCCACGGCGGCCCGATCACATCCTGATCGAAACCTCGGGGCTGGCGCTGCCCAAGCCGCTGTTGCGGGCCTTTGACTGGCCGGCGATCCGTTCGCGCATCACGGTGGACGGGGTGATCGCCGTCGCCGATGCCGAGGCGGTGGCGGCGGGCCGCTTTGCCCCCGACGAGGCTGCGGTCGACGCCCAGCGTGCCGCGGACGACAGCCTTGACCACGAAACGCCGCTGTCCGAGGTGTTCGAGGATCAGATCGCCTGCGCCGACCTTGTGCTGCTGACCAAGCCCGACCTGGCCGGCGCGGACGGCCTCGCCGCCGCCCGCGCGGTGATCGCCGCCGAGGCGCCGCGCCCGCTGCCTGTCATCGTGGTATCCGAAGGCGCAGTCGATCCGCGCGTCGTGCTGGGCCTGAACGCCGCCGCCGAGGATGACCTTGACGCCCGCCCCAGCCACCATGACGGCGCGGACGATCACGAACATGACGACTTTGATTCCGCCGTGATCGAGCTGCCCGAGATCGCCGACCCCGCCGACCTGACCGCGCGCATCGAGACGCTGGCGCGCGACCATCGCATCCTGCGCGTCAAGGGCCACGTCGCCGTCGCGGGCAAGCCCATGCGCCTGCTGGTGCAGGCGGTCGGCGCGCGGGTGCGCCACCAGTATGACCGCCTCTGGGGCGACGCGCCGCGCGCCTCGCGGCTGGTGGTGATCGCCCAGCATGACGACATCGACCCGGCCCTGATCCGGCAGGTGCTGGGGGCCTGATGCACGTCGTCTTCCGCGAAACCCGCGGCCTCGAGGATGCCGAGGCGCCATTTGATCCGGGGCAGGACGCCGCCGATCTGGTGGTGCTGTCGTTTTCCGACAGCGACCTGGGGGCCTTTGCGGCAGGCTGGCGGCGGGCGGATGGGGGGCTGCCGGCGCTGCGGCTGCAAAATCTTGTGGCGCTGCGCCATCCGCTGTCGGTGGATGCTTATGCCGAGCGGACGCTGGCCGGGGCGCGGGCCATCCTGATCCGGCTGATCGGCGGGGCGGCCTATTGGCCGCACGGGCTGGCGGTGGTGCAGGATATGGCCCGGCGCCGCGGCATCGCGCTGGCGGTGCTGCCCGCCGACGGGGCCGAGGATGCCGCGCTCGAAGCGGCCTCGACGCTGGACAGGCCCGTGCTGCGGCGGCTGGCGGCGCTGTGCGATGCGGGCGGGGCGGTCGCGGCGCAGATGGCGCTGGCCGAACTGGCCCGCGCCGCGGGGCTGGACGCCGCCCCGGTCGCAGGCGCGGCGACGGTGCCGCAGATGGGTCTTTACGATCCGGATGCCGGGGTGATCGCCGCGCTGCCGCAGGGGCCGGTGACGCTGGTCTGTTTTTACCGATCCTATCTGGCTGCGGCCGACACCGCCGCGGTCGATGCCCTGATCGCGGCGCTGCGGGCGCGGGGGCTGGCGGCGATGGGGGTGTTCGCGGCCTCGCTCAAGACACCGGGCTTTGCCGATTGGCTGGCCGAGGCAGTCGGCGCGCGGCCGGTGCAGGCCATCATCAGCGCCACCTGCTTTTCGGCGCGGGGGGACGATGGGGCGACCCCCTTCGACCGCTGGGATTGCCCGGTGCATCAGGTGGTCCTGTCCACCGCGCGCCGCCGCGACTGGGCCGGGTCCGAACGCGGCCTGTCGCCCGCAGACCTTGCCATGCAGGTCGTGCTGCCCGAGGTGGACGGCCGCCTGAACGCCGGGCTCGTGTCGCACAAATCCCCGGCCCGGCGTGACCCTGCGCTGCAATATTCCCGATTTGCCCACCATCCCGACGCGGACCGGCTGGCCGCCGCCGCCGACCGCATCGCGGCCTGGCACCGCCTGGGGCAGACCCCGGCGGCCGAGCGCAGGCTGGCGGTCATCCTGTCCTCATATCCCGGCCGCCCGGACCAGATCGCCCATGCGGTCGGGCTGGACGCGCTCGCCTCGACCGAGGCGCTGCTGGCGGACCTGTCGGCCGAGGGCTGGGCCGTGGCGCCCGGCGCGGCCCAGCCCGCCGCGCTGGCAGAACAGCGCATCAGCTGGCCGCTGGAAGACTACGCCGCCGCGCTGGCCGCCCTGCCGGCGGCGCTGCGGGACGAGCTGGCAGCGACTTGGGGCGCGCCCGCGGATGACCCGGCGGTGTCCCGCGGCGCCTTCAGCTTCGCCGCCCTGCGCCGGGGCAACGCCTTGATCGCGCTGCAGCCGGAACGCAGCGATCCGGCCCGGCGCGCCGAGGATTACCACGATCTGTCCCGCGTGCCCCGCCACGGTTACGTGGCCTTCTACCTGTGGCTGCGATCGCAAGGGCTGCACGCGATCGTCCACATGGGGGCGCATGGCACGCTGGAATGGCTGCCCGGCAAGGCCGCCGCGCTGTCGGGTGCCTGCTGGCCCGAGGCGCTGATCGGCCCGGCGCCGGTCATCTATCCCTTCATTGTCAACGACCCCGGCGAGGCCGCGCAGGCCCGCCGCCGGATCGGGGCACTGACGCTGGGCCACCTGCCCCCGCCGCTGATCGCCAGCGACACGCCGGACGAATTGCGGCGGCTGGAATCGCTGCTGGACGAATATTCGACCGCCGACGGGCTGGACCCGGCCCGCCGCGCCCGGCTGATCGCCGATATCCGCGCCGAGGCGCAGGGCCGCGGGATCGAGGCGGACCTTGGCCTGCCCCCCGACGCCGGCATGGCCGAGGCGATCACCCGCATCGACCGCTTTGTCTGCGACCTCAAGGACAGCCGCTTTGGCGACGGCCTGCACGTGCTGGGCCGCGGCGCTTGCGGAAACGCCGAGCGCGCGGGGCTGGCCCGCGCCCTGTCCGGGCTGCGGGTCGCGCCGGGGCCGTCCGGCTCTCCGGCGCGGGGGCGGGCGGACGTGCTGCCCACCGGGCGCAACCTGTTTTCCGTCGATCCTCGCGCCGTGCCGTCCCGGTCTGCCCATGCGCAGGGGGTCAAGCTGGCCGAAGAGCTGCTGCGCCGCCACCTGCAGGACCACGGCGACTGGCCACGCGGCCTGGTCGTGAATCTGTGGGGCAGCGCCACGATGCGGACGGCGGGCGAGGAGATCGCCATGGCCCTGCACCTGGCCGGGCTGGCGCCCGTGTGGGACGCGGGGGCCGAGCGCGTCTCGGGCGTCGAGGCGATTCCGCTGGCGCTGCTGGGCCGGCCGCGCATCGACGTGACGCTGCGCGTCTCGGGGCTGTTCCGCGACGTGTTCCCGTCGCTGGCGGCGCTGTTCCACACCGGCACGGCGATGCTGGCCGCGCGTGAGGAAAGCGCCGCCGACAACCCCTATCGCGACAGCGCCCCCCGCATCTTCGGACCCCAGCCCGGCCGATACGGCATGGGGATCGCGCAGGGCGATCTGGCCCCGGCGGCGCGCGATGCGGCGGGGGCCGCGTGGCTGTCGGCCTCGGCTTGGGCCATTGCGGCCGATGGCAGCGCAGCCCCTGACCGCGCGGCGCTGGAAAAGCGTCTGCGGGGCGCGGACAGCCTGGTTCACGCACAGGATCTGGCCGAAACCGATCTGCTGGTGGCCGCCGACTATCCCGCCCATCTGGGGGGCTTCGCCGCCGCCATGACCCATCTGGGGGCCGACGCGCCGGCCATCTATCATCTTGATTCCACGCGCCCTGGAACCCCCCGCGCCCGCGCGCTGCCCGAGGAGATCGCCCGCGTCGTGCGCGCCCGCGCCGCCAACCCCGCCTGGGCGGACGGGATGATGCGCCACGGCTTTCGCGGGGCGGCCGAAATCGCGGCGACGCTGGACCATATGGCCGCCTTTGCCCATCTGGCCGGGGCGGTGCCGGCGCATCTGTTCGACCTGTATCACGCCGCCACCCTGGGCCGGCCCGAGGTCGCGGCCTTCATGGCGCGCGAGAACCCCGCCGCGCTGGCCGCCCTGCGCGATCGCTTTGCCGCGCTGCGGGCGGCCGGGCTGTGGGCGACGCGCCGCAATTCGACCCATGCGGCGCTTGCCCCCCCAGGGGACAAGGCGCAGGCCGCCCCGCCGGGCCGGGCCGCGCCATGACGGCCCCGGTGATCCGCGGATGGTGCCCGGGCGCGCTGCGGCCGATGGAATCGGGCGACGGGCTGGTGGTGCGCGTGCGCCCGCCGGGCGGGCGCCTCAGCCCGGCGCAGGGCCGCGCGCTGGCTGCGGCGGCGCGCATCCATGGCAACGGGTTGATCGACCTGACCGCCCGCGCCAGCCTGCAGCTGCGCGGGGCCAGCGCCGCGGGCCATGCCGCCCTGATCGCCGACCTGCGCGCGGCCGGGCTGGTCGATGAGGGCCCGGCCGCCGAGGCGCGGCGCAACATCATCATCACCCCCTTTGCCGATGCCCCGACCGATGCGCTGGCCGCGCGGCTGGCCGGGGCGCTGGCGCAAGGTCCGCTGCTGCCGGCCAAGTTCGGCTTTGCGGTGGATTGCGGCCCGGTGCGGGTGCTGGCACAGACATCGGCCGATATCCGGCTGGAACGGGCGGCGGATGGCGGGCTGATCCTGCGGGCCGACGGCTGCGCGCTGGGCGCGCGGGTGACGCCCGACACCGCCCCTGCCGCCGCGGCCGCGCTGGCGCAGTGGTTCCTGGAGGCCGGCGGGGCCAGCGGCGGGCGGGGCCGCATGGCGGCGCTGATGGCCCGCGGCGCGCGCCCCCCCGCTGCGCTGGCGCCCACCGATGCCCCCGCCGCCGCGCTGCCCGAACCCCAGCCCGGCCCGGTTCCGCAAGGGGTGCTGGCCGCGATCGCCTTCGGCCAGCTGCCGGCCGAGACGCTGGCGGCGCTGGCCGCGCTGGGCCCGCTGCGCCCGACCCCGTGGCGGATGCTGCTGGTCGAGGGCGCGGCGGCGGTGCCCGACCTGCCGGGCCTGGTGCGCGCGGGCGATCCGCTGCGCCGCGTACATGCCTGCACCGGCGCGCCCGGCTGCGGACAGGCGCTGCAACCGACACGGCCCCTGGCCCGCCGCCTTGCGGCCGGCCTGCCTGCGGGGGCGGTGCTGCATGTCTCGGGCTGCGCCAAGGGTTGCGCCCATCCCGCCCCCGCCGACCTGACCCTGACCGCGACGGCCTGCGGCTTTGACCTGATCCGGCGCGGGAAGGCGGGCGATGCCCCCATCCGCCGCGGGCTGGACCCTGCGATGCTTTTCCTTGAGGATCCCGATGCCCCACTATGAAACCGACGGCGCGGCGATCTATCGCCAGTCCTTTTCCATCATTCGGGCCGAGGCCGACCTGACCCGCTTTGACGCGGACGAGGAGCCCGTGGTCGCCCGCATGATCCATGCCGCGGGCATGGTCGGGCTGGCGGGCCATGTCCGCTTCACCCCCGGCATGGCCGCGGCGGCGCGCGCGGCGCTGGCGGCGGGGGCGCCGATCCTGTGCGATGCCCGCATGGTCAGCGAAGGCATCACCCGCGCCCGCCTGCCCGCCGGCAACGCGGTCATCTGCACCCTGCCCGATCCCGCCGTGCCCGCGCTCGCGGCGCGGATGGGCAACACACGCTCGGCCGCGGCGCTCGAGCTGTGGCGCCCGCATCTGGGAGGCGCGCTCGTCGCCATCGGCAATGCGCCGACGGCATTGTTCCACCTGCTCGACATGCTGGCCGATCCCGCCTGCCCGCGCCCGGCGGCGATCATCGGCTGCCCCGTGGGTTTTGTCGGCGCGGCCGAATCCAAGGACGCGCTGATGGCCGCCCCGCCCGCCCCGGCCCTGATCGTCGAAGGCCGGCTGGGCGGATCGGCCATCACCGCCGCCGCCGTCAACGCGCTGGCGAGCCGCGCGGAATGAGCGGGGCGCAGGCCGCGATGCCGGTGGGGCGCATCCTCTGCGCCGGGCTGGGTCCGGGCGATCCGGGCCTGATCTCGGTCCGCGCCGACCGGGCGATCCGCGCCGCGCGCCATGTGGCCTATTTCCGCAAGCGCGGCCGGCTGGGCCAGGCGCGGCGGATCGTCGAGGGGATGCTGGCCCCCGGCGCGGTCGAATGGGCGATGGAATACCCCGTCACGACCGAGCTGCCCTTCGACAGCCCCGCCTATGGCGCGGCGCTGGCGGCGTTCTATGACGACTGGGCGGCGCGGCTTGCGGGGCTGGCCGATGCGGGGCACGAGGTTGTCGTGCTTTGCGAGGGCGATCCGTTCCTCTATGGCTCGTTCATGCATCTGCACAGCCGCCTGCAGGACCGCGCCGCGGTCGAGGTGATCCCCGGCATCCCCGGCATGACAGGGTGCTGGCACGCGACGGGGGTGCCGATCACCTGGGGCGACGATGTGCTGACCGTGCTGCCCGGCACCCTGCCCGAGGATGAGCTGGTGCGCCACATGGCCGGGGCAGATGCGCTGGCGGTGCTGAAAACCGGGCGCAACCTGCCGCGCGTGCGCCGGGCGCTGGAACGGGCGGGCCGTCTGGATCAGGCATGGCTGGTCGAACGGGGCACCATGCCCGGCCAGCGTGTCGCCCGCCTGGCCGAGATCGAGGCCGCCGACTGCCCCTATTTCGCCATGGTGCTGGTCCATGGGACCGGCCGGCGCCCCGAGGCGCCGGAATGACCGGCGCGCGCGCCCCGGGCTGGGTGGCGGTCGCGGGCCTCGGCCCCGGCAACGCGGCGCTGGTCACGCC
The DNA here is from genome assembly GCF_002105555.1 of Paracoccus contaminans. NCBI lineage: Bacteria > Pseudomonadati > Pseudomonadota > Alphaproteobacteria > Rhodobacterales > Paracoccaceae > Paracoccus > Paracoccus contaminans. Next base: position 928,536 of record NZ_CP020612.1, read on the forward strand.
CGAGGTCGCGGCGGCGCTCGCGCAGGCGAGCGATGTGGTCGGCTATGCCCCCTATGTCGCGCGCGTTCCCCTGCGCGCGGGGCTGGCGCGCCACCCCTCGGACAACCGGGTCGAGCTGGACCGCGCGGCGCTGGCGCTGGATCTGGCGGCGGCGGGGCGGCGGGTGGTCGTCGTGTCCTCGGGCGATCCGGGGGTCTTTGCGATGGCCTCGGCCCTGTTCGAGGCGGCCGAGGGGCGCGCCATGCTGCCCGACATCCGCATCCTGCCCGGCATCACCGCGATGCTGGCGGCGGCGGCGCGCGCGGGGGCGCCGCTGGGGCATGATTTCTGCGCCATCAACCTGTCGGACAATCTCAAGCCCATGGCGGTGATCGAACACCGCATCCGCCATGCCGCGCAAGGCGGCTTTGCCATGGCGTTCTACAACCCCCGCTCGGCCGCGCGCCCGCACCAGTTCGCGCGCGTGCTGGACCTGCTGCGCGAGGAATGCGAGCCGGCGCGCCTGCTGGTCTTTGCCCGCGCCGTCACCACCCCCGACGAACGCCTGCTGACCGTGACACTGGCCGAGGCCGAGCCGCAGATGGCCGACATGCGCACCGTCGTGATCGTCGGCAACGAGGCGACACGGCGGGTCGGGCGCTGGGTCTATACGCCGCGGGGCGCCGCGCGATGAAGCCAGGCCATCACCGCGTCCACCGTCGCGGCCTCGGCGCGGGGGGGCGGGGCGGGGCGGTCGATCATGACGACGGGCAGGCCCAGCATCCGCGCCGCCGCGATCTTGGCGGATGCGCCGGCGCCGCCGGCATTCTTGGCGACCACATGGGTCACGCCATGATCGCGCATCAGCGCCAGATCGCCCGCGACCGTGAAGGGGCCGCGATCCACGATGACCCTTGCCCCGGCCAGCGGCTGGGGCGCGGGATCAACCAGCCGCAGCACCCAGGCGTGGGGCAGGCCGGCAAAGCCGCCAAGCGACTGGCGGCCGATCGCCAGGAACACGGTCGCGGGGCGCTGCGGCAGGGCGGCGACGGCACCGGCGATGTCCGCCACGCGGGTCCAGCGGTCGCCCGGCCCCGGCTGCCAGGGCGGCCGCTGCAAGCCCAGCAGCGCCGCACCCTGCGCCGCGCAGGCGGCGGCGGCATTGCAGCTGATCTGCGCCGCAAAGGGGTGGGTGGCGTCGACCACATGGCTGATCCGTTCGTCCGCCAGATAGCGGGCCAGCCCCGCCGCCCCGCCAAAGCCGCCGATGCGCAGCGGCAGCGGCTGGGCCGCGGGCGCGGCGGTGCGGCCGGCATAGGAATAGACGGCGTCCAGCCCCGCCGCGGCCAGCCGCCCGGCCAGCGCCGCGGCCTCGGCGGTGCCGCCCAGCAGGAGAATGCGCATGGCTGACCCGTGGCTGTCGATCATCGGCATCGGCGAGGATGGCCTGGCCGGCCTGCCCTGTGCAAGCCGCGAGGCGCTGGACGCGGCGGCGATCGTGTTCGGCGGGCCGCGCCATCTGTCGCTGGCGCAGGTCGGGGCGCGGGGGCGGGAATGGCCCGTGCCCTTCGACCTGGGGCCTTTGCTGGCGCTGCGCGGGACGCGGGCGGCGATGCTGGTATCGGGCGATCCGTTCTGGCACGGGGCGGGCGGGCTGCTGGCGGCGCGCCTGCCGGCCGCCGAATGGCGCGCCTTTCCCGCGCCGGGGACATTCTCGCTGGTGGCCGCGCGCCTCGGCTGGCGGATCGAGGAGACGCGCTGCCTGGGGCTGCACGCCGCGCCGCTTGCCCGGCTGCGCCCGGTCATGGGCCGGGGGGTGCGCGCGATCTGCACGCTGCGCGACGCGGCGGCGGTGCCCGCGCTGGCCGACTGGCTGGCCGCCCACGGCCTGGGCGCGACCCGGATCACCGTCTGCGAGGCGCTGGGCGGCCCGCGCGAGCGCATCCGCGAGGGCGCGCACTGGCCCGACATCGCCGGGCCGGTGGCGGTGGCGCTGGACGGGGCGGCGCTGCCCCGGGGGGCGGGTCTGGCGCGCGCGGCCGGCCTGCCCGATGCGCTGTTCGCCCATGACGGGCAGATCACAAAGGCGCCGGTGCGCGCGCTGACGCTGGCCGCGCTGGCCCCCCGGCCGGGCGAGCTGCTGTGGGACATCGGCGCGGGATCGGGATCGGTTTCGGTCGAATGGTGCCTGGCCGGTGGGCGCGCCATCGCGATCGAGCGGCGGGCCGACCGTATCGCCAATATCCGCCGCAATGCCGACGCCTTCGGCATCGCCCACAGGCTGAAGATCGTTCAGGGGGACGCCGCTGGGGTGCTGGACGATCTGGACGAACCCGATGCCGTCTTTGTCGGGGGGGGCGGCGATGCTGTCCTCGACCGTCTGGCCGCAAGTGGCCACGACCACGGGCCAGCGCCCGAAAGGGGACGGGACGGGGGCGACGCATCGGGCGAGAAACCGGGCGTGACGGCCGCGGCTAGGGGCGCCGCAGGCGGCGCGGCGGCGCAGGCCGGGCGCTGGCAGGTGGGGGCGGGCGCGCCGCGGCTGGTCGCCAATGCGGTCACGCTGGAAAGCGAGGCGCGGCTGGCCGGGCTGCATGCCGCGCGGGGCGGGCGGCTGCTGCGCATCGACCTGGCCGAGGCCGCGCCGCTGGGCCGCTATCGCGGCTGGCAGCCCGCGCGCCCGCTGGTGCAATGGATCTGGCCATGAGGGTCGCGGGGATGGGGTTCCGATCCGCAGCCACGCTGGCTGACCTGCGCGCCGCGCTGCGCCTGGCCGAGGATCGCGCCGGGCCGGCACAGGCGCTGGCCACCGCTGCGGCCAAGGCGGATGCGCCCGCGCTGCTGGCGCTGGCGGCCGAACGCGGGCTGCCCATCATCGCCGTTGCGGTCGCGGGCCGCGCCACGCCCACGCAATCGCCCGCATCCCTTGCCGCCCGCGGCACAGGCAGCGTGGCCGAGGCCGCCGCGCTGGCCGCGGCCCGGCCCCCTGCCCGGCTGCTGACGCCGCGCCTGATCGCGGGCGCCGCCACCTGCGCCATGGCCCAATCCGATCCCGGCCCCCAGCCCCCAGCAGGGCGGGCCGGGGCCGGGGGCGCCATCCCCGACAAGGAAGAACCATGACCGTCCATTTCATCGGCGCCGGTCCCGGCGCGCCCGATCTCATCACCCTGCGCGGGCGCGACCTGATCGCCGCCTGCCCGGTCTGTCTTTACGCCGGCAGCCTGGTGCCGCAGGCGCTGCTGGCCCATTGCCCGCCCGGCGCGCGCATCGTGAACACCGCCGCGCTGAGCCTCGACGAGATCATCGCCGAGATGGCAGGCGCCCATGAACGCGGCCTCGATGTCGCACGGCTGCATTCGGGCGATCTGTCGGTCTGGTCGGCGATGGGCGAGCAGCTGCGCCGCCTGCGTGCCCTCGGCATCCCCCATGACGTGACGCCGGGGGTGCCATCCTTTGCCGCCGCTGCCGCGGCGCTGGGAACGGAACTGACACTGCCCGGCATTGCGCAGTCGGTGGTGCTGACGCGCATGGCGGGCCGCGCCTCGGCAATGCCGGACGGCGAGACGCTGGAAGCCTTTGCCGCCACCGGCGCGACCCTGGCCATTCACCTGTCAGTGCATATGTTGGCCGAGATGCAGGCCCGCCTTGCCCCCTGTTATGGCGCGGACTGCCCGGTGGCGGTCGTCTTTCGCGCCAGCTGGCCCGATCAGCGCATCCTGCGCGCCACGCTGGGCACGCTGGACCCCGCGATCGGAAAGGACGAGCGCACCGCGCTGATCCTTGTCGGCCCGGCCCTGGCGGCCGAGGGCTTTGATGACAGCCGCCTTTACGCCGCGGATTATGACCGCCGCTTCCGCCCGGTCGGCACCGCCCCGCGGTTTCCCGGCTGAGCCGCGCCATGCCCGCCCTGCCCGCCCTGCCCGCCGCCCTGCCAGGCGCCCCGGCCCGCCCGGTGGCGGCGATGTCCCCGGCGACGGCCCCCGCCGCGTCCCGGCCGCCGGCCGCCGCAGGGCCCGCAGCCATGGCTGACGGCCCTGCCCCTGCCGCAGCCCCCGGCCTGATGATCGCGGCGCCTGCCTCGGGCTGCGGCAAGACGACGGTGATGCTGGGCCTGCTGGCGGCGCTGCGCGCGCGTGGCATCAGCGTGCAGAGCTTCAAGAACGGGCCGGACTATATCGACCCCGCCTTTCACGCCGCGGCCACGGGCAGGGTTTCGCCCAATCTTGACAGCTGGGCCATGGGCGCGGGCCGGATCGCCCGGCTGATCGCCGGGGCCGAGCCGGCCGACCTGATCCTGGCCGAAGGGTCGATGGGCCTTTTCGACGGGGTGGCGCAGGCGGGCGCGGCCGGGACCGGGGCGACGGCCGACATCGCCGCGCTGACGGGCTGGCCGGTCGTGCTGGTCCTCGACGCGGGGGGACAGGCGCAGACCGCGGGGGCCGTGGCGCTGGGGCTGGCCCGCTTTCGGACCGATGTCAGCGTGGCGGGGGTGATCGTGAACCGCGTCGCCTCGGCCCGCCACCTGGCGCTGGCCCGCGCCGGGATCGAGGCGGCGGGGCTGCCCGTCCTGGGGGCGCTGCCGCGGCAAGGGGTAAAGCTGCCCGAACGGCATCTGGGCCTTGTGCAGGCGGCCGAGCTGCCGCGGCTGGGCGCGCTGCTTGACGAGCTGGGCCGCTTTGTCGCGCAGCATTGCGACCTTGAGGCAATCATTGCCGCCGCGCGGCCGCCCTTGTGCGGCACGCAAGGCATGGCCGGCGCCGCCGGGGGCCGCGCCGGGTCCGCGACAGCGCCCGCCGCCGCTGCGGGCGGAACAGGGGGCGCCCCATCCGCCGCGGCCCGGCAAGCCGCGCCGCATCCCGGCGCCGGACCGCGCTCGGCCGCCGCGCCGCGCCCTGAGGCCCGCCCCGTCGCCGCCATGGACCCCGCGCCCATCCCCGCCCCGGCAGAGCGCATCGCCCTTGCCCGGGACGAGGCGTTCTCGTTCCTCTATCCCCATGTCCTTGCGGCCTGGCGGGCGCAGGGGGCGACGGTGCTGCCCTTCTCGCCCTTGATGGACGAACCGCCCGATCCCTCGGCCGGCGCCTGCTGGCTGCCCGGCGGCTATCCCGAACTGCATGCCGGGCGGCTGGCGGCCTGCGGCCGCTTTCTGGCGGGGCTGCGCCGCTTTGCCGACACGCGCCCCGTCCATGGCGAATGCGGGGGGTATATGGTTCTGGGGGCGGGGCTGGTCGCGGCGGACGGCACGCGGCACGCGATGGCGGGGCTGCTGGGGCTGGAAACCAGCTTTGCCGCGCGGCGCATGCATCTGGGCTATCGCCTGGCCCGGGCGATCGGACCGGCCCCCTTCGCCGCGGCGCGGGGCCATGAATTCCACTATGCCGCGATCCTGTCCCAGCCCGACCCGGCGCTTGCCCATGTCACCGACGCCGCCGGCGCCGCCGTGCCGGAAACCGGATCCTTCCGCATCCAGCCCGGCGGCGGGGCGAGCACGGGCAGCTTCTTTCACCTCATCGCCCCGGCCGAGGATGCATGAGCGCGCGTCACCCCCGGCCCAGGGCGCGTCGGCCATGATCGAGCTGACCCTGATCGGCATCGGGACCGGCAATCCCGACCATCTGACGATCGAGGCCACGCGCGCCATCGCCGCGGCCGATCTGCTGCTGGTGCCGCTGAAAGGCGCGGACAAGGCCGACCTGGCCGGGCTGCGCCGCCATATCGCCGCGCGCTGGACGACAGGCGCGCGGATCGAGGAATTCGACCTGCCCAGCCGCGGGCAGGGCGGCGACTATCTGGCCGGGGTCGAGGCATGGCATGATGCGATCGCCGCGCTGTGGGCTGCGCGCATCGCCGCCCATCTGGACGCGGGCGGGGGGCCGCGGGTGGCGCTGATGGTCTGGGGCGATCCCTCGCTTTACGACAGCAGCCTGCGCATTGCCGAACGGGTCGGGCGGATGCTGCCCCTGTCGGTGCGGGTGATCGCGGGGATCACAGCCATCCAGGCGCTGTGCGCGGCCCATGCCATCCCGCTGAACCGCCTGGGCGCGCCGGTGACGATCACCACGGGGCGCCGCCTGCGGCAGGGCTGGCCGGAAGGCGCAGATACGGTGGTCGTGATGCTGGATGCGGGGGGCGCCTTCCTGTCAGTGCCCCCGCAAGGGGTGACGATCTGGTGGGGCGCCTTCCTGGGAATGCCCGAACAGATCCTGGATGCCGGCCCGCTGGCCGAGGCGGGCGGGCGCATCATGCGCAGCCGCGCGGCGGCGCGGGCGGCCCATGGCTGGATCATGGACATCTATCTGATGCGGCGCGTCGATGGCTGAGCGTCATTCCCCCCCGACCCGGAAGCGCAGCAGGCTGCGCCCCCCCGCCGCCAGCAGCGCGGCGCGCCAGCAGGGCGGCACCGCGCCGCGGCGGAAGATCAGCCCGCGGGCCGAGCCTGTATGCGCTGCCGTCCAGCCCAGCGCCCCCAGCGCGCGCGCGGCCTGCGCCGCGCGGTCATCGCCCCAGCGCCGCGCCGCCGATTCGCTGGCCAGCGCCGCCTGCCGCGGCAGGTCGGCCGCGCGCCATCCGGCGATCAGGTCGGAAATGTCGGCAAAGGCGCCTGCATCCCGCGTGGCCTGCGGCGGGCCGAAAAAGCCGCCGACGATCTCGCAGCGGGCCAGCGGCGGCATGGCCCCCAGCACCCGCCCCTCGCGCGAGGCCCACAGCAGCCGCCCCGCCCCTGGCAGCATCAGCGGATCGGACGCGCCTTCCACAGCGACGCAGGCGCGGGCCAGATCCATCGGATCGCCGCGCCAGCCGGCCAGCCGCGCCAGCGCCACCAGCGCCGCCGTCGAACAGCCCGCCCCGCCCCCGACCGGCAGGCGCGCGCGGATCAGCACCCGGCCGGGAAAACCCAGCCCCAGCCGGCGCAGCAGCCCCCGCGCCAGCGGCGGCGGCAGCGGCCCCGCCACCGCCGCGCCCGGCCCCGTCACCTGCGCCGCGATCACCGGCAGCGGCAAGGGCAGGGTCATCAGCGCGACAGGCCCCTCCGGCCCCAGCCGCCCTTGCAGGAGTTCACCGAAATGACCCGGAACCGACAGCATCCTCATCCCGAAACCCCGCCTTTGCCCGGCGCGCCCGATGCCGGCGCATGGCGGGCGGGCAGAGGGGCGCGGGCCGTCGCGCCCGGGCCGAAGGCCAGCCCGCCGGCCCGGCGGCGTGCCTGCCCTCTGGCCCGCGCCGGCGCGCGCCCTTGCCTCCGCGCGGGGGCAGCGGCGGGGCAGGTCGGGCCGGATCGTCTCGCGTGGTCCAGGGCGGCGCCTCGGTGCAGGTCGGGCCAAGCTGTGGCGCCCCCGATGGCAAAGCTCAAGCCATGAGCCGGATCGTGCTGGTCACCGGGGGCGCACGGTCGGGCAAAAGCGCCGTCGCCGAGGAGCGGACGCTGCGCCTTGGCAGCCCGGCCGTCTATATCGCCACCGCCGAGGCCCATGATGCCGAAATGGCCGAACGCATTGCCGCCCACAGGGCGCGGCGCGGACCGCAATGGCAGACCGTCGCCGCGCCGCTTGACCTGCCCGGCGCGCTGGCCGCGACCGAAGGCGCGCCGCGCCTTGTCGATTGCCTGACGCTGTGGCTGTCCAACCTGATGCTGGCCGGCCGCGATACGGCGCAGGCGCGGCAGGCGCTGGCCGCCGCGCTGGGCGCGGCACGCTCGCCCGTGGTGCTGGTGACCAACGAGGTCGGCTGGGGCATCGTGCCCGACAACCCGCTTGGCCGGCGCTTTCGGGACGAGGCGGGCCTGCTGGGCCAGCGCGTCGCCGCCATCGCCGACGAAGTCTGCCTGGTGGCCTGCGGGCTGCCCCTGATGCTCAAGGGATGAAAAGGAGAGAACGGATGTTCCGACTGGATACGCTGGATGATCTGCAAGGGCTGGCGGCCCGGCTGCCGCAGCTGGACAAGGGGGCCGCCGCGCAGGCCCGCGAGCGGCAGGCGCAGCTGACCAAGCCGCCCGGCTCGCTTGGGCGGCTGGAGGATCTGGCCGTCTTCATGGCCGGCTGGCGCGGCACCGACCGCCCGCGCATCGAGCGCGCGCAGGCCCTGGTCTTTGCCGGCAATCACGGCGTCTGCGCCCAGGGGATCAACGTCTTTCCGCAAGAGGTGACGACGGGCATGGTTGCCAATTTCGCCGCCGGCGGGGCGGCGATCAACCAGCTGTGCCGTGTCGCAGGGGCCGATCTGAAGGTGGTCGCGCTTGACCTTGACCGGCCGACCGCGGATTTCACCCAAGGCCCGGCGATGAGCGCCGATGAGACGCTGGAGGCGCTGAACCGGGGGGCGGCGGCGGTCGATCCGCAGGCCGACGTGCTGCTGCTGGGGGAAATGGGGATCGGCAATTCCACCATCTCGGCGGCGCTGGCGCTGGCCGTCTTTGGCGGGACGGCGCAGGACTGGACCGGGCACGGCGCGGGGGCCGATGCGGCGCTGATGGATCGCAAGACGCGCGCGGTCGCGGCGGCGGCGGCGCGGCATGCGGGCCTGGGGCCGGGCGCGACGCTGGCGGCCCTGGGGGGGCGCGAGCAGGCCGCGATCTGCGGGGCGGTGCTGGCGGCGCGGGCGGCACGCATCGCGGTGCTGCTGGACGGGTTCATCTGCACCGCCGCCGTCGCACCGCTGCATGCGGCCGATCCGGCCCTGCTGGATCACTGCATCGTCAGCCATTGCAGCGCCGAGGCCGGTCACCGCGCGCTGCTGGCGGCGATGGGCAAGGTGCCGCTGCTGGATCTGGGCATGCGCCTGGGCGAGGGGACGGGGGCGGCGGTGGCGCTGTCGGTGCTGCGCCACGCGCTGGCCGCCCATGACGGCATGGCCACCTTTGCCGAGGCGGGCATCGGATGAGCCTGCGCCGGCGATGGGCCGAACTGCGGCTGGCGCTAGGCCTGCTGACGCGCCTGCCGGCAGGGACGATCACGCCCTGCCCGCCGATGGGCGCGGCGGTCTGGGCCTATCCGCTGGCGGGCATCGCGCCGGGGCTTGCCGCGGCGCTGGCGCTGTGGGCGGGCGGCGCGGCCGGGCTGCCGGCCGCCGCCGCCGCGCTGCTGGCGCTGGCGGCGGGGGCGCTGGTCACGGGCGGGCTGCACGAGGACGGGCTGGCCGACCTGACCGACGGGCTGTCGGGCGGGCGGACGCGGGAGCGGCGGCTTGAGATCATGCGCGACAGCCGCATCGGCAGCCACGGGGCGCTGGCGCTGATCCTGGCGACGGGGCTGCGCGCCGCGGCGCTGGGGGCGCTGCAGGGCGGGGCGGTGCTGACGGTGCCGCTGGCGGCCGCGATGCTATCGCGGGCCGGGCTGGGGCCGGTGATGCGGGCGCTGCCGCCCGCCCGGCCCGGCGGCCTGGGCGACAGCGCGGCGCGGGGATCATCGCTGGCGCGCGCGGCAGCCGGGGCAGTGATCGCCGCCGCCGCCGCCCTTGCGTTGCTGGGCGCCGCCCCCGCGATCCTTGCGCTGGCCGCCGGGGCGATCGCGACGGCGGGGGTTGCCCTGCTCGCGCGGGCGCGGCTGGGCGGATACAGCGGCGATGTTCTGGGCGCGGCCCAGATCGCGGCGGAAACCGCCGTGCTGCTGGCCCTGTGCCGCGCCTGACCGGCCGGGCGGTGGGTGCTGGAAAGCCCGCCCCCTGCCCCGCGCCGACCGACGCGGCCCTGCCCGCCTAGCGTTCGGCCAGCAGGCCGCGGGCGATGATGCTGCGCTGAATCTCGGAGCTGCCTTCATAGATGCGGAAGATGCGCAGGTCGCGCAGATGGCGTTCCACGGGGAAATCCCGGCAATAGCCGTAGCCCCCGTGGATCTGCAACGCCCGGTCGGCAATCCGCCATGCCGCCTCGGAAGCGAACAGCTTGGCATGGGCGCTTTCGCTGGAATAGCGCGCCCCCGTGCCCCGCAACCGCGCCGCCGCCAGGCCCAGCGCGCGGGCGGCGGCCAGATCATTGGCGCAATCGGCCAGCATCCATTGCAAGCCCTGGAAATCCGCGATCGGGTGGCCGCCGACCTGCCGTTCCCTGGCATAGGCAACTGCCGCCCGCAGCGCCGCATCGGCGATGCCGGTGGCCTGGGCCGCGACCTCGATCCGGCCGTTGTCCAAGACCTTCATCGCGGTGCGAAAGCCGGTGCCTTCGGGACCGATCCGGTTTTCGGCCGGCACGAAGCAGCCATCGAGGCTGACGGTAAAGACATGCCCGCCGCGCAGGCCCATCGTGCGCTCGGCCGGGCCAAAGGCGATGCCGGCCGCGCCCTTGGGCTCGACGACAAAGGCCGACACGCCCCTTGCGCCTGCATCAGGGTCGGTCTTGGCATAGACCACCATGAAATCGGCCGCGCCCGCATTCGAGATGAAGCATTTGGTTCCGCGCAGCCGGTATCCCTCGCCGTCGCGCACGGCCAGAGTCCTCATGTCGGCAGGGTTCGAGCCTGCCTGCGGCTCGGTCAGCGCAAAGGCGCCCAGGCGGCCCGCCGCCGCCCCCGGCAGAAACCTGCGGCGCAGCGCCTCGTCCCCGCCCAGATGAAGCGAATCGGTCGCCAGGTAATGCGCCGTCAGCATCGAGGCGGTCGCGCCGCAGGCCCCCGCGACCAGTTCGACCGCGCGGTACAGCGCGGGGCCGGACAGGCCCAGCCCGCCATCGTCCTCGGGCAGGTTCAGGCCCATCAGGCCCAGCTCGGCCATGGCGGGCAGGTGGCAGGTCGCAAAGGTCGCGGTTTCGTCCAGTTCGGCCGCGCGGGGGGCCAGCACGCCTTCGGCAAAGCGGGCGATCTGGTCCAGGATGGCGGCTTCTTCGTCGTTCCAGTCGGTCATGGCTTCATCCCCAGTTCGGCGCGGATCGCGGCGCCATGTTCATCCTGTGCCGGCGCCCCCGCCCGCCCCCCGCGCGGGCTGCCCGAGAAATGCACCGGCTGTTCGGGCAGGCTGATCCGGCCCAGCGCCGGATGGACGACATCCGACCACAGCCCGCGCGCCTGCGCCTGTTCGGAGCGCCATGCCTGCCGGGCCGAGGACAGCTCCGAGGCGGGCACCCCCGCCGCCGTCAGCGCCGCCACTGCCTGCGCCGCGCTCAGCCCCCCGGCCCATCCCGCGATGGCCTGCGCCAGGACGGGTTCATGTGCGCGCCGGCTTTCATCGCTGGCCATGCGCGGATCGCCGGCCAGAGCGGGCTGGCCGATCACCGTGCAGAAGGCCGCGAACAGCTTGTCGTTCAGCACCGCGACGGCGAAATGCCCCTGCCCCGCCGGATAGACGCCGAAGGGCGCGGACAGCGCATGGCGGTTGCCGGTGCGCACGGGATCGCCGTCGCAGACCAGCACCCGTGCCCCGGCGGACGGCATCATCGAGAGCAGCGCATCGAACAGCGCCAGATCGACCACCCGGCCCCGCCCGGTCCGGCTGCGGTCGAACAGCGCCACCATGATCCCCCAGGCGGCAAACAGCCCGCCCGCAACATCGGCGATGGCCTCGCCCACCATCGTGGGGGGCGTGCCCGGCTCTCCGGTCATGTCCATCAGGCCGGACATGGCCTGCACGATGATGTCATAGGCCGGGCGGTCGGCAAAAGGCCCGCTCTGCCCGAAGCCCGAGATCGAGGCATAGACCAGCCCCGGATTGGCGGCCTGAAGGCTTGCCGCATCCAGCCCCAGCCGCGCCATCACGCCGGGGCGGAAGTTTTCGACCAGCACATCCGCGCGCGCTGCCAGATCCCGCGCCACCGCCAGGTCGGCGGGCGCGCGCAGGTCCAGAACGATGGATCGCTTGCCGCGGTTGGCTGTCTGGAACAGCGCGCTCTCGCCGTCCCGGAACGGGCCGATATGGCGGTATTCGTCGCCCCCCGGTCCCTCGACCTTGATGATGTCGGCGCCCAGATCGGCCATCAGCGCGGTGGCATAGGGCCCGGCCAGCACCCGCGTGAAATCCAGCACCCTGACGCCCTCGAGCGGTCTTCGATCCTCGGTCATCCTGTTCCCCTGCCTTGCGTGGGCCAGGATAGGCGCGCGGTGCCTATAGGCAGAAATACTGCTTTGTGATAGACTGGATCAATGCAGCCTATTCCCATCAGCCTGCGGCAGATCGCCTATGTGATGGCCGTGGCCGAAACCGGCTCGACCGCCGCCGCGGCGCGGGCCTGCCATGTCTCGCAGCCCTCGGTGTCGCAGGCCGTATCCCGGATCGAGGCGCATTTCGGCCATCCCCTGTTCCTGCGCCTTCCGGGACAGGGGATGCGCCCGACCCCCTTCGGCCGTCAGAAGCTGGCCGCCCTGGCATCGCTGCTGGGCCATGCCCGCACCGCCTTGTCGCCCGCAACCGGGCCGGCGGGGGAACTTGTCCTGGGCGTCTATTCGACGCTTGGTCCGCGCTATGCCCCGCGGCTGGTGCGCGGCTTTACCGCCCGCCATCCGGCCGCGCGCATCACCCTGGCCGAAGGCGATCTGGCCGAACTGGTCCGCGGCCTGCGCAGCGGCCGGATCGACCTGGCCCTCGTCTATGACGCGGATCTGCCGGCCGATCTTGGCCTCAGCCCGCTAGGGGCCGTTCCGCCCCATGCGCTGGTCGGTCCGGGCCACCCTCTGGCGGGGGCGGGGGCCGTTTCGCTGCGCGATCTGGCGGGTGATCCGATGGTGCTGATCAACCTGCCCCACAGCCGGGGCTATTTCCTGTCGCTGTTCCAGATCATCGGCGCGGCCCCCCGCATCATCGCCGAGACGGGCTCGATCGAGATGCTGCGCGCCATGGTCGCCAATGGCATGGGCACCGGCCTGCTGGCGACGGACCTGCCCCATGACCTGTGCTATGACGGCGGCTGCGTGGTGCGCCTGGCCCTGACCGATCCCCTGCCCCCCAGCCGCATCGCCCTGGCGCGCGCGTCGGCCCTGCACCCTTCGGAAACGGCGGCGGCCTTTGCGGATTTTGCGGCGCAGGCGCTGGGGGACGGTGGCACCCCCGCCCGCCGACCCGCCGGCGGCTGAGCGGGGGCTTGCCTGCCGGCCCGCGCGCCTGTCGAGCCAAGGACGACACCCTCCCCGCGCATTGCCGGCAGGCCCTGGCGCCGTCCGCGGCGCGGGCCGCCCCTGACGGGCAGGATGAAGGGCAGGCCCCCGGCGGCCCGCGCGAAAGGGCGTCAGCCCACCTGCCGGCCGCGGCACCACACGCCGCGGATGCGGGGGGTGCGGTCCAGCGAGGCGATGCGGATCAGGTCGGCGCGCAGGCCGGTTTCGATCCGGCCCCGGTCGTCAAGCCCCGTCGCCGCGGCGGGGGTGGCGGTGACCGTGGCAAAGGCGCGCGGCACATCGCCCCAGATCGAGGCCAGCCGGGCTGCCGCGAGCATCAGGCTGGAGGGAATGTAATCCGAGGACATGATGTCCAGCAGCCCTTCGCGCGCCAGCGTTTCGGCGGCGACATTGCCCGAATGGCTGCCCCCGCGGATCAGGTTGGGCGCGCCCATGATCGTCAGGATCCCATGCTCGCGGCAGGCGCGCGCCGCCTCGATCGTGGTGGGAAACTCGGCCAGGCGGATGCCGTGGGCGGCGCTTTGCTCGACATGGGCGCGCGTGGTGTCGTCATGGCTGGCCATGACCGCGCCCATCCGCGCCGCAAGGCGGACAGCCGCCTCCTCATGGGCATCGCCATGGCGGGCGCGGATTCCGGTCAGCAGCGCCACGTGATCGGCGAACTGGTCATCGGACATGCCGTATTTGCCCTGTTCGTATTCCTTCAGCTTGTCCATGTCGCGGAACTGCCGAAAGCCCGGCGTGTGATCCATCAGGCTGACCAGCCGGACCCGGTGATCGCTGCCGAAAGCCTCCATCTCCTCCAGCATGGTTTCGGAACAGATCTCGGCGCGCAGATGGATGAAATGGCTGATGCGGGTTTCATGGGCGGCGGCGAGGGTGTTGATCTCCTCGGCCAGCGGCAGGGCATAGGGCGCATAGTTCGACTTGGCCCCGCCAATGGAGCCGACGCGCAGCGCGTCGAACACCGTCGTGATCCCGGCGCTGGCCAGTTCTCCGTCATGGGCCAGGATCGCGGCGGCATGGGGCCAGTCCACGCCGGGGCGGGGGCGGATATGGCGTTCCAGGTTGTCGGTGTGCAGCTCGACCAGCCCCGGCGCGACGTGATCGCCCGCGCAGTCGATCGCGCCCGGCGGCACCTCCGTCCCTTCGGTGATGCCGGCGATCCGGTCGCCCTCGACATGAACGGCGCCCCGCATCACGCGGCCGGGCAGGATCAGGTTGGCATTGGCAAGGATCATGGCGTTTGTCCAATGGCTGCAAGAAAGGCCGCCGTCGCGTCGGCGAGCGGGCCGGAATTGTCGATGGTCGTGACCTCGGCCCCGCAGGGGGCCTGCGGGGCGCCCCGGTCCAGCCGGGCGGCGATGCCGGCCGCATCCTCGCGCCCGCGGGCGGCAAGCCGGGCCGCCAGAACCTCGGGGCGGGCCGTGACATTCAGGATGGCGATGCCGGGAAAGACGCGCGCGGCGTCGTCCAGGATGCGGCGCGACAGGTTCATCAGCACCGCTTCGGCCTGCGGCAGCGCGTGGGGGATGGCATAGGACAGGCCATGCGCCGTCCAGTCCAGCGCAAAGGCGCCCGCGGCCTTGCGGCGGGCGAACTCGGCCGGGGTGACGGGCTCGAAATCCTCGCCCCCCGCCTCTGCCGGACGGGTGATCACGCGGCGCACCAGCGCCACGCCGGGCCGGGCGGCGGCGGCGGCCGCCATCAGCGTGTCCTTGCCCGCGCCCGAAGGGCCGACCACGGCAAACAGCCTCATGCCGCGGCCTGCGGGGTAAAGCCGGTCACATCCACCGCGCGGTCGCACAGACGGGCACGGGCGGCCTCGTCATGAAAGATGCCCAGGATCGCCGCACCGCGGGCCTTGGCCTCCTCGATCATGGTCATGACGGTTTCGCGGTTGGCGGGATCGAGGCTGGCGGTCGGCTCGTCCAGCAGCAGGGCGGGATAGGGATGGACAAAGCCGCGGGCGATGTTCACGCGCTGCTGCTCGCCCCCCGAAAAGGTGGTGGGCGACAGCCCCCAGAGCCGCTCTGCGATGCGCAGGCGCGCCAGCAGCCCGGCGGCGCGCGCCTCGGCCTCGCCTGCCGGCACGCCCAGCGTCAGCAGCGGCTCGGCCACCACGCGCAGGGTGGGAACGCGGGGCAGCACGCGCAGGAACTGGCTGACATGGCCCAGCGTCCCCTTGCGCAGCGCGATCACCGCCCGCGGGGCGGCGCCCGATATCACCGTGTCCCCGACCCGGATCACCCCATGGTCGGTGCGATAGTTCCCCCAGATCATCCGCATCAGCGTCGATTTTCCCGCGCCCGATGCGCCTGTCAGCGCCACGCATTCGCCCGGCGCCACCGACAGGGTGGCGCCCTCCATCACCCGCAGCACCGCGCCGCCCTGGTTGTGCAGCGTGAACGCCTTGCCGACATTCTCGACCGAAATCATCATCACACCTGCAGGACCGAGGATACGAGGAGCTGTGTATAGGCATGCTGGGGATCGTCCAGCACCTGATCGGTCAGGCCCTGTTCGACCACGCGCCCGTCCTTCATCACCAGCAGCCGGTCGGCCAGCAGCCGCACCACCGCCAGGTCATGCGTCACCAGCACCGCCGACAGGCCCATGTCGCGCACAAGCCCCCGCAGCAGATCCAGCAGCCGCGCCTGCACGCTGACATCCAGCCCGCCCGTCGGCTCGTCCATGAAGGCAAGGCGCGGGCCGCTGACCAGGTTGCGCGCGATCTGCAAACGCTGCTGCATCCCGCCCGAGAACTGCCGCGGGCGGTCGTCGATGCGGGCGGGGTCGATTTCCACCCGCTCCAGCCAGCCCGCGGCGGCGGCGCGGATGCGGCCGTAATGGCGCGCGCCGGTGGCCATCAGCCGTTCGCCGACATTGCCGCCCGCGCTGACCCCCATGCGCAGCCCGTCGCGCGGGTTCTGGTGGACGAAGGCCCATTCCGTGCGCGCCAGATGCCGGCGGGCGGGTTCGTTCATCGTGACGGTATCGACCGGGCCGTCCGGCCCATCATAGATCACCGCGCCCGCATCCGGCGCCATCTGCCCCGACAGGCAGGCCAGCAGCGTCGATTTGCCCGAACCGCTTTCGCCGACAATGCCCATCACCTCGCCCGGCCACAGATCGAAGCTGACATCGGCGCAGCCGATGCGCGCGCCGTAATGCCGGGTTATCCCGCGCACGGACAGAAGCGGCCCGGCCCCTTCGGCCCGGCCGGCCTTTTCGCCAAAGGCGGCTGCCCCGTCCATCACGCGCCCTCCTTCGCCCGGTGGGCGCAGTAATCCGTGTCCGAGCAGACGAACATCCGCCCCCCCGCATCATCGGTGATGACCTCGTCCAGATAGCTGGCGGTCGATCCGCAGATGGCGCAGGCATGATCGGCCTTGGCAGCCACGAAGGGATGATCCTCGAAATCAAGGCTGACCACCCGCGTATGGGGGGGCAGCGCATAGATGCGCTGTTCGCGCCCCGCCCCGAACAGCTGGATCGCCGGGCAGTCGTTCAGCTTGGGGTTGTCGAACTTGGGAATGGGCGAGGGGTCCATGACATAGCGCCCGGCGACCTCGACCGGATAGGCATAGGATGTGGCGATCTCGCCATGGCGGGCGATGTCCTCGTAAAGCCGCACCTGCATCAGCCCGTAATCGGCCAGGGCGTGGATGCGGCGGGTCTCGACCTCGCGCGGCTCGAGGAACCGCATCGGTTCGGGGATGGGCACCTGATAGACGAGGATCTGCCCTTCGGTCAGGGGCGTTTCGGGGATGCGGTGGCGGGTCTGGATCACCGTCGCCTCGCTCGTGCGCTCGGTCACGGCGACGCCGGCGGTGCGCTGAAAGAACTTGCGGATGCTGACGGCGTTGGTGGTGTCATCGGCGCCCTGGTCGATGACCTTGAGCACGTCGTCCGGCACCAGCACCGCGGCCGTCACCTGCACCCCGCCGGTGCCCCAGCCATAGGGCATCGGCATCTCGCGGCTGGCAAAGGGCACCTGATAGCCCGGCACCGCGATCCCCTTGAGGATCGCGCGGCGGATCATCCTCTTGGTGTCCTCGTCCAGATAGGCGAAGTTGTAGTCGGTCATGGCGGCATCCGCGGGCACGGGGGGCGGCAAGGCGGCCCCAGACGCGGCGGCCCCGGCAGGGGCGGGGGCGTGGGTGGGGGCGGGACGGGCCTGCACGGCAGGCGGGCGGGGATCATCGGCGGGGATCATGGCTGTTCCCCCTTGTGGGCGGCGGCGCGCAGGCGACGCACCAGTTCCAGTTCAGCCTGGAAATCGACGTAATGGGGCAGCTTGATATGTTCCAGAAAACCCGTCGCCTGGATGTTGTCGCAATGGGACAGGACGAATTCGGTATCCTGGGCCGGGGCGCCCTGGTCGTCCTCGTCCAGTTCCTGCCAGCGCAGCGCGCGATCGACCAGCGCCACGGCCAGCGCCTTGCGCTCGGTCTGGCCGAAGGTCAGGCCATAGCCGCGGGTGAACTGCGGCGGCTCGGTCCGCGAGCCCTTGAACTGGTTGACCGTCTCGCATTCGGTCAGCTCGATTTCGCCGATGCCGATGGCAAAGCCCAGCTCCGGGATCTCCATCTCGACCTCGACCGTGCCGATGCGCAGCTCGCCGACAAAGGCATGGTTGCGCGCATAGCCGCGCTGGGTCGAATAGGCGAGGCCCAGCAGGAACCCTTCATCCCCGCGGGCCAGCGCCTGCAGGCGCAGCGGGCGGCCGGCCGGCAGTTCCAGCGGCGCGCGCGTCAGGTCGGGGGGCAGGGTGTCATCCGGAGCGGCGGTTTCGATCATCCCGTCGCGGCCGAGGAAATCCAGGATATGGGGCACCGCCTGCGGGCCTGCACCCGCGCCGGCAGGAAGATCGGCGGCAGGGGCACCGGCGGCACCGGCGGCAGCTGCGGCCTGCCCGGCGGGCGCATCGGTTTCAGGCAGCGCGCCATCCGCCATCAGGCGGAAATCCAGCAGCCGGTGCGTATAGTCGAAGGTCGGCCCCAGCACCTGCCCGCCCGGCGCGTCCTTGAAGGTGGCGCTGATGCGCCGCTTGATCGCCATGGCCGCGGTGTCCACCGGGACCGAGCCGCCGAACCGGGGCAGCGTCGTGCGATAGGCGCGGATCAGGAAGATCGCCTCGATCAGATCGCCCCGCGCCTGCTTGATCGCCAGCGCCGCAAGGTCGGGATCATAGAGCGAGCCTTCGGCCATCACGCGGGCGACGCCCAGCGACAGCTGATCGCGGATCTGGTCCGTGTCCAGCGCGGGCTGGTCGGCGGGGCCGCGGCGTTCGCGCGCCAGCCAGTCATGGGCCGCATCGATGGCGCGCTCGCCCCCTTTCACGGCGACATACATCAGACAGCCTCCTGCGGCAGCACCGCGGTCGAACGGGGCACGGCCATCAGGCGCGCGCCGCAGGCCAGGATCGCGTCCCAGCCCAAGGGAAAGCGGTCGTGATTGGCGGCAAAGGCGGCCGGGTCCGGCAGGCGGGCCGCGGCCGTGCCGCGGATGCCCGGACCGGACAGGGTGACGGGCCGCCCCGCGGCGGGGTCATCCACGATCAGCGTCGCGCTGCGGTCAGGATAATCGGGCGTGCCGATGGCAAAGCGATCCAGCGGCAGCAGGGCATCCCAGCAGCCCAGCGCAAACACCGCCTCCTCGGCAGCGACCAGGGGCGCGGCGCAGTGGAAGGCGATCCAGCGGCGCACTGCCTCGCAATCATGGGCGCCGGCAAGATGCAGCGGCGTATCCCCGTCCACCAGCGTCAGCAGCACGGCCGCCGCCGCCGGGGACAGCGGCGCCGGGCCGCGGGCGGGCTCGGGCATCACCTCGGTGCCCGGCCGGGCCATCGCCTCAAGCACCGCGCGAAAGCTGCGCGCGCCGTCGCGCGCGGGGTCGGCAAAGCCGCCGTCCAGAACGCTCATTCATCCTCTCCGCGCACCAGGGTGAAGAACTCGACCTTCGTCGAGGCCGCGGCGGCAGCGGCAGCCGCGCGGGCGGCCGCCTCGGCACGCGCCAAGGGGGCGATGATCGCGCGCAGCGCCGCCGGATCGTCCTGCCCCAGCGCATCGGCGCAGGCCGCGCGCAGCGCGTGTTCGCGGCTGCGGCCCTGCACATAACCGTGCCCGACCGTCCCCGTCGCCGTCAGCCGGACCGAGGCCCGCGTCACCGTCATCTCGCCCAGGTTGAAGGGCGCCCCGGTGCCGCCGATCCGCCCGCGCACCATCACCGTCCCCGTCTGGGGCGCGCGCAGCAGATCATGCGGTGGCAGATCGGGCAGGGCTTCGGCCATCAGCGCGGCAGGCGCGCGGGCCATCTGCCCAAGCGCGTCCCGTCGCAGGTCATGATCTGAAAGAGGGCGTGACATGGCGGCTCAGCGATACTATACAACTAGACATTTGATAGCGGTGCGCGGCTGTCCCGTCCAGCCGGCCTGCGTGAATTTTGGATGAAGAAAGGGTCGGCCATGGCGCTTTGGCGTGCGATCGCGGACACGTTGCGGGCTGAAATCGCCAGCGGGCAATGGCGCCCTGGCCAGCGCCTGCCGCCCGAGGCGGTGCTGGCCGCGCGCTTTGGCGTGAACCGCCACACCCTGCGCCATGCCGCCCGGACGCTGGCCGATGAGGGGCTGCTCTATGCCCGCCGCGGGGCCGGGGTCTTTGTCGCGGCCGCCCCGGTCGATTACCCGCTGGGGCAGAGGGTCCGCTTCCATCGCAACATCGAGCTGGCCGGCAAGGTGCCGGGGCGGCGCATCGACGCGGTGATGACCCGCCCCGCCAGCCCCTCCGAAGCCGCGGCCCTTGACCTGCCCGCGGGCGCCGAGGTTCACGCCGCCGAGGGCCTGTCCACGGTCGATTTCCGCCCCGTCGCGCTGTTCCGCTCGGTCTTTCCGGCGGCGCGCCTGCCCGGCCTGCCGGCGGCCCTGCGCGAGACGGGATCGATCACCCGCGCGCTGGCGGCCTGCGGCATCGAGGATTACTGCCGCGTCCATACCCGCATCGCCGCCCAGGTCGCCGATGCCGCGCAGGCCGCGCAGTTGCAGATCGACCCGGGCGAGGCGCTGCTGCGGACCGAGACGCTGAACGCCGCCGCCGGCATCCCGGTCGAGCGCGGCCGCACCTGGTGGGCGGCCGGCCGGGTGACGCTGACGCTGCAGGATCATTCGTAGCGGTCGAGAAACGCCTCGGCCGTCAGGCGCCGGAAATCGGGCAGCGCCGCGCGCAGGCGCGCGTGATCCCAGTCCCACCAGGCAAGACGGGCAAGACGCGCGCCCACCGCCTCGGAAAAGCGCCGCCGCAGCGGGGCCGCGGGACAGCCCGCGACGATGGTCCAGTCGGGCACATCGCGCGTGACAACCGCCCCCGCCGCCACGATGGCGCCCAGACCGACGGTCACCTCCGGCTTGACGATGGCGCCATGCCCGATCCAGCTATCATGCCCGATGACGGTGCGCCGTGCCGCGCGGGCGGCAAAGAAATCGGCGTCATCCTCGGCATCGTCCCAGTAATAGCTGCTGCGATACAGGAAATGATGCAGGCTGGCCGTCGTCATCGGATGATCGGTCGGGCCGATGCGGGTCATGGCGGCGATGTTGGCGAACTTGCCCACCGTAGTGTTGGCGATGTCGGCCAGCCGGTCGCAATAGCTGTAATCGCCGAACCGGCTGTTGATGATGCGCGCGCCCTGCCCCACCTCGCACCATGCGCCGAAGGTGGAATTCTCGACGATCGCGCCCTCGCCGATCCGGGGGCGGTCGGGATGAAGCTTCATGCGCGCTCTCCGATCAGGCGGGCGCGCAGGCGGCCCGACAGCCAGTCCATCAGCATGACCACCAGCACGATCAGCACGATGTAATAGGCGACATGTTCCCAGTCTTTCTGGGTCTGGATCGCCTGCACCAGCAGCAGGCCGATCCCCCCGCCGGTGATCGCGCCGATCACCGTGGCGCTGCGGGTGTTGGATTCAAGGAAATACAGCAGCTGCGAGAGGATCACCGGGCTGATCTGGGGCATCACCGCCCAGCGGTTGCGCGCCAGCGCGCCCGCGCCGGTGGACCGCAGCCCCTCGATGGGCTTGCCGTCCACATTCTCGAGCGCCTCGGAAAACAGCTTGCCGAAGCTGCCGGTGTCGGTCAGCAGGATGGCCAGGCTGCCGGTCAGCGGGCCGGGGCCGAAGGCGCGCGACAAAACGATGGTCCAGATCAGCGCATCCACCCCCCGAAGGAAGTCGAACCCCCGCCGCGCCACCTGCCGCACCAGGCGCGCGGGGGTGAAGTTGGACGCCGCCAGGAAGGCCAGCGGCAGCGCAACCAGTCCCGCGCCCATGGTGCCCAGAAAGGCCATCAGCACGGTTTCGAACATCGCCCAGGCGACATCGCCGTGGTGCCAGATGCCGTTGCGCCAGAAATCCTGCCCCATCGCCGCGATATTGGGGGTGCCGGGGCGCAGCTGCGGCCCCGCCACGGCCAGACGGGCCAGTTCGGGCAGCGAGCGGCCGTAGAACGGGCTTTGCAGGTCAAAGAAGAACAGCTCCCATCCCGCCTGGCGGCGCAGGATCTCGGTCCGGGCGCGGGTAAAGGTCACCCGCGCGCCCGGCAGGGTTGCCGTCAGGCGCCGGTCCGAGGCGTTCATCCAGGCGGGCGGGCCGGGAATGTCAAAGGCGATGCCGTCGCCGCGCGGGGCCACGTCATAGGCGGTCCCGTCCACGACCAGCCGCGCCGCCCCGTCCGCCGCGATATGGACCTCGTTGCCAGCGGGCAGCGCCACATCGACACCGCCATCGGGCCGGCGCGTCACCCAGCCCGGTTCCTGATCGGGGGCGAAGCGGGCCTGCCGCATCCCCTCGATGGAAACCTCGGGGCGGGCGCCGTCGCGGTTCTGGCGGGTGACGTGAACCTTGTAGGACCAGAAATCCCCCATCAGCGTCACGGCATTGTCCCAGCGCGCCCGGCCCGCCACCCCGGCCAGATCAAACGCGATCGCCGCATGGAACAGATAGGCCAGCAGCAGCACCGGCAGCGCCAGCGCGATCCGCCGTTGCCGGGCGATGGCCCGGCGGGCCGCATCCAGCGGCGCGGGAGCCGGCAGGGCCGGAGCCGGCGTGACAGGGATCTGGGGGGTCATGCTCATCGCGCGGCCCTTCCGCCGGTCAGCCGGTTGCGGATCGCGGAACTGGCCTGATCGACCGCGACGATGGTCAGGAACAGCAGCAGGAACACCGCCGCCGCCGCATCATAGCGGCCCTGGCCCCAGGAAATCGCGTTGCGCAGTTCATAGCCAATCCCGCCCGCCCCCACAAAGCCGAGGATCGCGCTGGCGCGGATATTGATCTCGAACCGCAGCGCCGCATAGCTCAGCCAGTCGGGGGCAACCTGCGGCAGCACCCCCAGCATCATCCGCTGCAGCCAGTTCGCGCCGACCGATTCCAGCCCTTCGACCGGCGCCAGGCTGGCATTCTCGGCCACCTCGGAAAACATCTTGCCCAGCGCCCCGGCGGTGTGGAACGAAATCGCCAGCGCCGCGGGGATCGGCCCGCCGCCCAGGACAAAGATCAGCAGCAGCGCGATGACGATGTCGGGAATGGCGCGGGTGATGTCCATGAGCCGGCGGAACAGCGGCACCAGCCGCGGCCAAGGGGCAAGCCCGCGCGTGGACAGCAGCGCGCCAACCGCGCCGCCCAAGGCGCCCAGGATCGTGGACACCGCGGCGATGTCGATCGTCTCGACCAGCGCGGGCAGGAAGCCCGCCATCAGGCCGGGCAGGCCGGCCGCCTTGGACCAGGCCTCGGCGACGAGTTCGGCGGGATAGTCGAGGATCTGCGGCAGCCCGGCCCGGAAACCGCCCGCGCTGCGCGCGTTGGCCAGGCGGAAGCCGGCCACCATCAGGGCGATGAAGATGCCCCACAGGATCGCCGAATAGCTGCGCCGGCGGGCGGCCAGGGCGCGGTAATCGGCGGCGATGCGGTTGTGGATTGGGCGCTGGGTCATGGTCGGTCAGCGCCGCCCGCGCCCCGTTGCCGGGAACGCGGGCGGCAGGGGGCCTCAGTTGGCCTTCTTCTGCTCTTCGAGCTTGCGCACTTCGATGATGGTGGCATAGGCGTCATGCGCCACCGGCTTGAAGCCGCCCGTCTCGCCCGAGGCGACGCCGTAGGCGCATTCCTTGTCCTTGTCGATCAGGCCCGCGACCAGCGCGGTGAACTTTTCCTTCACATCGGCGGGCAGCGCCTTGCGGACCACCAGGGGGCCTTCGGGGATCGGCTCGGATTTCCAGATCTGGACGAGGTCGTTCATGTCCACCAGCCCCGCATCGACCGCCTTGCGCAGCGCGCCCGAATTGTAGCCGTCTTCCCAGTTGCCAAGGCCGTCGGCCCAGGTCACGCCCCCGTCCACGTCGCCGTTCTTGACCGCGACGATGGTCTGTTCATGCCCGCCGGTGAACTTGATGTCCTTGAAATACTCGCCCGGCTTCATCGAATAGCCCTGCTTGGGCAGTTCGACCGCCGGGATGAGATAGCCCGAGGTCGAGTTCGGGTCGCCAAAGCCCAGCACCTTGCCCTTCATGTCGTCCATGCTGGCGATGGCGTGATCCTTGCGCGCGATGCCGATCGAGAAATAGTTCGCGGCGCCGTCGAGATTGGTCTTGACCAGCACCGGCTCGACCGCCTCGGGATCGGTCAGATAGGCCTTGGCATAGCCCGAGGCGCCCAGGATCGCGGCGTCCAGCGTCCCGCCCAGCAGGCCCTGGATCACCCCGTCGTAATCGGCCGGCGTGAACAGCTTGACCGGAACGCCCAGCGCCTCTTCGGCATATTTGCGCAGGCATTCGTTCGAGGTCATGCGGTCCTGCGCGTTCTCGCCGCCCAGCACGCCGATATTGAAGCGGGTGATGGGCTCTTGTGCCAGGGCCGGGGTCGCGGCCAGCACGGCCAGGGTCAGGGAAAGGGCGGTCTTCATCATCTCAGGCTCCTGTGAGGATGGGGGTCAGTCGGCCAGCAGCCGCGCGGCATAGGCGGGATCGCGGGCCGGGGCGTGCTGGGGTTCCAATGCGGTCGAGGTCGCGGCCTCGGAAAAGCCGGCGCCCGCGCCATAGATGTCGCGGGCGGCCGCCGTGGTCAGTTGCGCGGGCGTTCCGTCAAAGACGATGCGGCCCTTGCGCATGCCGATGATGCGGTCGCAATAGCGCCGCGCCGTGTCCAGCGTGTGCAGGTTGGCGATGACGGTGCGGCCATCCTCGTCATGGATGGCGCGCAGGCTGTCCATCACCACCTGCGCGTTCATCGGATCGAGACTGGCGATCGGTTCATCCGCCAGGATGATCGCGGGATCCTGCATCAGCGCGCGGGCGATGGCGACACGCTGCTGCTGGCCGCCGGACAGGGCCTCGGCCCGCTTGGGGGCCTGTTCCGCGATGCCCAGCCGGTCCAGGATCGCGACCGCCCGCTCGATGTCGGCAGCCGGCCACAGGCCGAACAGGGCCGTCAGCGTGCCCCGCTTGTTCAACAGCCCGTGCAGCACGTTCTGGACCACGTCCAGCCGCGGGACCAGGTTGAACTGCTGGAAGATCATGGCGCAGTCCGACTGCCAGGCCCGGCGGGCGGCGCCGCGCAGCGCCAGCACATCGCGCCCGTCCACGATCAGCCGTCCGGCGCTGGCATCGGTCAGGCGGTTCATCATCCGCAGCAGCGTGGATTTGCCCGCGCCCGAACTGCCGATGATCCCGATCATGCAGGGCCGCTCGATCACGAAACTGGCGTCGTCCACCGCGCGGGTGGCGCCGAAGATCCGGGTCAGGCCGCGGGCCTCGATTCGCATATGTCGTCCGCCTCGGTTCGCGCAAGAAAGCGTTGCGGTTCCCTTGAGGGCCGCAGACGACAACTGCATGACGCTCAGATGAACAGAGGGCTAAATCTCGGTTGGATGCAGGGCATGGCGCGTCATGCGCCTGCCATGCGCCGGCCGGTGCCAAGGCGTGCGGAGATGATCGCCGCGGCAAGGCCCGAACGACGGCCCGCGGCTGACCTGATGCCTGCCGCGGTTCTTTGGGGCGGCGATGGGCGCGCGGGCGGCGAACATGCCTGCCGCCACGCGGCAACGGTTCTGCTGCAAGCGGCGCGGCCTGCAAGGCTGGCGGCGACCGTCAGCATCCCTCCTCGCGCCCCGCATAGGCCGCATCTGTCGGGACGGGTGCGGCCAAGCGCCTTCCCGCACGGCATTGGAGCCTGGGGGGGGGCGGCGCGCCCGGCAGCCGGCAGGGGGCCGGGATCATCCGGGCGCAATCGGCCTTGCCGCAAGGGGGCCGCGGCGGGGGGCCGCCCTGCCGCGCCTTTCAGGCTCCGGCGCTCAGTCGCGCCGGCGGACCCGCAATTGCTGCAACTGGTCCCGGTTCAGAAAGCCCGTGACCGGCAGCGCGTTGTCGCCCTGCCACTTGCGGATGGCGGCGCGGGTGCCCGAGCCGAAGGCGCCGTCGATCCCGCGGGTGTCATAGCCCAGCGCGTCAAGCCGGGTCTGAACCTCGACCCGCTCGACCGAGCTGAGGTTGAGGCGGATCTCATCCACCGCGCTGGCGCCTGCGCCATCCTGCGGGGCCTTGTCCTGAGGCGCCTTGTCCGCCGGGCCGGCAGATGCGCCGCGCAGCGCCGCGGCCTGCGCCCGCGTCAGGTATCCGGTCGCCGGCTCGCCGCGCGCGGTCTGCCAGGCGCGGATCGCCCGGCGCGAGCCGGAACCGAACTGCCCGTCCACGCCGCGCGTGTCGTATCCCGCCGCGACCAGCTTGCGCTGCATGGCGGTGCGATCCTCGCGCGTCAGGTTCAGCGCGAGTTCGCCGGCTGCGGCGCCGCTTTCGTCCGCGGGGGCGGGGGCGGCCGGGGTGACAACGGGGGTCGTGCCGGCGTTCAGGATCGCATCGGCATCGGCGCGGGTCAGATAGCCCGTCGCGGGAACGCCGCTCGCGCGCTGCCAGGCGCTGATCGCGGCGCGGGTGCCGGCGCCGAAGCGGCCGTCCACGCCCTTCGTG
This sequence comes from Paracoccus contaminans, assembly GCF_002105555.1. NCBI lineage: Bacteria > Pseudomonadati > Pseudomonadota > Alphaproteobacteria > Rhodobacterales > Paracoccaceae > Paracoccus > Paracoccus contaminans. Next base: position 954,559 of record NZ_CP020612.1, read on the forward strand.
TCATGCCCCAGCTGGGTCAGGCGGGACTGGATGATCCGCCGCTGCGTCATCGTCAGATCCAGCGCCGTTTCGGCCGCGGCATCGCCGGCCGGGACGGCGGCGGGCGGCGGCGCGGGCACCGAGGCGCCGTCCTGCTGCAGCAGGCGCAGCTGGGCGGCATCCAGATAGCCGGTGGCGGCATAGCCCCGCTCACGCTGCCATGCCGTGATCGCCCGGCGGGTGCCCGACCCGAAGACGCCATCGGCGCCGCGCGTGTCATGGCCCAGCGCATTCAGCCGCAACTGCACGCGGCGGCGAGTATCCGTGCTCAGCCCCAGGGCGCTTTCGGCCGCCGCCCCGCCGCCGGAACCGGCCGCCTCGGCCTGCGCCGCCTGCGCGGGCGAGGTGCCGGGCGGCAGTTCGGGCGCAGCCGGCGACGCCGCGGGGGGCGCGGCGGGGGCGGGCGCGGGCGGCGCGGCGGGGGCCGCGGCCGGCGAGGGAACGACCGTCACGGGAAGCGTTCCCCCGACCGGGGCGCCGGCCTGAAGCTGGCCCAGCATCGCCCGCGCCTCGGCGGCATGGGGGCCGGCGGGATAGGCGGCCAGATAGCCGCGATAGGCCTCGGCCGTGCCCTGACGCGAAACCAGATCCCAACGCTGCTGTTCGTCCGACAGCGATGGCGCCGCCCCGTCCGGGGCTGCGGCCCCGCCGACCACCACGGGCGCCTGCTGCGCCGTTGCCGCGCCTGCCAGCATGGCGGCGCCGATCACTGCGGCCATGGCCGCGGACATTCCCCTTGCGATCATCCTGATTCCCACATTCCTGCACCTGCGCTGCATCAGCGCGGCGATCCTTGTTCCAGTCCTATCCTGACGGGCCGTGCCACGGATTCACGTTGCGCGGCCGTCACGTTCACTTCATCGGCATCATCACCCGCCCGGCCTGCGCAGCCTGACGGCGAAAAAGCCGTCCAGCCCGCCGAGATGCCCCCAATGATCCGGCCGGGTGCGGATCGCGCCCTCGGGCGTGATCCAGGCAGGGTCCAGCCCCGGCATCCGCGGCCTTTCGACCGTCAGGCCCGGATGGCGGTCCAGCGCGGCGGCAAGCTGCGCCTCGCCCTCGGCCGGGTGGATCGAGCAGACCGCATAGACCAGCCGCCCCCCCGGCCCCAGCAGGGCCAGCGCATGGTCGATCATCGCGGCCTGCAGGCGCACCAGATCGGGGATCATCGCCCCGTCGCGGATCAGCGGCAGCTCGGGGTGCCGGCGGATCGTCCCGGTCGCAGAACAGGGCGCATCCAGCAGCACCGCATCCAGCGCGCAATCGGGCCGCCAGGCCAGCGCGTCGGCGGCAACCAGCGCGGCGTCAAGGCGCGTGCGCTCCAGGTTGGCCCGCACGCGCGACAGGCGGGCCTCGGACAGGTCAACGGCGATGACCGCGGCCCCGGCGGCGGCCAGCTGCATCGTCTTGCCGCCGGGCGCGCAGCACAGATCGGCCACCCTTTCCCCCGCGCGCGGGTCCAGCAGACGCACGGGCAGCGCCGCGGCCGCGTCCTGCACCCACCATGCGCCTGCCTCGTATCCCGGCAGGGCCGTCACCTGCGTGCCGGGCGGCAGGCGGCGGCTGCCGGTGGGCAGCGGCTCGCCCGGCACCGCGGCGCCGGGCTTGCCGGTCAGATCGACGCCGGGGGCGGTCTCATGCGCCGCCTCGATGGCGGCGGCAACGCCCTCGCCCCATTGCCGCGCGACGGGGCCGCGCAGCCAGTCGGGCAACCGGGCGGGGGCCGCGCCGTCCCATTGGGCCTGCGCCCCCGCGGCGCGGCGCAGCACCGCGTTCACCATGCCCGCGGCCGCCCTGCCCCCCGGCCCCGCCCCGCGGGCCAGCGCGACGGCGGCATTCACCACGCCATGGGGCGCCTCGCCCAAACCCAGCAGTTCCGTCACCGCCAGCCGCAGGATGTCCGACATCTCGGCCCGCGGCTGACGGCCAAGCAGGGGCGCCAGAACCGCATCGGACCGGCCGCGCCAGCGTATCGTCGCGGCCGCGAGCCGCTGCGCGCGCGCCCGTTCGGCCGGGGCAAGCTGTCCCAGCCCCGCCCCTGCCGCCGCCTCGGCCAGCGTCGCCCCCTCGCGCAGCGCCGCCAGCAGCGCAAGGGCGCCGCCGCGGGCATCGGCGGGCTGGCCGCGGGCCGGACGGGCGGCGGAACGGGCGCCGGCATCGGGTCGGGGGCGGCCGCTGGGGGGCGCGGCCGGACGGCCGGCGCGTTCCTTGCGGGCGCTGCGCTGCGGGGTGACGGGCGGCGGCGGCGCCCTGGCCGGTTCCGGTGCCGCCCTGTCCTGCGGCAAGGGTGCTGGCGGCGCCGGGGGGGATGCCGTGGGGGCGGGCGGCTGCCGGCGGGGGCGCGCCTCTGCGCCGGTCCGCTGGTCCCCGCCGCGCAGGGCGCCTGCATCCTTGTCCTTGTCCATCGCGTCCCCGCGTCCTAGCTGAAACCCGAGCCATACCGAAGCAGCACGGGTTTTGCCATGACCGAAGCCGATATCCCCGCCGGGGCCGAGCCACAGGACCGGCCCGAATGGGCCCATCTTCCGCCCCCCGCGCGCCGCGCCCTGGCCGAGGCAGAGGCACGGCGCAAGGCCGCCGCGCCGCTTGAGCTGCCGCCCGAACTGGGCGGGCGCGAGGGGCCCGAGCCTGTCCGCTACGGCGATTATGAACGCAAGGGTCTGGCCGTCGATTTCTAGGCGGCGGCGCGGCCCTCGGCCCCGCGGCCATAACGCGATACCGCCAGATCGTCAGCCCTGATCTGCGGCGTCCTGCCGCTGACCAGATCGGCCAGCAGTTGCGCCGAGCCTGCCGCCATCGTCCAGCCCAGCGTGCCGTGGCCGGTGTTCAACCACAGGTTCGCCGCCGGCGTCGGCCCGATGACAGGGGTGCCGTCGGGCGTCATCGGGCGCAGCCCGGCCCAGAAGCTGGCACGATCCAGATCGCCCGCGCCCCCGAACAGCTCGCCCACCGACTTGGCCAGCGTGGCGCGGCGGCGCGGGGACAGCGACAGGTCGAACCCCGCCAGTTCCGCCAGCCCCCCCACGCGGATGCGGTTGCCCAGCCGCGTGATCGCGACCTTGTAGGTTTCGTCCATGACGGTCGAGACGGGCGCACGCGATTCGTCCACGATGGGCAGGGTCAGCGAATAGCCCTTGACCGGATGCACCGGCAGCCTGATGCCGAAGGGCGCGACCAGCGCCGGGGAATGGCTGCCCAGCGCCACGACAAAGGCATCCGCCGTCAGCCGCCCGGCCGCGGTCCGCACCGCCTCGATCCGCGCGCGCGTCCCCTCCAGCCCGGCTATGGTGGTGCCATAGAGAAAGCGCACGCCCTCGGCCTCGGCCAGTGCGGCCAGCGCCTGCGTGAACATGTGACAATCGCCCGTCTCGTCATCGGGCAGTTGCAGCCCCCCGGCCAGCAGATGGCGGGCATGGGCCAGCCCCGGTTCGGCCGCGATGCAGCCCTCGACATCCAGTTCCCGGTAGGGGACGCCATCGGCCTTGAGAACCTTGATGTCCTTCTGCACCGCCGCAAGCTGCAGATCGGTGCGGAACACCTGCAAGGTGCCGCGGGTGCGTTCGTCGTAATGGATGCCCGTTTCCGCCCGCAGCGCGCCGAGGCACTGGCGCGAATATTCGGCGACCCGCATCATCCGCGACTTGTTCAGCACATAGGCGCTGGCGGTGCAGTTGCCCAGCATCCGTGCCATCCAGGTAGCCCGCACCGGATCGGCCGTGGCATGCAGCACCAGCGGCGCATGGCGCTGGAACATCCAGCGCAGCGCCTTGCCGGGAATGCCCGGCGCGGCCCAGGGCGTCGAATAGCCCGGCGAGATCTCGCCCGCATTGGCAAAGGAGGTTTCCATGGCGGCAGCGGGCTGGCGGTCAACCACCGTGACCTGATGGCCCGCGCGCGCCAGCGCCCATGCGCTTGTCACCCCGATGACGCCTGCACCCAGAACGATGATCTTCATGGCCGGACCCTGCTGGCAAATATTGCGCACATGATCGGCCCGGCAGGACGGAATGTGCTGCGCAAGCCGCTGGCCAGGGCCGGAGAGATCAGAAGATCCTGAACCGGAAAGCCCGATTCACGCCAGGATCTTGCGGCTTCTCAATTCTGCGCCGCAGCATGTCCCGCCGTTGCCTCGGCGTTCGGGACGAATCACCTAAAGGCCCAGCACGTCCATCATGTCGTATTCGCCCGGCCCCTTGTCCTGGCCCCACAGCGCCGCGCGCAGTGCCCCGCGGGCAAAGATGGCGCGGTCGGTGGCCAGGTGGCGCAGCACCACGCGCTCGCCCTCGGCGGCAAAGATCACGTCATGTTCGCCCACCACATCCCCGCCCCGGACGGCGGCAAAGCCGATGCCGCCGCGCGGCCGCGCGCCCGTCACCCCGTCGCGCGCGGGGATGCGCAGATCGTCCAGGGGCGCGCCGCGCCCCTCGGCCGCGGCCTCGCCCAGCATCAGCGCCGTGCCCGAGGGCGCATCGACCTTGTGGCGGTGATGGGCCTCGACGATCTCGATGTCCCAATCCTCGTCCAGCGCCGCGGCGATGCGGCGCGTCAGGCCAAGCAGCAGGTTGACGCCAAGGCTCATGTTGCCGGCGCGGATGATCGGCGCGTGCCGCGCCGCGGCGGCGATGGCGCGCAGATCATCGGCGCACAGGCCCGTCGTTCCGATGACATGGACGGCGCGTGCCTGCGCGGTCAGTTCGGCAAAGGCCACCGTCGCCGCCGGGCTGGTGAAGTCGATCACCGCCTGCGCCCCCGCGATGACGCCCACCGCATCGTCGCTGACCGCGATCCCCAGCGCAGGTCCGCCCATCGCCTGCCCCAGATCGCGACCGATCCAGTCATGGCCGGGCCGTTCCAGCGCGCCCACCAGCCGGCAGGCGGGCGAGGCAAGGACCGTGCGGACCAGCATCTGCCCCATGCGGCCCGACGCTCCGGTGACGACGATGCCGGGTTTGTCCATGGGTGCCTCCGCTGCCTGATCCGGGGTTCGTCCTAGCCCGTTGCGGGCCGGGCCGCGACCCCCTAGATGGGACGCATGGCATCCAATCGCTTCAACCACGGTCCCGGCCCATCGCAGCGCCAGTTGCGCGTGGGCGAACTGATCCGGCGCACGCTGTCGGACGTGCTGCTGCGCGCCGAGGTGCACGATCCCGACCTGAACCGCCATTCGATCACGGTGGGCGAGGTCAGGGCCTCCCCCGATCTCAAGGTCGCGACGGTCTATGTCCTGCCGCTGGGCGGGCATGATGCCCAGGACGCGCTGGCCGCGCTGCGCCGCAACACGCGCGAGCTGCGCCACCATGTCGCCCGCGAGATGACGCTGAAATACGCCCCCGACCTGCGCTTTGTCCTGGACGAGACGTTCGACCGCATGGACGACACCCGCCGCCTGTTCGCCGATGAACGGGTGCGCCGCGATGTGGAAGCGGGCGAGGACGAGGAAGACCCGGACGAGGACCGGGACCAGGACGCCCGCGACGATGGGCCTCGCTGATCTCAAACGGCGGCTGGGGCTGGCGGTCGGGGCGCTGGTCGCCCTGACGCTGCCGGCCCTGGCCGACCTGTGCGAGACGCGCCGGTTCGAGGGCACGGATTACGCCGTCTGCACGGTGGACGGCACGCAGCAGGACAAGCTGCGCCTGTGGCTGGACGGGCCGGATGGCAGGCCGCTGGGCGATTTCTCGGCCGTCAGGGGCACCCTCGGCGCAGGCGAGGTGCTGGGCTTTGCCATGAATGCGGGCATGTTCCATGCCGATTACGCCCCCGTAGGGCTGTATCGTTCGGGCGAGGTCCAGGGCGGCGCGCTGGTGCTGTCGGGGGGCGGCGGCAATTTCGGGATGCGGCCCAACGGGGTATTCTGCGTCGGCGCGAAGGCCCCCTTTCAGGTGATCGAAAGCCGCCGCTTTGCCAAGAGGCAGCCGCAATGCCGCCTGGCGACGCAATCGGGGCCGATGCTGGTGATCGACGGGGCGCTGCATCCGCGCTTCGATCCTGGCTCGACCAGCCGCTATATCCGCAACGGGGTGGGCGTGTCGCGCGACATGGACATGGCCTGGTTCGTCATTTCGGACCGGGCGGTGACGTTCCACGAATTCGCGCGGTTCTTCCGCGACGCCTTGGGCGCGCGCAACGCGCTGTATCTCGACGGCTCGATCAGCCGGCTTTATGCCCCCGGCATCAACCGGGCCGACTGGGGCCGGTCGATGGGGCCGATCATCGGCTATGTGGGCAAACCCTGATGGCGCGCAGGAAGGGGCGGGACATCTCGGGCTGGCTGTTGGTGGACAAGCCGGCGGGCATCGGATCGACCGATATCGTGGGCAAGGTGCGCTGGGCGCTGGATGCGCGCAAGGCGGGCCATGCCGGAACGCTTGACCCTGATGCCACCGGGCTGCTGGCCATCGCGCTGGGCGAGGCGACCAAGACGGTCCCCTATCTGGCGGATGCGCTCAAGGCCTATGATTTCACCGTCACCTGGGGGACCGAGACGGCCAGCGACGACGCGGCGGGGGCAGTGACGCGCCGGTCGGACGCACGCCCCGATCCGCAGGCGATCGAGGCGGCGCTGCCGGCCTTTCGGGGCGCGATCATGCAGGTTCCGCCGGCCGTCTCGGCCGTGCGGGTGGACGGCGCGCGCGCCTATGACCTGGCGCGCGAGGGCGAGGCGGTGACGCTCGCCTCCCGGCCGCTGTGGGTCGAGGAACTGACGCTGACGGCGGCGCGGGCGGACGGCGCCGATTTCCGCATGGTCTGCGGCAAGGGCGGCTATGTGCGCGCGATCGCCCGCGATCTGGGGCGGGCACTTGGCTGCCTGGGCCATGTCGCATCCCTGCGGCGCATCTGGTCCGGCCCCTTCGATGTCGCCGACGCGCTGGCACTTTCCGGCATCGACCGCGCCAGCCAGGCCGCCCTCGATGCGGCGCTGCTGCCGATCCAGTCGGCGCTTGACCTGCCCGAGATGCCGGCCACCGACCTGGGCGCGCTGCGCATCCGCAACGGCAACCCCGGGCAGGTGCTGGGAATCGCCGATTACGGGGCCGAGGTCTGGGTCAGCCATAACGGGCGCGCCATCGCCATCGGCCGCTATATGGGCGGCGAGGTCCACCCCGCCCGCGTCTTTGCCCAGGCGGGCTGAGGAACGAACCGAGGGCTGCGGGAAAGCCCGCCGCGTTCAGGCGATGGAGGCCGCGCGCGTTTCCCGCCCGATCAGCAGCGAGGCCGCCGCCGCCAGCAGCAGCAATCCCGCGAACAGCCCGATCATCGCGGCAAAGTTGCCGGTGGCCATGGCCGCCATCAGCGAGGGCGCGGCCAGCCCGCCCAGCCGCGCCACCGCGCCCGCCGTGCCCATGCCGGTGGCGCGCAGCGTCGTGGGATACAGCTCGGGCGTGATCGCATAAAGCGCCCCCCATGTCCCCAGCAGGGCAAAGCTCATCAGCAGCAGCGCCCCGGCCAGCGCGGCCCCCGAGGCCGCCATCACGAACAGCGCGCAGCCCGCCGCCGACAGCAGCAGAAAGACCCTCAGCGTCGCGATGCGCCCCCAGCGTTCCACCCCCCAGGCGGCCAGCGCATAGCCGGGCAGCTGCGCCAGCGCCAGCAGGACAAGAAAGCCATGGCCCCTGACAAAGCCCAGCCCGTCCCGCGCCAGCTGTCCCGGCAGCCAGACGAACACGCCGTAATAGGACAGCGAGACGAGCAGCCATACCGCCAGGATCGCCAGCGTCGTCCCGCGCAGCGCCGGCGCAAGGATGCCGCCGCGGGGCTGGGGGGCGTCGGCGGGGATCACCAGACGGGTCTGCGGCGGCAGGGGCGGTGCGCCATTGGTGCGGCAGATGCGGTTGAGGATGGCCTGCGCCTCGGCCGCGCGGCCGCGGCGCAGCAGGAACATCGGCGATTCCGGCACCCACAGGCGCAGCACGATGCCGATGCAGGCCGGCAGCGCCGCGGCCAGATAGATCAGGCGCCACGGCTCGGCCAAGCCGGCGCGGGCCGCATGCCAGGCCGTCAGCGCAACGGCCAGCGTGCCCAGCGCCCAGAACCCTTCCAGCCACACCAGCCAGCGGCCCCGGCTGCGGGGCGGCAGGAACTCGGCCATCATGGCGTAATCGACGGGCAGCGTGCCCCCCACGGCCGCGCCGGTCAGAAAGCGCAGGCCCAGCAGCACCGCAAGGCTGGGCGCAAAGACCGAGGCGATGCCGAACAGCGCATCAAGAACCACCGTCGCCAGCAGCACGTTGCGCCGGCCGATCCGGTCGGCAAGCCGCCCGAACAGCGCCGCCCCGCAGAACATCCCCAGAAAGAACAGCGTCCCGGTCTGCAGGGCCGCGGCAGGCGTCACGCCGAACCGCGCCGCGATCGAGGGCGCGGCAAAGCCCACGGCCAGAACCTGCATCGCATCCGCGGCCCAGACGAGGCCGAAGATCGCGATCAGGCGGCGCTGAAAGCGGCCCGCCCCCGCCCTGGCAAGCGCCTCGTCAACCGTGCTCTCCATGATGCACCGTCCCTTTTGCAAAAAGGGCCGCGGCAAGCGCGACCCTTGTCGTCAGCATATCGCCGAGCAGGCCCGCTCAGGCGTTCACGCTGTCCTTGAGCGACTTGGCGATCGTGATCTTGACGACCTTGTCGGCAGGCTTGGTCATCATTTCCTGCGTCTGCGGGTTGCGCACCTGGCGTTCGGGCCGCGCGCGCACGCCCACCTTGCCGATCCCCGGCAGGGTCAGCGATCCGCCTTCGGTCACGGTGCGCGCCACGACGGCCTGGATCGCGTCAAGCGCGGCGGTCGCGGCTTTCTTGTCGCCGCCCATTTCTTCGGCCAGGGCAGCGACCAGCTGCGTTTTGGTCATGGGCTTGGCATTCGCAGGGGCTTGCGCCATCGGAAGCTGTCTCCTCGTCTGTCTTGCCCTTTTGCGGGCTGGTAAGCGCCAGTCATGCTGGCAATGCGCCTGCTACAGCCGGTTTCACCCTGCATTTCAAGCCCTTTTCATGCGGCGGCCCCGCAAAGGCGGGCGCGGCGGCGCAAACCGGCAAGCCGCCGCGCCCCCGATACCGCCGCAGCCCCGCCCCCGGCAGGCCGGCCGCGCCCTGCTAGAGGAACGCCGTTTCGTCAAAGGACCGCAGCTTGCGCGAATGGATCCGTTCCAGCGGCATCTCGCGCAGCTTTTCCATCGCCCTGATCCCGATCAGCAGGTGGCTGGCCACCTGGGTGCGATAGAAATCGGTCGCCATGCCGGGCAGCTTCAGCTCTCCGTGCAGGGGGCGGTCGCTGACGCACAGCAGCGTGCCGTAGGGAACGCGAAAGCGGAATCCGTTGGCGGCAATGGTCGCGCTTTCCATGTCGAGCGCGACGGCGCGCGATTGCGACAGGCGCTGGACGGGGCCGGACTGGTCGCGCAATTCCCAGTTGCGGTTGTCGATGGTGGCGACCGTGCCGGTGCGCATGATCCGCTTGAGCTCGAACCCTTCGAGGCGGGTGATCTCGGCCACCGCTTCCTCGAGCGCCACCTGCACCTCGGCCAGGGCGGGGACGGGCACCCACACGGGCAGGTCGTCGTCAAGGACGTGATCCTCGCGCAGATAGGCATGGGCCAGGACGTAATCGCCAAGACGCTGGCTGTTGCGCAGCCCCGCGCAATGGCCGACCATCAGCCAGGCATGCGGGCGCAGCACCGCGATATGGTCGGTCGCCGTCTTGGCGTTCGAGGGGCCGACCCCGATATTGACCAGCGTGATCCCCTGCCCGTCGGGCCGCTTGAGGTGATAGGCCGGCATCTGCGGGATGCGCGGGCTTGCTGCCAGAACATCGCCCGGGCGTTCCAGCACCTGATCGCCCGGCGCGACAAAGGCGCTGTAGCCCGAGGCAGGATCGGCCAGCGCGCGGCGGGCGAAGGCCTCGAACTCGTCCACATAGAACTGATAGTTGGTGAACAGAACGAAGGTCTGGAAATGTTCGGGCGCCGTCGCCGTGTAATGGGCCAGCCGCGCCAGCGAATAATCCACCCGCTGCGCGGTGAAGGGCGCCAGATGGCGCGTGCCGTCCGCCGCCGGCATGGCCGTTCCGTTCACGATGTCGTCGTTCATCGTGTCGAGGTCGGGCACGTCGAACACGTCTCGCAGCGAGAAATCCAGCACCCCTTCCTGGGGGACGTTCAGGTTTCCCTGCGCGGCGACGGCGAAATGCACCGGGATGGGCGTATCGCTGTCGCCGATGCTGACGGGCACCTGATGGTTGCGGATCAGCAGGCCGAGCTGCTGGGTCAGATAGCTGCGGAACAGCGCCGGCCGGGTCACGGTGGCGGCATAGCTGCCCGGCAGCGCCACATGGCCGAACGACAGCCGCGAATCGCCGATCGTATGGCTGGCCGTGGTCAGCCGCACCTCGGGGTAAAAGGCGCGATAGCGCGCCTGCGGCGCCCCGCCGCCCAGGCTGCCCACGAAACGCCCGCTCAGCCATTCGGTCGCGCGGGCATAAAGCTGGACCAGCCGCTCGACCGCCTCGGCCGGATCGCTGAAATAAGCCCGCTCGACGGCGCCGGGCGTTTCCACGGGCAAAAGGCGGGGCGTCTGATCCATCGGCAAGTTTCCTTTGCCGCGCACAGTGTCAGGGCCGCCTGACACTGGCAAGACGGCCGCCGGCTTCCTATGTGCGCGGCATGGACATCTCGATCCTCGATCTTGCGCCGGTGCCCGAAGGGTCCGATGCGCGCACCGCCATCGCCAATGGCGTCCGGCTGGCCCAGGCCGCCGAAAGGCAGGGCTATGCCCGTTACTGGCTGGCCGAGCATCACAACATGCCCGGCATCGCCAGCGCCGCCACCGCGGTGCTGATCGGCCATGTCGCAGGCCATACCAGCACCATCCGCGTGGGGGCGGGCGGCATCATGCTGCCCAACCATGCGCCGCTTGCCGTGGCCGAGGCGTTCGGAACGCTCGCCACGATCCACGGCCCGCGCATCGACCTTGGCCTCGGCCGGGCACCGGGGGGCGACGGGGCGGTGATGCATGCCCTGCGCCGGGGCATGGGCCGCAACGACGATTTTCCCGGCGACGTGGTCGAGCTGCTGACCTATCTGGGCCCCGAGCGGGAGGGCGCGCCGGTCGCCGCCCATCCCGGACAGGGCACCGATGTGCCGGTCTGGATCCTCGGCTCGTCCCTTTACGGGGCCAGCATGGCGGCGGCGCTGGGGCTGCCCTATGCCTTTGCCTCGCATTTCGCGCCCAATGATCTGGACGAGGCGGTGCGGCTTTACCGCAGCCGCTTTCAGCCCGGTCCCTGGGGCGAGGCGCCGCGCTTCATGCTGGCGGCCAACCTGATCGCGGCGGACACGGACGCGGCCGCGCACCGGCTGCGCACCAGCCAGCAGCAGAGCTTCTACCGGCTCAGGACCGGCAGGCCGGGCCTGCTGCCGCCGCCGGTGGATGATCTGGATGCGGTGGTCCCGCCCCAATATCAGCCCACGATCGACGCCGCCCTGCGGGTGGCCGCGGTCGGCGGGCCGGAGGCGGTCAAGGACCAGCTGGATGCCCTGATCGCCCGGTATCAGCCCGACGAGCTGATCCTGACGGGCAATATCTGGGATCCCGAGGCGCGGCTGCGCTCGTTCGCCATCGGGGCCGAGGTCATGGGACTGTCCCCGCGGTGAGGCTGCTGGTCCTGGGGCATGGCTATTGCGCCGGGTTCCTGACGCGCCTGCTGGTGCCGCAGGGCTGGACCGTCACCGGCACGACCCGCAACGACACGGCCCGCCTGGCCGCTGCGGGCGCGCTGCCGCTGCGCTGGCCGGGGGACGAGCGCGCCACCACGGCCGAGATCGCGCGCGCCGATGCGATCCTTGCCAGCGCCGCGCCCGCGCCGGGGGGCGATCCGGCGCTGCGGGATTTCGCGGCGGCGCTGGCGGCGGCACCGGCCCGCTGGATGGGCTATCTGTCCACGACCGGCGTCTATGGCGACCGGGGCGGCGGCTGGGTGGATGAAGGCAGCGCCCTCACCCCCTCGACCCGGCGCGGGGCCGAGCGCGTGGCCGCCGAGGCGGAATGGCAGGCGCTGGCCGCCGCCCATGGCCTGCCGCTGCACATCTTTCGGCTGGCGGGGATATACGGGCCGGGCCGCGGCCCCTTTGCCAAGCTGCGCAGCGGCACCGCGCGACGCATCGTCAAGCCGGGGCAGGTGTTCTCGCGCATCCATGCCGAGGACATCGCCCAGGTGCTGGCCGCATCCATCGCCAGGCCCAGTCCCGGCGCGATCTACAACGTCTGCGACGATGATCCGGCCCCGCCGCAGGACGTGCTGGATTACGCTGCCCGCCTGCTGGGCCTGCCCCCGCCCCCTGCCGAAGATTTTGCCAGCACCCAGATGAGCGAGATGGCGCGCAGCTTTTACGCCGAAAGCAAGCGCGTCTCGAACGACAGGATCAAGCGCGACCTCGGGATAAGCCTGATCCACCCCGATTACCGCAGCGGGCTGGCCGCCCTTTACCGCGCGGAAGCCGCCGGGCCGCTGCTGTAAGGCGGCAGGCGGACGCATCCGGCCAATCCGGGCGGGCAGAGAGGCGGCGGGCAGATGCCCCAGCCGCGCGCCGGGCCGCAGGCGGATGCGCGATCCTGCGCCCGCGCGGATGCGGCGGATGGCGCCCTGCCCCTTTCGGCCCGCGCTAGCCGGCCGCGTCGGGGTGGAAATGATCGTGGATGGTGCGCGCCATCGCTGCCGAAATGCCGGGCGCGGCCTGCAGATCCTCCAGCCCCGCGCGCGCCACCGCCTTGGCCGATCCGAAATGCGCCAGCAACGCGCGCTTGCGGGCCGCGCCGATGCCGGCGATCTCGTCCAGGGGATTGGCCATCGCCTGCTTGGTGCGCCGGGCGCGGTGGGTGCCGATCGCCCAGCGATGCGCCTCGTCGCGCAGGCGCTGGATGAAATACAGAACCGGATGGTTCATCGGCAAGGCATGGGGCCGCCTGCCGGGGCGGTGGAATTCCTCCTTGCCATGGTCGCGGTCCTGCCCCTTGGCGACGCCGATCAGGGGGATATCCTCGACCCCCAGCTCGGCCAGGATGCCCTCGACGGCCGAAACCTGCCCCGCGCCCCCGTCGATCAGCAGCAGGTCGGGCCAGGCCTCGGTCTGCCGGTCGGGATCTTCTTTCAGCAGGCGCGCAAAGCGGCGCGTCAGCACCTCGCGCATCATGCCGAAATCGTCGCCGGGGGTGATCTCGGTGCCCTTGATGTTGAACTTGCGATACTGGCTTTTCATCCAGCCGTCGGGACCGGAAACCACCATGCCGCCGACCGGCGCGGTCCCCTGGATATGCGAGTTGTCATAGATCTCGATCCGGCGCGGCACGACCGGCAGCTCGAAGGCCTCGGCAAGCCCCTCCAGCAGGGCGCGCTGGGTCGCGCTTTCCGCCAGCCGGCGCGACAGGCTCTCGCGCGCATTGCGGGCGGCATTGGCGACCAGCTCGGCCTTTTCGCCGCGCTGGGGAACGCCCATCGCCACGCGCCGCCCCGCCCGTTCGGACAACAGCTGCGCCAGCAGGTCCAGATCCTCGACCGGATGGCTCAGCAGCACGAGGCGCGGGGGCACCTTGTCGTCATAGAACTGGGCCACGAAGGCCTGCATGATCTCGGCCGGCGATTCCGATCCCCCGGTCCGGGGGTAGAAATCGCGGTTGCCCCAGCTCTGGTTGCCGCGGATGAAGAAGACCTGAACACAGGCCTGCCCCCCATCCAGGTGCAGCGCGATCACATCGGCCTCGGGCACGCCCCTGGGGTTGATCGCCTGCACGGATTGCACCGCCGTCAGCGCCTTGATCCGGTCGCGCAGCGCCGCGGCGCGCTCATATTCCATGGCCTCGGCCGCCTCGGCCATCTCGGCCGCAAGCCGCCCCTGCACGGCGGTCGACCGGCCCTGCAGGAAACGCTCGGCATCGGCCACCAGCGCGCCATAGTGTTCAGCGTCGATCCGCTGGACGCAAGGCGCGCTGCACCGCTTGATCTGGTGCAGCAGGCATGGCCGCGTGCGTGCCGAGAACGTCGCATCCGTGCAGGAGCGCAGCAGGAACACCCTCTGCAACTGGTTCAGCGTCCGGTTGACCGCCCCGGCGCTGGCGAAAGGGCCGTAATAGCTGCCCTTTTCGGTCTTGGCGCCGCGGTGCTTCTTGATCTGCGGAAAGGGATGGGCCTTGGACACCAGGATGTTCGGAAAGGATTTGTCGTCGCGCAGCAGCACATTATAGCGCGGCTTGAGCTGCTTGATGAGGTTCTGCTCAAGCAGCAGCGCCTCGGTTTCCGTGCGCGTCGTCAGGAACATCATCGAGGCGGTTTCGCGGATCATCCGCGCGATCCGCCCCGAATGGCCCGAGGGACGGGCATAGTTCGACACCCGCGCCCTGAGATTGCGGGCCTTGCCCACATACAGCACGCCCCCCTGCGCATCGAGCATCCGGTAGACCCCCGGGCTGGAATCCAGCCGGCGGCAATAATCGGCGATCAGCGCATGCCCGGTCAGGGCGGGGGGATGCGGGGCCTGGGAGGGCGCTTCAGCAGTCATGACGGCTCATGTGGTGATTCCTGCGCCCGAGTGCAAACCACCCCGAAATTGCAAGCCCGCAACCTTCCACGGTTTCTGGGGATAAGTCTGTGGAACCGGTGAGGGTGGCTGAGGCAAGTGCCAGCAAAACAAAGGCGCCAGACGATCTGCACAATTTTTGTGCATAAAAATAAGCTGTTGGTTTGAAACGGTAATTTTTCTTCCCGCTGCAAGTCCCTGAATCATCGGAAAGATTCTTGACCGTTATGCGACAGCCTCGGGCCAGGTGGACAAGAGCCGCCCATCACCCTCGCGGGCGTCCGTTCAGTCGCCCAGGATGTCAGGCGTGCGCCAGGCAAGATGCTGGCCCCCGTCAACGCAGATCAGCTGGCCCGTCACTGCCCGCGCATCCAGCAGATACAGCAGCGCCGCCACGATGTCGGACGGGTCTGCGCCCCGTTCCAGGATCGTGGCGGCGCGTTGGCGGGCGAAATGCGCGGCGCTTTGCCGCGCGCCCTGCATCGTCGGGCCTGGACCGATGGCATTGACGCGGATCGCGGGCGCAAGCGCCTGGGCCGAGGTGCGCGTCAGCGCCCACAGGCCGGCCTTGGCCAGCGAATAGGTCATGAAGGCCGGGGTAGGCTTGAGCACGCGCTGGTCGATCATGTTGACGATCAGGCCATGAGCCTCGGGTTCGGGGCGAGGCTGCGAAACAGGGGCCTGCGGGGCGCAGGGCAGCTGGGCGGCGAACTGCTGGGTCAGGACAAAGGGCGCGCGCAGATTCGATCCGATATGCCGGTCCCAGCTGGCACGCGTGGCCGTGGCCAGGCTGTCATGTTCAAAGATCGAGGCATTGTTCACCAGGACCGTCAGCGAGCCAAGGCGCGAGACGACGGCTGGTATCAGCGCCTCGGTTGCAGCCTCGTCCAGCAGGTCGGCGGCAAAGATCTCGGCCCGCACGCCAAAGGCGCGTGCCGCCGCCGCGGTCTCCTCCGCCTCGCCGGCCGAGCCGTGATAGTGGATCGCCACGTCATGGCCCCGCTGTGCAAGGGCCAGCGCCATCGCGCGGCCAAGCCGGCGCGCCGCGCCCGTGACCAGCGCCGCGCCCCTAGCGGCCACGGCGCAGCCCCAGCAGGCGCGCCACCACGCGGCGGAACCCCGGCCCGAAGGCAAGGGCCATCGCCACCATGATCAGCAGAAACAGCAGAACAGTCCGGATCATTGCACGCGCCTTACATCCATGCCTGGGGGGTCAGCCGTGACGCCGCGGCCCGATCGGCCGCGGCATCGACAAGATCGGCAGCGGACAGGCCAAAGCGCCGCAGGAACGGCACCCGCTGGCCATAGCTGCGGAACCGCAGCCGTTCGCCGAAAAGCCCGCGCATCGTCGGTTCCAGATGCCCGATCCCGTCGGCCAGGCCAAGCGCGACCGCCTGCCGGCCCGTCCAGACCTCGCCTGTGAAAAGATCCTGGCCGGGGGGCAGCCGGTCGCCCCGGCGGGCCACGACCTGGGCCTTGAAACTCTCGTGGATGGGCGCCAGCAGGCGGTGCAGCCGGGCGACATCCTCGGGGGTTTCGGGTCGGAACGGGTCCAGCCACGACTTGGCCGCCCCCGCGCTGTGGACGCGCCGCTCGATCCCGTGACGGCGGATCAGCTCGGCAAAGCCGAAGCCGGCTGAAATGACCCCGATCGACCCCAGAACCGACGATTCATCGGCCCAGATCACGTCGCCCGCGGTGGCCAGCCAGTATCCGCCCGACGCGGCCACATCCTCGACAAAGACATGAACCGGCAGATGCGTTTCCTCGGCCAGCCGGCGGACGCGCGCGGCGATGAGCGAGGACTGCACCGGCGATCCGCCGGGCGAGTTCAGGGCGATGGCGACCGCGACGGGCCTGCCCTGTCGGAAGGCGCGGGCCAGGACGGGCGCAAGCCCCGCGTCCGACAGGCCCGCCGCCCCGTGCCGCGCGGGGATGCCGATCGCGCCTTGCAGGCGGACGATCGAGACAAGCGGGGCCGGGCGGAGCCGTGAAAGGAACGGAAGCTGCATGCCCCGTGATAAGCCGCCCCCCGCCAGGCAGCAAGCGCAAGCGCCGCCCTGAAAGACAACGCGCCCCGCATCAGGGGGCGCGCCATCGGGGATCAGTGCGTCAGCGACCGTCGCCGATCACGTCGCGCCGGTGCTTGAGCGGCCACCAGAGGCGCTTGTTGGTCAGGTACAGCAGCGCCGACAGCACCACGAGGAACAGCACCGAGACGAGGCCCGCCTGCTTGCGCGCCATCATCTTGGGTTCGGCCGTCCACATCAGGAAGGCCGCGATGTCCTTGGCCTCGCTGTGCAGATCATTGGGCGAGCCGTCCTCGAACGTCACCTGCTCGTCGCTCAGCGGCGGGGGCATGCCGATCCAGCCGCCGGGGAAGGCCTTGTTTTCATAGAAGGTCGCGCCGGCCTGTTCCTTGGTCTTGCCGGTATAGCCGGTCAGGATCGAATAGATGTATTCAGGCCCGCCGATGCCGTTGAAAAGCTGGCTGATGCCGGTGCCATAGGGGCCGTGAAAGCCCGCCCGCGCCTTGGCCATCAGCGACAGGTCCGGCCCCATCCCCTCGCCCGTGATGGTGGGGAAATAATCCGTCGGCTCGCGCGGACGATCCTCGCCGGTCGCCGGATCGGGGATGGTCAGGGCCTGCGCATAGGCGCGCATCTGATCCTCGGGCAGGCCCGGCCCGCCGGCGTCATGCAGGGTGCGCAGGGGCACCTGCTTGAGCCCGTGGCAGGCCGAACAGACCTCGGTATAGATCTGCAGGCCGCGCTGCAGCTGGAACTGCTCATATTTGCCGAACGGCCCTTCAAAGCTGAAGGCCACGTCGTGGATTTCCTGATGCGCCGCATGGGCGGCGGGCGCCTCGTGTTCGCCATCGGCCGCGGCGGCGGGCTCGGTGGCGGCACCGGCATCGGCGGCGGCAGTGTCGGTATTCACCTGGTCCGGGTTCTGGGCATTGGCCGGAACGCTTGCCGCCGGGGCCGGGGCCGCGGCATCGGCGGCCGGGGCTGCGGCCGCATCAGCGCCGGCAGGAGCCGTCTGGGGTGCCGCTGCCTCGGGTGCCGTCGCACCCTCGGCCGGAACGGGCTGGACAGGGGCTTGCCCCTGCGACATTTCGGCCGGTGAGGGTGTGGCGGTTGCAGCGGGTTCGGATGCGGCCGGGGCCTCGCCGCCCGCGGGTGCGGGGGCCTTGTCCGAACCGGGCGCATCGGCCTCGGCCGCGCCCTCGGCGGCGGGCACGGGTGCATTGACCTGGGCCTCGGTCGCGCTCGCCGGCAGGCCCTCCTTCGGGGCGGCAGGCGGCTCGCCGGCGCTTGGGGCCGGGGTGGGCGTGGTCGCATCCATTCCCGCCGCCGCCGTTCCGGTCTGGGCCGCGGCAGCCGCCTCGCCTGGTTCGGCAGCCTTGGCGGGCTGGTCGGCGCTGGCGGCCGTGCCGGCATCATTCAGGGCGGCCGGGTTCGCCGGGGTGGCCTCGCCTGCCGCAGCAGCCGGGGTAGGCGCGGCCGCCGGGGCGGGCGCGGCCGTTGCCGCCGGGGCGGGTGCCGCTGCCGGCGCCGTTGCCGCCGCGCCGGGTTCGGTTACCGGCACGGTGATTCTGGTCGTCTGCGCGTTCGCCGCCATCCCGAAGGACAGGGCCGCGACCGCCGTGAGTGTGACATTTCTCAGGGACATCTCGCGCCTTCTCCTTATTCGGCGGGGTGAGCGGCAGGGCTGTAATGGGCGTCGAAATCCTGCTCGATCGTCGAGGGCATCGGGCTGGGCCGCTCGACAACCCCCAGAAGGGGCATGATCACCAGGAAATAGGCGAACCAGTAGGCCGCCCCGGCCAGGGCGATATAGGGATAGATCCCCTCGGCGGGCTGCGCCCCCACCCAGGTCAGCACGACGAAGTCGATCGCGAGCAGCCAGAACCACCACTTGAACTGCGGACGGAAGCGGCCCGAACGGATGCGGCTGGTATCCAGCCAGGGCACCAGCGCCATGACGATGATCGCGCCGAACATCGCCAGCACGCCGAAGAACTTGGCGTCGATGATGCCGAAGGACAGCCAGTTGACCGCCTGAACGACCCACACATCGGCGGTGAAGGCGCGCAGGATGGCGTAGAAGGGCAGGAAATACCATTCCGGCACGATATGCGCGGGCGTCGCCAGCGGGTTCGCCTCGACATAGTTGTCGGGGTGGCCGAGATAGTTGGGCATGAACCCGACCACGGCGAAGAACACCAGCAGGATGACCGCCAGCGCCAGCAGGTCCTTGATGACGAAATAGGGGAAGAACGGGACGGTGTCGCGGTCAGCTTCCTCGCGCGAGGTGCGGCGCACCTCGATCCCCGTGGGGTTGTTGTTGCCGGTGGTGTGGAACGCCCAGAAATGGACGACGACCAGCGCCGCGATTACGAAGGGCAGCAGATAGTGCAGCGAGAAGAAGCGGTTCAGCGTGGCGTTGTCCACCGCCGGCCCGCCCAGCAGCCAGGTCTGGATCGACGGCCCGATACCGGGGATGGCCCCGAACAGGCCGGTGATGACCGTGGCGCCCCAGAAGGACATCTGACCCCAGGGCAGCACATAGCCCATGAAGGCGGTGCCCATCATGCACAGATAGATCAGCATCCCGACGATCCAGGTGATCTCGCGCGGGGCCTTGTAGCTGCCGTAATACAGGTTGCGGAAGATGTGCATGTAGACGGCAAAGAAGAACAGCGAGGCGCCGTTCGCATGCAGATAGCGCAGGAAATGCCCGCCATTCACGTCGCGCATGATGTGTTCGACCGAATGGAACGCCAGGCTGACATGCGGCGTGTAGTGCATCGCCAGCACGATGCCGGTGACGATCTGCAGCGCCAGGCAGAAGGTGAGGATGATCCCCCAGATCCACATCCAGTTCAGGTTCTTGGGCGTGGGCAGGGTGGTGAAATCGACGATCAGGCGGACGATCGGCAGCCGGCGGTCGAGCCAGCGCTCGATCCCGGTCCTCGGCTCGTAGTGATCGGTGGGGATACCGGCGGACATCTGTCGCTCCTCAGCCCAGCTTGATGGTGGTGTCGTTCACGAAGGATGCGACGGGGATGTGCAGGTTCTGCGGGGCGGGACCCTTGCGGATGCGGCCCGCGGCATCATAGTGCGAGCCGTGGCAGGGGCAGAACCAGCCGCCGAAATCGCCCGCGCCGTCGCCGATCGGCACGCAGCCCAGATGCGTGCACACGCCGATCATCACCAGCCACTTGCCTTCCTCGTCCAGCGTGCGGTTGGCGTCGGTCGCCGGCTCGCCGGGCTTGTTGGCATTCTCGGCATCGTGGTCGATCAGCGCGGCGGTGTCGTCGGCGCGCGCCCGCTCGATGTCGGCGGCCGAGCGGTGACGGATGAAGACGGGCTTGCCCAGCCACTTGACGGTCAGCTGGGTTCCTTCGGCGACCGCGCTGACATCGACCTGGATCGAGGACAGGGCCTGCACGTCGGCCGAGGGATTCATCTGGTTGATGAGGGTCCAGCCGGCTGCCCCCGCCGCAATCGCGCCGGCACCGGCGGTCGCGTAATAGAGGAAGTCCCTCCGGGTGGCGCCGTGGTCTCCTGCGTGATCGTCTGCGTGGGACACGGGTCTTCTCCAATTCGTGGCCCGGTGGTGGTCAGGCCGGTACGACAGGCGGGGCAGTCCAGACGGACAACACTCGCAGCCGCGCTTCTAGCCTTGTCCATTGTGCCCGTCCAGCGGCCTCGGGGGTCGGAGGCACCTCATTTGCCGGCATGTGTGGGATTTGAGACGCGTGCACGGCGCGTCCGGCAGCCTGCGCACAAGCGCGGGCGCGCCGATGCGCAAAGGCGCGCATGCCAGCAGGCCGGCCGATGACGCGCCAAGGGCGATCGCGCGGGGCGGCCTGTCCTTCCCTCGCGCGTTGAGGCTGCGCATGGGAGGGACGGATGCGCAGCCCCTCCTCCCCCAGGCGATGGGCCGGCTGCCCGGGACCTGCGCCGCGGAGCCCGGGCATCACGAAGCGGCAGCGGCCGATGGGGGAAAGAACCTTGCAGGCCCTGGCGCACCCGCGGGCCGGGCTTGTTCCACACAAGGTCGGCGATGCGAGGGGCCGGCGCGGCCTGCCTTATTCCCCGCAAGCGGACGGGGGCAGGATCAGCCGCGCGGATCCTCGGCCGGCGATGCGCCCGCAGGCGGGGTGGCCGGGGCAGCAGCGGGCGGGGCATCCATGCCCCCCTCGCCGTCGGCGGGCAGCGCGGGGGTGCCATCGGACCCGCCGGTTCGGCCGGCGGCGCTGCGCGGGGCCGAGGATACGGGGCCGCCCGGCTCGCTGGCGGGTGCCGGGGTCGCCCCGTCGCTTTGCTCTGCGCCCTGGCCTTCGGCGGGCGCGCCGCCGTCCTGCGGGGCCAGCGCGTCGGCGCGCCATTCGCCCTCGGCCACCCGGCCCGATGCATAGGTCATCCGGCCCTGCCCCTGCCGCTTGCCGGCGACGAAATGGCCGACATAGACATCGCCGTTGGTATAGGTCGCGGTGCCCTCGCCATCTATTTCGCCCGCTTTCCAGCTGCCTTCATAGCGAAAGCCGTCCGTGGTGGTCAGCAGGCCCTTCCCCTCGCGCTGGCCATGGCGGAACTGGCCCTTGTAGACGGTGCCGTCGGCATAGGTCGCATGGCCGTCGCCGTCGCGCTCGCCCGCCTTCCACTGGCCGTTGTAGACATAGCCGTCGGGGTGGGCCATGCGGCCCAGCCCATCGTTCCTGCCGTCCCGGAAGCCGCCTTCATAGGTGATCCCGTTGGCATAGGTGGCCTTGCCCTGCCCCTCGATCACGCCGGCCGCCCAGTCGCCCTGATAGCTTGCGCCATCGGGATAGGTGATCCTGCCCTTGCCGTCCGGCTGGTCGGCCCTGAGCGTGCCCTCATAGACCGAGCCGTCGGGATAGCGGATGCGGCCCTCGCCCTCCATCCGGCCATCGACCCAGTCGCCGTCATAGGAATAGCCGTCGGTGCCGGTGAATACGCCCTTGCCGTGGCGCCTGTCGGCGCGAAAGCCGCCCTCGTAGACATCGCCATTGGCATAGGTGGCGCGGCCCTGCCCCTCGCGCCGGTTGGCGACCATCGTGCCCTCGTAGGCATCGCCATTGGCCTGGACCAGCTTGCCCGGCCCCGACATCTGTCCGGCGGCCCATGAGCCTTCATAGACCAGCCCGTCCGGCATGGTCAGCCTGCCCTGCCCCGCGCGCAGGTCGGCCAGCATCCCGCCCTCATAGACGGAGCCGTCGGGATAGGTGATGCGGCCCTTGCCTTCCTTGGCCCCGTCCACCCAGTCGCCGTCATAGCGATAGCCGTTCTTCTGGATCAGCGCGCCCTTGCCGTGGTGCAGCGCCTTGCGGAACCCGCCCTCGTAGGTGGAACCGTTGGCATAGACGGCGCGCCCCTGGCCGGTGATCTCGCCGTCAACCCAGTCGCCCTCATAGGTGCCGCCGTCGGCATAGGTGATCTTGCCCTTGCCGTTCGGCTTGCCCTTGGCAAAGGCGCCCTCATAGACCGAGCCGTTGGGATAGGCCGCGCGGCCCTGGCCCAGGATCTCGCCATCCACCCAGTCGCCCTCGTAGCGATAGCCCGAAGGCAGCGTGTAGCTGCCGCGGCCGTGCTGGCGGCCGCCGCGGAACGTGCCCTCGTAAACGCCGCCATCGTCATACTGCTTGGTCACGACCGCCGCGTTCTGCGCGGGCGCCGGGGCCGGGCCGGACACGGCCAGCCCCATGGCCGCCGCGGCTGCAAGCAATGCCGGTTTCATCGCCAGAAAGCCTTTCATCGTCGCGGAACCACGCCCCGCTGCGTGGCGGACGTTAGCCCAGCGCGCGGCGCGACGCAAAGGCCGGGGGCATCCGCCTGCAGCAGGGGCGGGGACGGGCTTTCCCTTGGCGCGCGCCGGTCCTATCGTCGCCGCCGACGCTGCAGGAGCCTGCCCGATGACCGACCGTTTCCGCCTGACCATGGCGCAGCTGAACGCCACTGTCGGCGACCTGCCCGGCAACGCCCTCAAGGCGCGCGAGGCCTTTGCGGCGGCAAGGGCGGCGGGCGCCGACATGCTGGCCCTGCCCGAGATGTTCCTGACCGGATACCAGACGCAGGATCTGGTGCTGAAGCCCGCCTTCCAGCGCGACTGCCGCGCCGCGATCGAGGCGCTGGCGGCCGATTGCGCGGACGGCCCGGCGGTCGGCATCGGCGCGCCTTGGGCCGAGGATGGCAAGCTCTACAACGCCTGGCTGGTCCTGCAGGGCGGGCGCATTGCGGCCAGGGTGTTCAAGCACGAGCTGCCCCACAAGCAGCTGTTCGACGAATTGCGCCTGTTCGACCCCGGCCCGATCAGCGGCCCCTATGCGGTGAACGGCGTGCGCATCGGATCCCCGATCTGCGAGGATGCCTGGTGGCAGCCGGTGACCGAAACCCTGGCCGAGACAGGGGCCGAAATCCTGATCGTGCCGAACGGCAGCCCCTATCACCGCGACAAGCTGGACCTGCGCATGGGCCACATGGTCGCCCGCGTTCACGAAAGCGGCCTGCCGCTGGCCTATGTCAACATGGTGGGCGGGCAGGACGACCAGGTCTATGACGGCGCGTCCTTCGTGCTGAACCCCGGCGGGCACAAGGTCGTGCAGATGGCGCCCTTTGACGAAGGGCTGATCCATGTCGATTTCACCCGCACCGCGGACGGCTGGCGGGCGGAACGAGGCGAGATGATCCCCCAACCCGATGCCTGGGAACAGGACTATCGCGCCATGTGCGTCGGCCTTGGCGACTACATGCGCAAGTCGGGGTTCCGAAAGGTCGTGCTGGGCCTGTCGGGCGGGATTGATTCGGCGCTGGTCGCCACCATTGCCGCCGATACCCTGGGGCCGGAAAACGTGCGCGGGGTGCGCCTGCCCTCGGTCTATTCCAGCGGGCATTCGCTGGAGGATGCGGCCGACCTTGCCGCGCGGCTGGGCATCCGGCTTGACACCATTCCGATCGAGGGCCCCCGCGCCGCCGTAACCGAGGCGCTGTCGGGCGTCATGGCCGGCACCCAGCCCGACCTGACCGAGGAAAACATCCAGTCGCGCCTGCGCGGCCTTCTGCTGATGGCGCTGTCCAACAAGTTCGGCGAATTGCTGCTGTCCACAGGAAACAAGTCCGAGGTCGCGGTGGGCTATGCGACCATCTACGGCGACATGGCGGGCGGCTATAACCCCTTGAAGGATCTGTACAAGACGCGTGTCTTTGAAACCTGCCGCTGGCGCAACACCAACCACCGTCCATGGATGCGCGCCCCCGCGGGCGAGGTGATCCCGCCGGGCGTGATCGCCAAGCCGCCATCGGCCGAACTGCGCCCCGACCAGACCGATCAGGACAGCCTGCCCCCTTACGACATTCTGGACACCATCCTTTATGGGCTGATCGAACGCGACCAGTCGGTTGCCGAACTGGTCGCGCAAGGGTTTGACCGCGCCACCGTCAAGTCGGTCGAGCGGCTGGTCTATGGCAGCGAATGGAAACGCTATCAGGCCGCACCGGGGCCGCGCCTGTCGCCGCGGGCCTTCTGGCTGGACCGGCGCTATCCGCTGGTCAACCGCTGGCGTGACGATGGCTGAACGGCCATTGCCCCGGCAGCGCCCCTTGGGCGCGGGCAGTCAGGCGAAGGCCGCGGCCCATTCGGGGTGGCGGCGCTGCTGCACATGGACGAACGAACAGGCCGGCACGATCCGTTCGCCGCTTTCCAGGCAGTCGCTGACCAGCGCCTTGACCAGCGCCGATCCGACCCCCCTTCCGCCCAGCGCATCGGGAACCAGCGTATGATCGGCGCTGACGATCCCGGGCCGCGGACGGGTATAGATCAGCTCGGCCCGCGGACCGCTGCCGTCAACCTGCGCGACATAGCGCCCGCCATCCGGGCCGTCCTGCCTTTCGATCGTGATGTCCATGATCCTGCCTTTCTGCTGGCCCCCAACGACAGCCGCGGCCCGTCCGTTCCCCGACGGACGGGCCGAAGGCGGCATCCCGCCTTCGGCACAAGAAAACCCCCGCTGCCGGACGGCAACAGGGGTTCCCTGATTCAACAGCTTCCGCTGACGCCTTACAGGGCGCCTTCGCGCTGTGCCTTTTTACGGGCCAGCTTGCGGGCGCGGCGGACGGCCTCGGCCTTTTCACGGGCCTTCTTGACCGAGGGCTTCTCGAAATGCTGCTTCAGCTTCATTTCACGAAAGACCCCTTCGCGCTGAAGTTTTTTCTTCAGGGCACGAAGCGCCTGTTCGACGTTGTTGTCGCGAACGCTCACCTGCATGTGGTTGTCACCACCTTCCTAGGTTAGAGTTGATATGATTGCAGGACCCACGCGCCTTATCCCGGCACGTCCCGCTTGTCCACCCTGACCGGAGATGTCCGATGACCCCAGACCGCGATCGCCTGCTGGACGCAGCGCTGAGCCACGTGCCCTTCGAGGGCATGAACGAGCGCGCCCTGATCGCCGGTGCGCGCGACATCGGCCTGAGCGCGGATCTCGCGCGGGTCTATTTTCCGGATGGGGGCGCGGGGCTGGCGGCGGCCTATCACCGCCGCGGGGATGAACGGCTGGCCAGGGCGATGGCTGCGGGGCAGCCGGCGCAAGGGCGCATCCGCGACCGAATCGCCTCTGCCCTGTGGCAGCGCCTGGCCCTGTCGGACCCTGAACTGGTCCGGGCCGGGGCGGCAACCCTTGCGCTGCCGCAGAACGCGGCACTGGGGGCGCGGCTGGTCTGGGAAACCGCCGACACGATCTGGACGGGCCTTGGCGACCGTTCGGAGGATGTGAGCTGGTGGACGAAGCGAGCCACGCTCGCCTCGGTCTGGGGGGCGGTGGTGCTGTACTGGCTGGGCGATGCATCCGAAGGCCGCGAAGACACCCGCGCCTTCATCGACCGGCGGATCGAGGATGTGATGCGGATCGAAAAGCTCAAGGCCGGGGCGCGCAGGCTGCCGGGGGCAGAGACCCTGGCCGGCCTTGCCACGGGCTGGATCCGCAGGCCCAATCCTGGCCCCGCGCCCGGCCGCCGCCCGGCCCTGCCCCTGCCCCCCCTGCCGGAGAAGGGCGCATGAGCCTGCCCCATGAGATGGATGTGATCGCCATCGCCCAGCCCGGCGGGCCGGGGGTGCTGGATCTGCGTCGCCGCCCGGTGCCCGCGCCCGGATACGGGCAGATCCTGATCCGCGTCGCCTGCGCGGGGGTGAACCGCCCCGACGTGCTGCAGCGCATGGGCGCCTATGCCCCCCCGCCCGGCGCCTCGGACCTGCCGGGGCTGGAATGTTCGGGCCATGTCGCGGCGGTCGGTCCGGGCGTCACGCGCTGGCAGCCGGGGGATGCGGTCTGCGCCTTGCTGCCCGGTGGCGGCTATGCGGAATATGCCGTGACCCATGCCGATCACGCCCTGCCCGTCCCGCAGGGGCTGTCCATGGCCGAGGCCGCCTGCCTGCCCGAGACCTGCTTCACCGTCTGGTCCAACATCGTCATGCGGGGCGGTCTGCAGGCGGGCGAACGGTTCCTGGTGCATGGCGGCTCGTCCGGGATCGGCACGACGGCGATCCAGATCGCCGCGGCGCTGGGCGCGCGCGTCTGGGCCACGGCCGGAACGGATGAGAAATGCGCCGCCTGCACCGCCCTGGGCGCAACCGCGATCAACTATCGGCGCGATGATTTCACCCGCGTGCTGGCCGACGAAGGCGGCGCCGACCTGATCCTAGACATGGTCGGGGGCGACTATGTGGCGCGCAACATCAAGGCGCTGGCCGATGACGGGCGGCTGGTGTTCATCGCCTTCCTGGGGGGCGCGAAGGCAACGCTGAACCTTGTGCCGGTGATGTCCCGCCGCCTGACGATCACGGGATCGACCCTGCGGCCGCAATCGGACCTTGCCAAAGCGCGCATCGCCGCCGCGCTTGCCGCCCATGTCTGGCCGATGATCGAGGCGGGCCGCCTGCGGCCGGTAATGGACGCAGCCTTCCCCCTGGCCGAGGCCGAGGCCGCCCATGCCCGCATGGAAAGCGGCCATCACATCGGAAAGATCGTGCTGCATGTAGGCGAATGCAGCGCCCCTGTCGCGGCCGGAGCCTCCGGCGGGGATATTTGAAGGACCGAAGATGACCGGCGCACACACCCCTGCCGGGCACCCGTCCCGCAGGGATGTGGCATCTCCGGTCGCGGTCATCGGCGTCCCCGCCTGTACCGCCCCCGTCACTTGCCACGCGAGCGGTTAAGAATCGGTAAGCGGCATCTTCGGTCTGCAAATATCCTCCGGGGGTGCGGGGGCGGAAAACCCCCGCTTGCGGCGGATCAGCCGGGCGCCGCGACCAGCATCGGCGCGCGGCAGTCGCGGCGCGAATCGGGGGCGCAGGGCCGGGGTGTCAGGTCGCGGGTCAGGCAGATGCGGACCTCGTCCAGCCGCTCGCTGGTGCAGGTGACGGTGATGGCGTCGCGCGTCAGGTCCGGGTTGGCCTGGATAAAGGCGTCCTCGACCACATTTGCCGGCAGGCGCACATCGCGCGGCAGCATCCGAAAGACGGGGGGAATGGCCAGGCGCTCGCGGGCCTGGCGGATCGCGCGGTAATAGTCCGCCGCCGTCAGCCCCGAACAGCGCCCGTGCTTGCGCCACTGGTGCCAGGCCAGCCCGCCCGAACCCATGACATCCGCCATGCCCTGGGTTTCGCGGCGCGTGGGATCGCGGGCGCCGGTCGCGCAGTCGGCGGGCCAGCCCCGTTCATATTGCGGCCACAGCCCGTGGACCACAAAGCCGGTGCGCCGGCGGGGGTCGCATTGCGGCTCGGCCCGGCCCTGTCCTTCGGCGGCGCACCAGCTTGGCGACCAGCTCAGCGACAGGATGAAATAGTCGAACGCGCCCGCTGTCCCGTCCGCGCGGGCCGGCGCGGTCCAGGGCATGAAGGCAAGCGAAAGCAGAAGCGCGGCGAGGCGAGCGGTCATGGCCCCGACCCTAGGACGCGCGGCGGCCGCGAAAAAGAGGGGTTCAAACCCGGCGCCGGAAACCCTATATGCAGCCCCAATTCCCCCGAAATTGCGGAATGGCCGTCCCGCGGCCGACCCGGTTTCCCCGGACGATGACGAATGCGAAGGAGCGCCCCATGAACAAGCCGCTGATGGCCAAGGCCACCGCCGTCTGGCTGGTGGACAACACCACCCTCAGCTTCAAGCAGATCGCCGATTTCTGCGGCATGCACGAGCTTGAGGTGCAGGGCATCGCCGACGGCGACGTGGCGGCGGGCGTCAAGGGCTTTGACCCGGTCGGCTCGAACCAGCTTGATGCGGGCGAGATCGAGAAGGGCCAGAAAGACCCTGCCTACCGGCTCAGGCTCAAGCACAACCCCGCCGCCGAGGGCGAGGAGCTGCGCCGCGGCCCGCGCTATACCCCGCTGTCCAAGCGGCAGGACCGCCCGGCCGCGATCCTGTGGCTGGTCAAGTTCCACCCCGAGCTTGCCGATGCCCAGATCAGCCGCCTGGTGGGCACCACCAAGCCGACCATCGCCGCGATCCGCGAGCGCACCCATTGGAACATCCAGAACATCCAGCCCATCGACCCGGTCGCCCTCGGGCTGTGCCGCCAGTCGGAGCTGGATGCCGCCGTGCAGAAGGCGGCCCGGTCCAAGCCCGAGGTGATGAGCGACGACGAACGGCGCAAGCTGGTATCCACCCAGTCCAGCCTGTCCATGCCGGACGAGCCGCGCCTGCCCTCGTCGATCGCAGGTCTTGAAAACTTCAGCCTGCGCCGGGACGAGGAGCGTGCCGAACCGGCGGTGGATGCGGAAAGCTTCTTCAACCTGCCGGCAGGCGGCGAGGACGAGCAGGACGACGAGGACCGCTGATACTCGCCGCCGCGGCGCCCATCTGCTATCATGGCGCCCGTCACCAACGAGAAAGCGCCCATGTTTGCCCAGACGCTGTTCCGTCCCGGGGCCGATGCGCATCTGCTTTATCAAGCGGACCCCGGCCCCGTCATGCGCCCCGTCCGGCCGGCCAAGATCCGCCAGATCGCAGCCTGCGACGATGACGAGACGAACGCCCGTGTCCACCAGCGGATCGAGGCGCGCTGGCGCCGGCCGGTCAATCCGGCCGTCTTTCGGCTCGCCTCGTCCCTGGTCGTGCTGAAGGACGCGGAATACCGCGACAACCGGGTCTCGGTTGACGGCAAATGGCTGCTCAGCGGGGCGGGCGGCACGCGAATCTGGACGCGGCACGCGCGCAAGGCTTCGGCCGAGGAGATGGCCGCAGCGGTGGCCGAGGTCGATGCGTTGAAATCGCCCGACCCGATCGGCATCCGGGGCGGACAGGGGCGGGTTCCAGACCATGTCCCCATTGCCGTCGATCTTCGCAATGGCTATAATTTCTATCATTTCATGACCGAGGGGATGCCGCAGCTTGCGGTGATCGCCCGTGCCGCCAGCACGGCGCCCATCCATGTCCACCTGCCCAGCGTGGCTGGCATCCGGGGCTTTGTTCACGGATTCATCCAGGCGATCTATCCGCAGCTCGTCGGGCGGATCGTCTTCATCGACAGCCGGACAAGATATGACATGGTGCAGGCCGTCTATCAGCACCGGCATTATCTTTATCAGGTGTCCGATCCGTCGGTTGAGGCGGCGGTCGGCCTGACGCCCGCCGATGACCCTTGGCGCCACCTGTCGGCCTCGCCTGCGTCCCGTTCCTTCGTGGCCAAAAGCACGATCGACGAGGGGCAGGATCTGCTTGCCGCCGATGTGCGCGCCCGCCTTGCCGGGGTGGCGATGGACGATATTCCCGAACGCGCGCTGGTGCTGCGCGACCCGGCGCGAGGCGCGCGAGATCGCAAGAATCAAAGATCGGCATGGTTCGAGCAGACCATGAAGGATCTGGGTTTCAGGCCCGTCTATCTCGAACGGCTTTCCCCGGTGGACCAGATGGCGCTGTGGGCGGGGGCCAGGATGGTGCTGGCCCCCCATGGCGCGGCCTTTGCCCACATGTTCTTTGCCTCACCCACGACCGAGGCGATCGAGATCGGCACGCCCCAGACACAGGCGCATCGCTGGGGCGATTTCCTGCAGAACGCGCATGTCTCGCGCTGCCGCTATACGACCATCTTCGCGGATGTGAGCCGGGCGGGAGTAGACCCCGAATATCGCAAGATGGCCGTGCCGCCCATCGCTGCGGGACATCTGGGCATCCGGTATTCGAACCGGCTTGTCGAGGCGGTCGAGGCGCGTGTCGCGGCCATGTCGTCCGGCGAGGCCGGCCCCCCTGCGGATTTCTGAGCCAGGCGCCTGCCTTTTGCAGGAAACAAGGACAAGACGCCTCCTGGCGCCCTGTTGTTAACCTTATCTTAAGCAACAGGGCCGCACAAACGTCCCGGCCCTTCGGACAGATTGCCGATGGCAAAGGGGGGCGCCTGGGGCGATTTGGACGGGGCTGTGGATCGGATGAAACATATCGTGGGCGTCTGCCGGTTTTCCATGCTGGGTCGGGGCGATTGGAAAGCCTATCGGGGGCAGCCCGACGAGGCGCTCGAGCGGATCTATGACGAAAAGGCGCTGGAGCTGTTCGCCCCCGACCGGCTCGAGGCGCGGCTGGCAACATTCCGCTACCTGACGCTTGCCTCGATGGCGGCGCAGACGGATCAGGATTTCGTCTTCATCGTCGTGTCCTCCGACCGGATGCCGCGCGTCTACCAGGACCGGCTGCGGGTCTTGTGCGCGGGCATTCCCCAGGTCGTGCTGCGCTTTGTGCCGCCCATGCATATCGGCGATGCGCAGCGCGCGATCATGGAGGAATTGTCACTGCCCCTTGCCGATTGCCTGCAATTCCGGCTGGACGACGACGACTGCGTGTCGCGCGATTATGTGCGCCGCCTGCGCCGGGTGGGGCAGATGAACCGCCGGCAGGCGATCTTCGGCGTCAGCTTCAGCCAGCAGTATTACTGCGTCACCGACGGGCCGACCAAGGGCGTCTACAACTGGTACAGCCCCTTCTTCAGCGCCGGGGCCGCGGTGCGCCACCCGCGCGAGACGGTGTTCGGCTTTGGGCATTATCAGATCCCCCACCGCATGTTCGCCGTCACCGATCCCCATTTCCCCAACCTCGTCACGCATCGGGGCGACAATGACACGCCCCGCCACGAGGCCGCGATCCTGAAAAAGCGTGGCATGGTGCCCGCCTCGGCAGAGGAAATGCGCAAGGCGGTCGAACGGCATTTCAGCTTCCTGACCCGGCAGGGGATGGTCGCCTGCCAACTGAGCGGCCTTTTTTCCCTGCCCGAGGCGCAACCCGCCGAGCCCCTGCCCGAGGCAAGCAGGCTAATCGCCTGAGCGGCCGACAAGGGCGCTCAGCTCATAGATCAGGTCAAGGGCGGCACGCGGGGTCAGCTCATCGGGGCGGAGCGCCCGCAGCCTTTGTTCGGCCGCCGAGGGCGGTGGCGCGGGGGCCTTGGGCGCAGGCGGGGGCGGGGACGGCGGCAGGGCGGCCCGGAACAGCGGCAGGTCGTCGATCAGGGCGGCGGGGCGGGTGCCGCCCTCGCGCGCGCCCTGTTCCAGCGCCGACAGGATCGTGCGCGCACGGTCCACCACCGCCGCCGGCAGCCCCGCCAGCCGCGCCACCTGCACGCCATAGGACCGGTCCGCCGCACCCTTGCGGACCTCGTGCAGGAAGATCACGTCGCCTTCCCATTCGCGCACCGTGACGGTTGCGTTCTCGACGCCCGGCAGCGTGGCAGCCAGGCGTGTCATCTCGTGGTAATGGGTGGCGAACAGCGCACGGCAGCGATTGGCGGCATGCAGATGTTCCAGCACCGCCCAGGCGATCGACAACCCGTCCCAGGTGGCCGTGCCGCGCCCGATCTCGTCCAGGATCACCAGCGCGCCGGCATCCGCCTGGTTCAGGATCGCGGCCGTCTCGACCATCTCGACCATGAAGGTGGATCGCCCGCGCGCCAGATCGTCCGCGGCCCCCACCCGGCTGAACAGCTGCGATACCAGCCCGACATGCGCCCGCGCGGCCGGGACGAAGGCGCCGGCCTGCGCCAGAACGGCGATCAGCGCGTTCTGGCGCAGAAAGGTCGATTTCCCGGCCATGTTCGGCCCGGTCAGCAGCCAGATCGCCGGGGTGTCTCCCGCCGTCAGAGCGCAGTCATTGGCCACGAAGGGCTCGCCCCTGCGCCTGAGCGCCTGTTCGACGACCGGGTGGCGGCCACCCTCGACCACAAAGGCGCGGCTGTCATCCACGAGGGGCCGCACCCAGCCCTCGCCCGTGGCCAGATCGGCCCATGCCGCGGCCAGGTCGATTTCGGCCAGCGCGCGCGCGATCTGGCCGATCCGCGCCCCCGCATCCAGCACCGACCGGGCCAGGCGGGCAAAAATGCCCCGCTCGATTTCAAGCGCGCGGTCGCGGGCATTGAGGATGCGCGTTTCCAGTTCCGACAGCGCCAGCGTGGTGAAGCGGATCTGGTTGGCCGTGGTCTGGCGGTGGATGAACCGCCCCGACAGGGGCGGGGCCAGCATCCGTTCGGCATGGATGGCGGTTGTTTCGATGAAATAGCCCAGCACGTTGTTGTGCCGGATCTTGAGGCTCTGCACCCCCGTTTCGGCGACATAATCGGCCTGCATGCGGGCGATGACGCCGCGCCCCTCGTCCCGCAGTGCGCGGGTTTCATCCAGTTCGGCGTCATGTCCGGCCGCGACAAAGCCGCCGTCGCGCGTCAGCAGCGGCGGCTCGGCCACCAGCGCATCCTCTAGCAGGGCGGCAAGCGGCTCCTGCCCCGTGAGATCCGCTGCCGCCTCGGCAAGCAGCGGATCGGCGTTTTCCAGCAGCGCGGCAATGCGCGCCGCCGCCGCCAGCCCCGCCCTGATCGCCCCCAGATCGCGCGGCCCGCCCCGGTCGAGGCCAAGGCGCGAGAGCGCGCGGTCGATGTCGGGCACCTGCGCCAGCGCCTCGCGCAGCTCGGCGACCAGGCGCGGGTCCTCGGCCAGCGCCGCCACGGCCGCCTGGCGGCGATGGATCAGCGCAAGATCGCGCGACGGCGCGCTGATGCGCCGTTCCAGCAGCCGCGCCCCGGCAGCCGTGACGGTCCGGTCGATCGCCCCCAGCAGCGACCCCTCGCGCCCCCCGACAGCGCCTGCGTCAGTTCCAGGTTGCGCCGGGTCGCCGCGTCGATGCTCATCACCCCGCTGCCGCTTTCCCGGACGGGGGGCAGCAACCGCGGCATATGGCCGCGCTGGGTCAGCGCCAGATAATCGGCGATCGCCCCCATCGCCGAAAGCTCGGCACGCGAGAACTGGCCAAAGCCGTCCAGCGTCTCGACCCCGTAAAGCGCGCATAGCCGCCGCACCGCCGCGGTCGAATCGAAACTGGCCGCCGACATCTCGGTCAGCGCCGCGCCCGCATCGGCCGCCAGATCGCCCAGCCCCGTGCCATCCAGGGCCAGCAGCTCGCGCGGGGCATGGCGGGCAAGCTCCGGCCCCAGCCGCGCCGGCGGACAGGGCGCCACCCGCAGCGCGCCGGTCGAGATGTCCACCCAGGCAAGCGCGCCATCATCCCGCACCATGGCCCAGGCGGCCAGAAAGTTGTGCCGCCGCGCCTCGAGCAGCGATTCCTCGGTCAGGGTGCCGGGTGTGACCACCCGCACCACATCGCGCGCCACGACCGATTTCGACCCGCGCTTCCTGGCCTCGGCCGGGTCCTCGGTCTGCTCGGCGATGGCGACGCGAAAGCCCTTGCGGATCAGCGTCAGCAGATAGGATTCGGCCGCGTGGACCGGCACCCCGCACATCGGGATCGGCTCACCCAGATGCGTGCCGCGCCTTGTCAGCGCGATGTCCAGCGCGGCCGCGGCGGCCACCGCGTCGTCAAAGAACATCTCGTAGAAATCGCCCATCCGATAGAACAGCAGCGTGCCGGGATTGGCCGCGCGGATGGCCAGATACTGGGCCATCATCGGGGTGGGCTGGGGGGCGGGCAGTTCAGTCATCGCGGGCCTTTCAAAGCACCTGCCCTTCTAGGCCGCGGGGCGGGCGATGGGAACCGCGCTGCCGGTCAGGGCAGCTGGCGGCGCAGGCCCGCATGGCGGCAATGGCCCCGGCCGGGGGATGTGCCCTGCGTCCCCCTGAAAGCGGCCGCCGACCCCGGCCGGGCTGCGCGGTGCCCCTGGCTGGCCTTGATCGGGGGCCATCAGGCCGCCGGTCCGGGCCCCTCGCCGGCAAACAGCTCGCCCCGCATGACCTGCCGGTGCCGTTCGCGGAACCGGGCGCGGTCGGCGGGCGTGTATTCGTCCGCGCAGTGGTGGCAGCCGGCGCCTTCCTCGTATTCGGGGCGCAGGGTGTCGGCCGGCGCAAGCGGGCGGCGGCAGGCATGGCACAGGACATGGCCGCCGGGCGCCAGCCCATGGGTCAGGCTGACGCGCCGGTCAAAGACAAAGCAGGCCCCGTCCCACAGGCTTTCGGCGGTCGGCATCTGTTCAAGATAGCTCAGGATGCCGCCCTGCAGGTGGAACACCTCGGGCACGCCCTCGCCCAGCAGGAAATTGGTCGATTTCTCGCATCGGATGCCGCCGGTGCAGAACATGGCGATACGCTTGCCGGCAAAGCGATGGGCATTGGCGCGCCACCAGGCCGGAAAGTCGCGGAACGAGCGGGTTCCGGGATCGACGGCGCCGCGAAAGGTGCCGATGGCGACCTCATAATCGTTGCGGGTGTCGATCACCGCCACATCGGGGGCCGAAATCAGCGCGTTCCAGTCGGCCGGGGCGACATAGCGGCCCACATGGGCGGCCGGGTCCACCTGCGGCTGGCCCATGGTCACGATCTCGGCCTTGACGCGCACCTTCATGCGGCCGAAGGGCATCTGCGGCGCGGTGCTTTCCTTCCAGGTCAGCCCCCCGCATCCCGGCAGCGCGCGCAGATGCGCCAGCACCGCCTCGACCCCCTCACGCGGGCCGGCGATGGTGCCGTTGACCCCCTCGGCCGCCAGGATCAGCGTGCCGCGCACCCCTGCCCCTTCGGCCAGCGCCAGCAGCGGCGGCCTGAGCGCGGCAGGGTCGGGCAGGCGGGCAAAGTGATACAGCGCGGCGACGGTCAGCATCCCCCTGCCCTAGCCCCGCCGCAGCATTGACGCAACTCCATGCCCTCCCTAGGCTTTGCCCGGTCTTTTTGGGGGGATGCGGATGCGGGCGCTGGTGGTGATCGACATGCAGGTGGATTTCTGCCCCGGCGGCGCCCTGGCCGTTCCGGGCGGCGATGCCATCATTCCCGCCATCAACGACCTGATGCCCGATTTCGACGCGGTGGTGCTGACCCAGGACTGGCATCCGCCCGATCATTCCAGCTTTGCCGCCAACCACCCGGCAGCCGAGCCGTTTTCCACCGTGCAGATGCCCTATGGTCCGCAGGTGCTGTGGCCGGTGCATTGCGTGATCGGCTCGCCCGGGGCGGCCTTTCACCCCGCACTGGCCGTCGATGTTGCCGACATGACGATCCGCAAGGGGTTCCGCCCCCAGGTGGACAGCTATTCGGCCTTTTTCGACAACGACCATGCCACCCCCACCGGGCTGGCCGGCTATCTGCGCGAACGGGGGCTGGATGATGTGACCTTTGTCGGCCTTGCCCATGATTTCTGCGTCGCCTGGTCGGCGATCGACGCGGCCCGGCTGGGCTTTCGCACCACCGTGATCGAGGATGCGACCCGCGCCATCGACCTCGACGGCTCGCGCCGGGCGGCGCAGGACGCGATGCGCGCGGCCGGGGTGCGGCTGGCATGATGATCCCGACTGTCGATATTGCGACCCGCGTCTATAACCACAAATGGAAGATCGATCCGATCGTCCGCAGCCTGATCGACACCGACTTCTACAAGCTGCTGATGTGCCAGTCGGTCTTTCGCAATCGGCCGGACGTGAACGTCACCTTCCAGCTGATCAATCGCAGCAGATCCATCCGCCTTGCCGAGCTGATCGACGAGGGCGAGCTGCGCGAACAGCTGGACCATGTGCGCAGCCTGTCGCTGACCCGCGGCGAATCCACCTGGCTGCGGGGCAACACCTTCTATGGCAAGCGGCAGATGTTCCGCCCCGACTTCATGGAGTTCCTCGAGGGGCTGCGCCTGCCGCCCTATTACCTGGAAAAGCGCGAGGGCCAGTATGAGCTGACCTTCGAGGGGCGCTGGCCAGAGGTGATGCTGTGGGAGATCCCCGCCCTTGCCATCATCATGGAACTGCGCTCGCGCGCGGTGCTCAAGGATCTCGGTCGGTTCGAGCTGCAGGTTCTGTATGCCCGCGCGATGACGCGGCTATGGGAAAAGATCGAGGCGCTGCGCGCCCTTGGCCCCGACCTGCGCATCGCCGATTTCGGCACCCGTCGGCGCCATTCCTTCCTGTGGCAGGACTGGTGCGTGCAGGCGATGATCGAGGGGCTGCACGAGCGGTTCACCGGCACGTCCAACTGCCTGATCGCCATGCGCCGCGACATCGAGGCGATCGGCACCAATGCGCATGAGCTGCCGATGGTCTATGCCGCGCTGGCCGGAAACGATCAGGCCCTGCGGCAGGCACCCTACCGCGTGCTGGCCGACTGGCACGAGGAACATGATGGCAACCTGCGCATCATGCTGCCCGATACCTATGGCACCCGCGGCTTTCTGGACCGGGCGCCCGACTGGCTGGCCGGCTGGACGGGCATCCGGATCGACAGCGGCGATCCGGTGGCGACCACGGAATATGCCATCGACTGGTGGAAGGCCCGTGGCGAGGACCCGCGCGAAAAGCTGGTCATCTTTTCCGACGGGCTGGACGTGCCCGAGATGGCCGCGCTGTTCCGCCGCTTCAACGGACAGGTCAAGGTCAGCTTCGGCTGGGGCACGCTGCTGACCAATGATTTCCGCGGCCTCGTTCCGGGCGACGGGCTGGCGCCCTTCAGCCTGGTGTGCAAGGCGGTGGCCGCCGATGGGCACCCCACGGTCAAGCTGTCCGACAACCCCGAAAAGGCGACCGGCCCGGCGGACCTGATCGAGCATTACAAGCAGGTCTTCAACGTCGGCAAGCAGGCAGCGCAGGCGGTGCGGGTGTAAATCCCCCCGCCGATCGCGCCCGGGTTTTCAACAGGGCCAGTCTGTCAGCGGGCCCGCGATGCCGGCCCTGCCGTCACACCGGCACTGCCGTGGTCTGCTGCACGACGCGCAGCGCAAAGGACGACTGCATCTGCGCCACCCCTGGCAGGCGGGCCAGATGCTGGCGGTGGATGCGGGCGAAATCGTCGGTATCGGCCGCCAGCACCTTCAGCAGATAATCGGCGGACCCGGCCATCAGGTGGCACTCCAGCACCTCGGGGACAGCGCGGACGGCGCGCTCGAACGCCTCGAGCGTTGCGTCGCCCTGGCCCGACAGGGTGATCTCGACAAAGACGGTGGTGGTCTGCCCCAGCTTGCGCGGATCAAGCAGGGCGACATAGGCGGCGATGAAGCCCGCTTCCTCAAGCCGCTGGACGCGGCGATGGCAGGCGCTGGCCGACAGGTTGACCCGCTGGGCCAGATCGGCGTTGGAAATCCGCCCGTCCCTTTGCAGCACCGTCAGGATGCGGCGGTCGGTAGGATCAAGATGATCGGTCATTGCAGCTTTCCTGGACAGGGCCAGCCTGCAAGGAAAACGGGCGGCCCGCAAGGGACCGCCCGGCTGAGAATGCCTCGGGGACCGTCCGTTCAGACGCGCGGGCGCGCCGCCAGCAGGTCGCGGATCTCGGCCAGCAGCGCCTCCTGCGAGGGGCCGGCGGCCGATCCGTCGGCGACTTGCTTTTTCACCGCCGCTTCCTTGATGCGGTTCACGCCCTTGACCAGCAGGAACACGACAAAGGCGATGATGAGGAAATTCAGCACCGCCGTGATGAACGAGCCATAGGCCCATACGGTCGCGCCCGCGTCCTTGGCGGCGGTCAGCGAGGCACCATCGGGCGCCACGCCCTTCAGCACGATGTAGTTGCTGGAGAAATCGGTGTTCCCCGTCACCATGCTGAGGATCGGGTTGATGAGGTCATCCACCATCGACGTCACGATCGCTGTAAAGGCGGCGCCGATGATGATGCCGACGGCCATGTCCATGACATTGCCCTTGGCGATGAAATCGCGGAATTCCTTGATCATGCTGATATACCTGTCCCGGTGTTCTTGTCCGGCGGGCTGGCCGCCTTGTCCGATCCAGTCTATCACGGCTTAAACATTTCTTACAATTGCGTGTGACTTGAGGTAACCGATGATCGTCGATCCCGATGAGTTTCCCATCATGCGCCGCTGGCCGCCCCGCCGGCCGCAGGCGATCCAGCTTTACACCCTGAACACCCCCAACGGTGCCAAGGCGTCCATCATGCTGGAGGAATGCGGGCTGGATTATGACGCCCACCGCATCGACATCGGCGAGGCCGCCGACCAGCTGACGCCCGAATTCATGTCGCTGAACCCCAACCACAAGATCCCCGCGATCATCGATCCGGACGGGCCGGGGGGACGGCCCATGGGGCTGTGGGAATCGGGGGCGATCCTGCTGTATCTGGCGGGCAAGACCAGCCGGTTCCTGCCTGCGGACGGGGCCGCGCGCTGGCAGACGGTGCAATGGCTGATGTTCCAGATGGGCGGGGTGGGGCCGATGATGGGCCAGCTTGGCTTTTTCCACGCCTACAAGGGCCGCGAGATCGAGGACAAGCGCCCCCGCGACCGTTATGCGGCCGAAACCCGCCGCCTGCTCGGGGTTCTGGACAGGCAGCTGGCGGGCAGGGAATGGATCACGGGCGATTATTCCATCGCCGACATCGCCACGGCCCCCTGGGTGAACAATCTGCTGACGAAATACGACGCCGGGGCGCTGGTGCGGTTTGACGAATTCGGGGCCGTGTCGGCCTGGCTCGACCGTTTCATGGCGCGCCCGGCGGTTCAGCGAGGGATGCAGGTCGGGGCCGCCTGATTTCTTTTCCTTTGTTTTCATGATGCGCCTGCAAGGCAGAGGGCATTTTCATACGGCAGTCCTTGTCATGCTGCACTGCAGCATAAACATTGGAGGTGACCGCTCCGCCGGCCAAGACGCCGCGCGGACAGCTGACCAACACAGGGATCATCATGGACCGCCCGATCGCCTCTGCCATGCGCCGCGCGCTGGAACACACCCGCGCCGGCGATCCTGCCGCCGCGACACGGGCCATTCAGGATGCCCTTGGCAATGCGGGGCGGAGCCCGGCGCGCCAGGCCGCATCCAAGGCCGCGCCGCCCTCGGCCATCCTGCCGCCCCCTGCTGCCCTGCCGCCCCCGGCAGGCGCCGCCCGCCCTGCCCCGCATCCCGGCCCGGCGATCGAGGGCAGCGCCCGGCGCGTGGCGCCCCATGACGCTCCGGCCGCCAAGGGATTGCGGATGCGGATGGGCGAGGCGGTCGATCTGCTGCGGCAGGGTGCCGCGGCACGCCTGTCGCCTGGCACCGCACAGCCGGCGGCCCGGCCCGACCTGCCGCAGGGCGCGCGGTGGGAACGCCTGCGCTTTGCCGCCGCTGCCGGGGCGCGTGATTACCGCCTGTTCGTTCCGGCCCTCGCCGACGCCCGTCCGGCCGGGCTGGTGCTGATGCTGCATGGCTGCACCCAGGGGCCCGAGGATTTCGCCGCCGGCACCCGTATTCTTGACCATGCGCAGCGGGCTGGCCTGATCGTCGTGCTGCCCGAACAGACGCGCGGGGACAATGCGCAAGGGTGCTGGAACTGGTTCCGCCCCGGCGATCAGGCCGGCACCGGGGGCGAGGCCGCCCTGCTGGCCGAACTGGCGCTCGACACGGCGCGGGCGCATGGCGTCCCGCAGGATCGCATCTTTGCCGCCGGCCTGTCGGCAGGGGGCGCGATGGCCGCCATTCTGGGGGCCGAGCGCCCTGACGTGTTTTCCGCCATCGCCGTTCATTCCGGCCTGCCTGCGGGGGCGGCGCGCGATGTGGCGGGCGCCTTTGCCGCGATGCGGTCGGGCGGCGCGGCAGGGCGCCCGATCCGGGCGCGGAGCATTTCGTTTCACGGCACCGCCGATGCGACGGTGGCACCGGCGAACGGCCGCGCGGTCTTTGCCTCGGCGACCGGACGAAAGGGTGCGGACCGCTCGGGCATGACCGGGCGGCCGTGGCGCGTCACCCGCAAGGCCGACGCCCAGGGGCGCCCTGCCGCCGAGCATTGGGAAATCGACGGGCTGGGCCATGCCTGGTCGGGCGGCGATCCCCGCGGCAGCTATGCCGACCCGCAGGGGCCTGACGCCACGGCCCAGATGGTGCGCTTTTTCCTGGCCTGAGGGGGCCGGGCGGGCGTCAGATGGTGCGCCCGCCATCTACCTCAAGCACGACGCCGGTGATGAAATCGGCCTCGTCCGACGCCAGATACAGCGCCGCATTGGCAATGTCGCGGGGGGTGGACATCCGGCCCAGCGGGATGGTGGACACGAACTTGGCCCGGTTTTCCGGCGTGTCCGGCACCCCCATGAACTGGCCCAGCAGCGCCGTCGCCCCCATCACCGGGGCGATGCAGTTGACGCGGATATTGTCGGGGGCGAGGTCCACCGCCAGGCTGCGGCTCATCAGGTTCACCGCGCCTTTCGAGGTGTTGTACCATGTCAGACCCGGCCGCGGCCGGATGCCGGCGGTCGAGCCGATATTGATCATCACGCCCCCGCCCGCCTGGCGCCAGTGCGGCACGCAGGCATGGGTCATGTGAAAGATCGACATCACGTTGATGTCCAGCACCTTGCGGAAGGTCGCCTCGTCCACGTCCAGCAGCGGCCCGTTGGCATGCGACCAGCCGGCGTTGTTGACGGCGATGTTGAGGCTGCCGAAGGCATCGCGCGTCTGCTGAACCGCGCGGGCCACGTCCTCGGCCCTGGACACGTCGCAGGTGATGGCAATGGCTCCGTCGCCCAGTTCGGCGGCCACCGCCTGCGCGCCCTCGGCGTTCAGGTCAACGACCGCGACACGCGCCCCCTCGCGCAGGAAGGTTTCCGCGATCCCCTTGCCGAACCCCGATGCCGCGCCCGTGACCAGCGCCGTCTTGCCTTGCAGCCTCATATTGCCCTCCTCAGCCATGATGGTTCACGATCGTGCGGATCGTGGAAAATTCGTAAAGCGCCTCGAATCCCTTTTCGCGGCCATGCCCCGACTTGCGGATGCCGCCGAAGGGCAGCTCGACCCCGCCGCCCGCGCCGAAGCCGTTGATGAACACCTGCCCGCAGCGCATGGCGTTCGCCACCCGCGCCTGCCGCGCGCCGTCGCGCGTCCACACGGATGCCACCAGCCCGTATTGCGTGCCGTTCGCGATGGCGATTGCCTCGGCCTCGGTGTCGAAGGGGATGGCGCACAGGACGGGGCCGAACACCTCCTCCTGCGCGATGGGGCTGGCGGGATCAACCGGGCCGAACAGCACGGGGGCAACGTAGAACCCGCCGGCAGGCGCGTCCGCCGCGACCTTGCCCTGGGCCAGAACCGGGGCGCCCGCCTCGGCGATATACCGTTCCACCCGCGCCTTCTGCCGGGCCGAGATCAGCGGCCCCAGCAGCGATCCGTCGGCCGGGGATGCCTCGACGGCCGTAAAGCGTTCGGCCAGCCGCGCGGTCAGCGCGTCCCAGATGGGGCGCTGGATCAGCACGCGCGATCCGGCCGAACAGGTCTGCCCGCCGTTCTGGATGATCGCGTTGGCCAGCACCGGCAGCGCGGCGTCAAGATCGGCGTCCTCGAACACGATCTGCGGCGACTTGCCGCCCAGTTCCAGCGTGCAGCCGATGAAGTTCCTTGCCGCCGCGATCTGGATCATCTGACCCACCTCGGGCGAGCCGGTGAAGCTGATGAAGTCGATCCCGGGATGTTCGGACAGCGCCTTCCCGGCGACCTCGCCCCGCCCGGTGACGACGTTCAGCGCGCCGGGCGGCAGGATGCCGGCCGCGATCTCGGCCAGCCGCAGGATCGACAGGCAGGCATCCTCGGCCGGTTTCAGAACGCAGGCATTGCCCATCGCCAGCGCCGCGCCGATGGACCGGCCATAGATCTGCGCGGGATAGTTCCAGGGCACGATATGGCCGGTGACGCCATGCGGCTCGCGCGTCATGTGGACGGAATAGCCGCGCTGGAAGGGAATCACCTCGCCATGCACCTTGTCGGCGGCGCCGCCGTAGTATTCGAAATAGCGCGCCGTCATCACCATGTCGGCGCGGGCCTGCGCCAGCGGCTTGCCGTTGTCGCGCGTCTCGATCGCGGCCAGCTCGTCCGCATGATCCAGGATCGCGGCCCCATAGCGCATCAGCAGCCGCCCCCGCTCGGCCGCGCTGAGCGCCCCCCATGGCCCCTCCAGGGCCGCACGGGCAGCAGCAACGGCCGCGTCGATGTCGGCGGCATCCGAATCGGCGATCGCCGCGAACACCTCTCCGTCAAGGGGCGAGACGACCGCCATCTGCCGTCCCGATTGCGGCGGCACCCATGTGCCGGCAATCAGGTTCATCGGTTGCGGCAGGGCGGTGTTCAGCGACATCGGCGGTTCTCTCCAGACAGGTGGCGGCGCTACTGTGAACAGCGCGCGAGGCGGGCGCAAGCGGGGTCAGGGCCGGGCGATGACCCTGCAATCCACGGTGCCTGGGCTGCAATCTGGTGGTGAAGGGTGATTGGTGGAGCCGAGGGGAATCGAACCCCTGGCCTCATCATTGCGAACGATGCGCTCTACCAACTGAGCTACGGCCCCACAGGCGGGTTATGTCGCGCAAGCGCCTGGCCTTGTCAAGCCGGCGCACGGCCCTGCCGGCGCACCCAATCGACCAGCTGCCCGGCGGAACGGGCGCCGGACAGCCGCCCCCGTTCGTGCCCGCCCGAGAACAGGATGAAGGCCGGGATGCCTTGAATGTTCCAGCGCAAAGCCGCGTCGGGGTTGGCCTGGGTGTCGATCTTGGCCAGCCTCACCTGCCCGGCCAATTGCTGCGCGGCCTTGTCGAACTCGGGCGCCATCATCCGGCAGGGGCCGCACCACGGCGCCCAGTAATCGACCAGCAGCGGCACATCATCGTTGCGCGCGGCCTTTTGCAGCATCGGCCCATCCAGGGATGCCGGCTTGCCCGTCATCAGGGCCGCCCCGCAGACGCCGCATCTCGGGCCCTCGGCCAGCTTGTCCCCGGGAGCGCGGTTCATCTGCCCGCAGGACAGGCAGGTCAGTTTCCTTCCGCTCATCGCCCCGCTCCTGCAGACGCCTTCGGGATGGCCGCAGTCTGACCGCCCATGCCGGAACGGCAAGAGCCATGAGGCGGGATCATTCGCATCCTGTCCCGTCGCCGTCGCGGTCCAGGCGGGGCGCATAGCCCGGATCGCCCCGCCTGACCGGAGCGGCCCCCGCCCGCCGCGCCTCGGCGCAGTTCCTGAACGCCCCGCCGCCCGAGGCAGCATCGTAAAGCCGGGGCACCGCTCCGTTGCCCGAGGCAGCCTTGCGCGTGCCGCCTCCATGACAATGAAAATCGCCGGTCTTGCGATTGCGGTGGCACCCCTCGGCATTCAGCCCGCCCGGATGGGCATGCCCCGCATCCGGCAGCGTCGTCAGCAAGGCCGCGACCATCGCCGCAGCCGTCCACCCGAATTTGCCCGCCATCCGCCCGCCCCGTTAACCAATCCTTAAGGATCGTTAACAGGGCAGGCGAGCCTGGCGAGCTGTCTTATTCGGCAGCCTGCGCGTAATCCTCGACCGGGGGACA
This sequence comes from Paracoccus contaminans, assembly GCF_002105555.1. Lineage (NCBI taxonomy): Bacteria > Pseudomonadati > Pseudomonadota > Alphaproteobacteria > Rhodobacterales > Paracoccaceae > Paracoccus > Paracoccus contaminans. Next base: position 997,863 of record NZ_CP020612.1, read on the forward strand.
GGTGCAGATCAGGTTGCGATCGCCATGCACATTGTCCACGCGCCCCACGGGGGGCCAGTATTTGTCCACGCGGAAGGCGCCCGGCGGGAAGCATCCCTGCTCGCGCGAATAGGGCCTGTCCCAGTCGGCGACCAGATCCTCGACCGTGTGGGGGGCGTGGCGCAGGGGGCTTTGCGCCGCCTCGATCCGGCCCGCGGCCACGTCCTCGATCTCGTCCCGGATCGCCAGCATTGCGGTGATGAAGCGGTCGATCTCGGCCCTGGTTTCCGACTCGGTCGGCTCGACCATCAGCGTGCCGGGGACGGGCCAGCTCATCGTGGGGGCGTGAAAGCCGTTGTCGATCAGGCGCTTGGCAATATCGTCCACGGTCACGCCGTGCTGGGCAAAGACGCGCGTGTCGATGATGCATTCATGCGCGACGCGGCCGCGGTTGCCCATGAACAGGATCGGATACCGCCCGGCCAGCCGCGCGGCGATGTAATTGGCGTTCAGGATCGCAACCCGCGTCGCCTGGGTCAGCCCCGCCCCGCCCATCATCAGGATATAGGCCCAGGAAATCAGCAGGATCGAGGCCGAGCCCCAGGGCGCCGCGCTGACCGCGCCGCCGATATCGCCGGTGCCCGTGCGCGGATCGGCCGGCAGATGCGGTGCCAGATGCGCCTTGACGCCGATCGGCCCCATGCCGGGGCCGCCGCCTCCATGCGGGATGGCAAAGGTCTTGTGTAGGTTCAGGTGGCTGACGTCGCCGCCGATCTGGCCCGGCTTCACCAGCCCGACCAACGCGTTCATGTTCGCCCCGTCGATATAGACCTGACCGCCGTGATCATGGGTGATGCGGCAGACCTCGCGCACCGTGTCCTCGAAGACGCCGTGGGTGGACGGATAGGTGATCATCACCGCCGCCAGACGGTCCCCGGCCTGCGCGGCCTTGTCCGCGAAATCCTCCAGGTCGATATCGCCGTTGGGCGCGGATTTCACGACAACGACCTTCATCCCCGCCATCTGGGCGCTGGCCGGGTTGGTGCCATGCGCGCTGGTCGGGATCAGGCAGATGTCGCGATCCTGCCCGTTGGCGCGGTGATATGCGGCGATGGTAAGCAGCCCCGCATATTCCCCCTGCGCGCCGCTGTTCGGTTGCAGCGAAAAGGCGTCATAGCCGGTGATCGCGCAGAGCTTGTCGGTCAGGTCGGCAAAGACGCGGTGATAACCGGCCGCTTGCGATTGCGGCGCAAAGGGATGCAGGGCGCCGAATTCGGGCCAGGTCAGGGGCATCATCTCGGCCGCGGCGTTCAGCTTCATCGTGCAAGACCCCAGCGGGATCATCGCGCGGTCCAGCGCCAGGTCGCGGTCCGACAGGCGGCGCATATAGCGCATCATTTCCGATTCCGCCCGGTTCATGTGGAACACCGGGTGGGTCATGAAATCCGATTCGCGCAGCAGCGCATCGGGGATTGCCGGGGCCGTCGCCGGTTCGGCAGCGTCGGTGATGCCAAAGGCGTCCAGCACCCGCGCGATCACGCCCGCATCGGTCGTCTCGTCCACCGAGATGCCCACCCGGTCGCGGCCCACCCGGCGCAGGTTGATGCCGCGCTGTTCGGCGGCGGCCAAGATGCCCGCCTGCCCGACGCCTACCCGCACGGTGATGGTGTCAAAGAACGCCTGAGGTTCGACCTCGGCCCCCGCCGCGCGCAGGGCGTTCGCCAGCGTCACAGCGTTCAGATGCACCCGCTGGGCGATCGCCTTCAGGCCCACGGGGCCGTGGAACACGCCATAGAACGACGCCATCACCGCCAGCAGCGCCTGCGCCGTGCAGACGTTGCTTGTCGCCTTTTCGCGCCGGATGTGCTGCTCGCGCGTCTGCAGCGCCAGCCGATAGGCCGGCCGTCCGGCGGCGTCGATGGACACGCCGACGATCCGCCCCGGCATGGCGCGCTTGAAATCGTCACGGCAGGACATGAAGGCCGCATGCGGCCCGCCATAGCCCATCGGCACCCCGAACCGCTGCGACGAGCCGACACAGATGTCGGCCCCCATCGCGCCCGGTTCCTTCAGCAGGCAAAGCGCCAGCAGGTCGGTGGCCACGACCGCCACGGCGCCGGCCGCGCGCAGCGCCTCGCATTCGGCGCTCAGGTCGCCGATATGGCCGAAGGTGCCCGGATACTGGAAGATGGCGCCGAACACGCGGGCCGGATCGCAGTCCTCGGGCGCGCCGCGGATGATCTCGATCCCCAGCGGCGCGGCGCGCGTCTCGATCACGGCAATGGTCTGCGGATGCAGGGTCTCGCTGACGAAGAACGCGCCCGCCCTGGATTTGGCCACCCGCTGCGCCATCGCCATCGCCTCGGCGGCGGCAGTCGCCTCGTCCAGCAGGCTGGCATTGGCCACCGGCAGGCCGGTCAGATCGGCGACCATGGTCTGATAGTTCAGCAAGGCTTCCAGCCGGCCCTGCGCGATCTCGGGCTGATAAGGGGTATAGGCCGTGTACCAGGCCGGGTTTTCCAGGATGTTGCGCTGGATCGCGGGGGGCGTGACGGTGCCGTAATAGCCCTGCCCGATCAGGCTGGTCATCACCCGGTTCTGCCCCGCCACCTCGCGCATCAGCGCCAGCAACTCGCGTTCCGACAGCGCCGGCCAGTCCATGCCGCCCTCGTCGCGGATCGACTGCGGCACGGTCTGGTCGATCAGCTCGTCAAGGCTCGCGCAGCCGACGGCGCGCAGCATCTCCTCCATCTCGGCCGGGGAGGGGCCGATATGGCGGCGGTTGGCGAAATCGTCGGGGTTGTAATCGGTGGGGGTCCAGCGGGTCATCGTCCTCAGCCTCTCAACGAGGGACCCGCGGCCATACGCCCCGGCCCCATTCTTCTGCAGGAAAATATCCCGGGGTCCGGGGCAGCGCCCCGGTCCGGGCCGCGCCGCTCAGCCGATCAGCGCCCGATAGGCCGCCTCGTCCATGAAGCCCGACAGGTCCGCCCCGTCCGCCGGGCGGATGCGAAAGAACCAGGCCGCCATCGGATCGGCGTTCACATCGCCCGGCGCGTCGGCCAGCGCGTCATTCACGGCGGTGATGGTGCCGGCCACCGGCGCCACGATGTCGGAGGCGGCCTTGACCGATTCGATCACCACGATCTCCTCGCCCGCACCAACCTCGCGGCCGACCTCGGGCATTTCGATGAACACCACATCGCCCAGCTGTTCGCTGGCATGAGAGGTGATGCCGACGGTGATCTCGTCACCCTCGGGGCGCAGCCATTCGTGGTCCTCGGTATATTTCAGCATGATCGCCTCTCAGCGTTTGTAGGTGGGTTGGACAAAGGGCATGGGCGCGATCCGCGCCGGCAGGCGCTTGCCGCGCAGTTCGGCATGAACGGTTGCGCCCTCGGGCAGGTCCGCCGGCAGGGCCGCCATGGCGACCGGGCCGCCGACCGAGGGGCCGAACCCGCCCGAGGTGACGCGCCCGATCGGCGCGCCCCCCTCGGCTGCGGCAAAGATCTCCACCCCTTCACGAAGCGGCGCCCGGCCTTGCGGGATTAGGCCGCGGCGCATGCTGGCGGCGCGGCCCAGTTCCGGCAGGATGCGGCCCGCGCCGGGAAACCCGCCCGCCCGTGCCCCGCCCGCGCGCCGGACCTTGGGGATCGACCAGCCAAGGCCCGCCTGCGCCGGGGTCACGCCCGCGTCCATGTCATGCCCATAGAGCGGCAGCCCTGCCTCGAGCCGCAGCGAATCGCGCGCGCCCAGCCCGATCGGCGCCACGCCGGGCTGCTCCAGCAGCGCGCGGGCGAAATCCTCGGCCAGGCCCGCGGGCACCGAGATCTCGAACCCGTCCTCGCCGGTATAGCCCGAACGGCTGACCCACAGCGTCGCGCCCCGCCAGTCGAAATCGGCCGCATCCATGAAGCGCATCGCCGCCACGCCCGGCACCAGCGATTCAAGCGCCGCTTCGGCCGCCGGGCCCTGCAATGCCAGCAGGGCACGGTCGCTCACCACCTCGGGCGCCAGCCCGGCGGCCTCCAGATGCGCGATGTCCTGCGCCGCGCAGGCGGCATTGACGACCAGCAGCAGATGATCGCCCTTGTTCGCGATCATCAGGTCATCGAGGATGCCGCCCGCCTCATTGGTGAACAGCCCGTATCGCTGCCGCCCCTCGGGCAGGTCCAGAATGTCCGCCGGCACCAGCGATTCAAGCGCCGCGGCCGCGCCGCGCCCGCCCAAGATCACCTGCCCCATATGCGAGACATCGAACAGCCCGGCGGCGGCGCGGGTGTGCAGGTGCTCGGCCAGCACCCCTGCCGGATACTGGACCGGCATTTCCCATCCGGCAAAGGGCACCATCCGGGCACCCAGCGCAACATGCAGGTCGTAAAGCGGCGTATGTTTCAGCGCGTCCATCAGCATCCTTTCACGGCGCAACGCGCCGGTTCCGATGCCCCCTCTGTCCCTGCCCGCTGACGGGCGCCTGAGATCGTCATCCTTCGGCGGGCCGGGATCGGCCACTCTTCAGAGTTCAACGCGCGAAACGGTCCTTTTGCCTGAGAGTTCGCCGGGGCGGCTGCTCCTTCGGCCCCGGCGTTGCCGCCGGCGTCTCCCGATACGCAAGCAATCTCGTAGCCGCAGCCACCCCGCGCTGGCAAGAGATTCCTCGCACCGCCCCGTCATGGGCGAAAAAGCGCGGGGCGGGGGTCAGACCGCGACGTTCAGCGCCCCGCCGTCCAGCAGCAGGTTCTGCCCGACGATGAAGCGGGCCTGCTGCGAACACAGGAACGCGCAGGCCGCGCCGAAATCCTCGGCCCGGCCATAGCTGCGCGTGGGGATCGCGGCCTGCCGGCGGGCGCGCGCCTCATCGCGGGTGATGCCGCCGCGTTCGGCCGCGCCCGCATCCAGGGCTGCGGCACGGTCGGTGTCGTGGATGCCGGGCAGCAGGTTGTTCACGCACACGCCCCTGTCCGCCACCTGCCGCGACATGCCGGCGACAAAGCCGGTCAGCCCGGCGCGCGCCGTGTTCGACAGCCCCAGCTCCGCGATGGGCGAGCGGACCGACTGCGAGGTGATGTTCACGACCCTGCCCCAGCCCCGGTCCATCATGCCGGGCACCAGCGCCTGCATCAGCGCGATGGCCGACAGCATGTTGGCGTCGATGGCACGGATGAAATCATCGCGCCCCCAATCGGTCCAGCGGCCCGGCGGCGGCCCGCCCGCATTCGTCACCAGGATGTCGGCCTGCCCGCCCAGCGCGCCCAGAACCGCCGCGCGCCCCTCATCGGTCGTGATGTCGGCCGCGACCGGCTCGACCGTGACCTCGTGGCGCTCGGCGATCTCCCAGGCGGTGCGGGTCAGGGCCTCGCGCCCGCGGGCATTGATGACCAGGTTGACCCCCTCGGCGGCCAGCGCCTCGGCGCAGCCGCGCCCCAGCCCCCTGGATGCCGCGCAGACCAGCGCCTTCCTGCCCCTGATGCCCAGATCCATGGCCATTCCCCCGTTTGCCTGCGGTTCAGCAAACGGCGCGGCATGGCCGAGGTCAAGCGGCCCGCATCAGAAGCACAGCACCTCGGCCTCGGCCTCGGCGCGGCGCAGGTCGGCGACCGGCCCGTCGGCGGCCGCGCCGCTGCGGAACAGCCCCGACCGCTCGCCCGAGGTCTGGCGCATCCGCAGCACGGTTTCGGCCGCGACATAGCGTTCGTGGGGCAGAACCGCGGCAATCGCGTCGATGGCGCAGGAACAGCGCGCCAGCGTGTCGGGGTTCTCGCCGTTCACGGCCATGCAGGTCATCACGTATTCGGCCCGCGTGGCGGTGGGATAATCGTTCACCGCCTGCGCGATGGCCGCGGCAGGAACCAGCAGCGACAGCCCGGCCAGCCGGATCATCGCAGCACCAGGGCGTTGCGATACCGCGCCGGGGCGACGGGACGCCCGGCCATGCCCCGCAGGGCGGCGGGCGCGACCGGATCGGCGGTTTCGGCAACCAGTTCGCGCAAGGGGGCCGCAGGGTCCGCCCCCGCCTCGACGCGCAGGGTCAGGCCGGCAAAGGCGCCCATGCGGCCGCGGGCGGGGTCGGCCGCAAAGGGCCGAACCGTGGCGACGGTGCGCCCCTCCGCATGCGCCACGCTGCCGCCGCGGAACACCGCGTCCTTGATGCGGTTGCGGATATAGTCGGGATTGCCCCCGGTCAGCGCCGCCATGTCGCGCACCGTGCTTTCCAGAAAGAACACCGCGACCGGATCGCCTGCCGACAGCGGAAAGGGACCGATCCGCCGCTCGCCCGCATCGGTCCTCTGGGTCAGTTGCAGCACCCGCTTGCCATCCGCCGGGTCCGTCGCCTCGGCCATCGTCAGGGTGCCGGCCCCGATGGGCAGGAAACCGGGCAGGGCCGGACCCTCGCGCGTCAGATCCCATGTCAGCGACCGGCCCTCGAGCGCCCAGGGGCCGCGCTGGGCCAGGATCACGTCGCCCGCCTCGCCCGCCCAGGGCTGCCCCGGCACCCCTGCTGCCAGCAGGGCGGCGGCCAGCGCGCATCGCAGGAAATGGCCCATGGCCTTGCTCCTCCTCGCCTTGGGACGGGCGCCGGGCCAAAAGACCTTCCGGCCCCTCATCCGTCCGTTCACCGGGCTGACGATGGGGCGGCGCGCGGGGCTTGCCAAGCCCTGCCCCGCGCGCCTCATGCCAAAGGCGGGGCCGCGCCCAGCGCCTGCATCAGCGCGGCGGCAAGATCGGCCGGGCGCACGGGCTTTTCGATCAGCGGCACGGCGCAGGCGGCGCAGGCGCGGGCGACATGGCCGTCGCGGCGCGCCGTCACCATCACCGCCGCAATCGCCTGCCCGGCCGCCGCCCGCAAGGCGCCGATCGCCGCGATGCCCGTATCGCCATTGTCGAGGTTATAGTCGGCCAGGATCACATCGGGCGGATCGTCCTGCCCCATGGCGGCCAGGGCCTCGGCCGTGCCGCCCGCGCAGCGTACGATCATGCCCATCCGGCCGCCCAGCATCAGCTCATAGCCCCGGCGCATGGCGGCGTCGTTCTCGACCACCAGCACCACGCGCCCGCGCAGCGCCGCGGCCGAGGGATCGGGCGCCGCCTGACCGGCACCCGCGGCGGCATCCGCAGGCGCCAGCCCGACCCGGAACACGGTGCCGCGCCCCACGGCGCTGTCCAGTTCAAGTCGGTGCCCCAGCTTGAGGCAGGCGCGCCGCACGATCGACAGGCCCAGCCCCATCCCCTGCGGGCCCCTCTCGGGAACGGCGCGCTGAAACTCGTCGAAGATGCGGGCGCGGTCCGCCGCGGCGATGCCGGGGCCGCTGTCGTGACATTCCAGCCAGACCAGCCCGCCCCGCCGCCGCACGCCGACCACCACCCCCCCGCGCGCGGTGTATTTCAGCGCGTTGGAGATCAGGTTCTGCGCGATTCGGCGCAGAAAGGTCGGATCACTGTCCACCACCGCCGCCGTCGGCACGAAGCTCAGCCTCAGCCCCGCCGCCTCGGCCATGGGGGCGTATTCGACCGCCAGACGCCGGAACAGCGCGTCAAGCGCGACCGGCTTGCGGTGAAACTCGATGCGCTGGCTGTCCAGGCGGCTGATGTCGAGGACGGCATGCATCAGTTCCTCGACCGATTCGAAGGCTGCGCCCAGCCGGGCGGCCAGCTCGGCCTGCGTCTCGTCCAGCCCGGTATCGGTCAGCGCCGACAGGAACAGCCGGGCAGCGGCGAGGGGTTGCAGCAGATCATGGCTGGCCGCCCGCAGAAAGCGGGTGCGCGAGCGGTTCGCCTCTTCGGCGGCGGCGCGGGCGACGGCAAGGTCGCGGTTCTTTTCCGACAGGTCGGCCAGCGCCCGTTCCAGATCGCGCGTGCGGGCGATCGCCTCGCGTTCCAGCGCGACGGCGGCCTGGAACATCGAGCGGGCCGAGCCGCGGGTTTCCTCAAGCCGGTCCACCCGCTCGATCAGCGCCTCGGCGATGCGTTCCAGCCGCACGGCCCGGCCCTGGGCATCCTCGCCGGGCGGCAGGATCATGGGCCGGCCCCTGCCGGCATCAGGGCAAGGCCGACAAAGGTCTGGTTGACATGCATCCCGCTGTGCTGTTCGCCATAGGTGTTGAAGCCGGCCACGCGATAGCGGGCGAACAGCTCGGCCATGCGGTGGGTCATGCCGGCGCGTTCAACCGCAAGGCGCCGCAGGATGCAGTCGAAGCCCAGCACCATCAAGGGCGGGCGGGGCAGCGCCTCCAGCGCATCGGCAAAGCCCTGCGTCACGTCGCCCGCGCGGCCCAGCGTCAGCACCTCGCCCCGCTCGACCGCCGACATCAGCCGCAGCGTTCCGCCCGGCCCGACGCCGCTGATCGCGCGGACATGATGGCGCCGGCCCGTGCGCAGAAGCAGCGGAAAGCGGGCGAAATCCGCCCGCTCCATCCGCGCGGCCTCCAGCCCGGCGAGGCGGGCATATTCCTCGGCCGCAGGTGCAGCGTTCAACTCGATGATCTCGCGCCCGGCGGGATCGGCACGGGTGACGACCGCGCGCCTTGCGGTCGGGGTGAAATGGGCAAAGCTGACCTCGGCCACGGCCAGGGCGGTTTCGACCATCACGAACACCGCGGCCCCCCGGACAGGCGCGCCGTCCAGGATCTGCACGCTTTCGCCGAAGTCCAGCCCGTCCCCCGCCGATCCGCCCACCACGGCGATGCCGGGCAGGGCAGCATCCAGCGCGGCGGCCAGGACATCCTCGTTGCAGGCGGTGCCGTCCGCCAGCAGCACCCCGAACAGCGAGCGGCCCGCCCGGTCGGGAAAGCGCGCGCGCAGCCCGCGCAGGGCCGTCAGCCAGCCCGATACAGGAATGCCGCCCTGATCGGGCAGGGCGATCGCCTCGGCCCGGAAGGCGGCGCGCGGAAACCCGACGGCGACGATCGTGCCGCGCTGATAGCCGAAGGGGCCGATCTCGCCCGCCGAGGAACAGCCCGCAATGCGCACGCCCGGCAGGGCCCGCGACAGTGCGCGGGCGACCGGCGGCAGCACCGGGCGGGGCGATCCGAACAGCAGCACCAGCGCCGGGGCCGCCGGGGCAAGGCCGCCGGCCAGCCGCGCGGCGGCTGCCGGATCATCCGCAGGCACGCCAAGGCTGACGGGGCCGCCCGCCTGCGCGCCCATCGGGTCAGCCCGGCTCGAACAGGCGGGCGCTGTTGGCCAGCAGCACGGCCTGGGTGCGGCGGCGGGCGTTGATCTTGGACATGATCGCGGTGATGTGCGTCTTGACCGTCGCCTCGGCGATCGACAACTCGTAGCTGATTTCCTTGTTCGCCTTGCCCTGGCAGATCAGCCGCAGGATCTTCATCTGCTGGGGGGTCAGCGTGGCGAAGCGGCGCGCCAGTTCCGCCCGCGCCGCGTCGCCCGTGCCGCCGGCCTGGGGTTCATACCCCTCGGGGGTCACCCGCTCGCCGGCCCACATGCGGCGCAGGCTGTCCACCAGCGCCTCGCGCCCCAGCGATTTCGACACATAGCCCTGCGCGCCCGCCGCCATCGCCGCCGAGATCATGGTGTTTTCCAGATCGGCCGAGATCATCGTGATCGGCACGTCCGGCAACTGCCGGCGCAGCGTCACGATGCCCTCGGCGCCGCGGGCATCGGGCAGGTTCAGGTCGAGTATCACCGCGTCGGGCGGGCCGTGAAGGCGGATCTGTTCCAGGGCGGCGGCAAGGCTGCGGGCGGTGCGCACCAGCTTGCGGCCGAAGCTGATGGTCAGCGTCAGGGCCAGCGCATCGCACATCAGCGGATGGTCGTCCACGATCAGGATGTCGCGGACGCGCTCCACGGATCGGTGCGGCTGCCCGGCTGTTGCCGGGGTGCCCCGGATGGTGGCTGTAGCGGTTGTCATGGACGATCCCCCCTGCCCTTGGGTGCCCGGCCCGGCGCCCCGGTGCGCGGGGCGCAAGGCCCCGGCGCGCCCGGCCGGCATCGGGCAAGGCCAGTCTAGGGGCGCCCCCCTGCGGCGCAAGCCCCTGGTGCCGGCAGGGATGGGCCTTTTGCATGATCGAGGCTTCCCCCGCCGCGATCAAGGCGCCAGCCGCCCCCTTGCAGGCGGTCGCCCGGCCTGGCCTTGACGATGCCCTGGGCCTTGGCGGAGGGGGGCGTGCCTAGAGGGCCGTCCAGCCGCCATCCACGGAAATCGTGGTCCCGGTGATCTGGTCCGCAGCGCCCGAACACAGGAACACCGCCGTTCCGCCCATCTGTTCGACGGTGGCGAACTGGCCCGAGGGCTGGCGTGCCAGCATGACCTTGGCGATCACGTCCTCGCGGCTCATGTTGTGGGTCTTCATCTGATCGGGGATCTGCGCCTCGACGATGGGGGTCAGGACATAGCCAGGGCAGATCGCATTGCAGGTGATGCCCTCGCCCGCCGTTTCCAGCGCGGTGACCTTGGTCAGCCCGATGATCCCGTGCTTGGCGGCGACATAGGCCGACTTGAAGGGGCTGGCCGTCAGCCCATGGGCCGAGGCGATGTTGACCACCCGCCCCCATCCCGCCGCCCGCATCATCGGCAGCGCCGCGGCGGTGGTGTGAAAGGCGCTGGACAGGTTGATCGCGATGATCGCATCCCACTTGTCCGCCGGAAAGTCGGTGATCGGGGCGACATGCTGAATGCCGGCATTGTTCACCAGGATATCGCAGCGCCCGGCCTGTTCGATCAGGCGGCGGCAATCCTCGCCCTTGCTCATGTCGGCGGCGACATAGCGCACCTCGACCCCGTGGCGCGCGGCCAGATCGCGGGCAAGGGCGTGATCCTCCTCGCGGTCGGTGAAGCTGTTGATGACCAGATCGGCCCCGGCGCCCGCCAGCGCCTCGGCGATGCCCAGCCCGATCCCGCTGTTCGATCCCGTGATCACTGCGGCCCTGCCGGCCAGTGCCCTGTCTGCCATGTCTCGCATCCCTTTGCTGCGCAACCCTTGGGGACAAGCTTACCGGGGAAAACGCCCGTCGCCAGCCCCTGCGCGATGGCGCCGCGAGCAGCCCGTGGCGGATGATGCGCGGGCCTCGGGCTTGCTGGTCCTTGGCGCCGCCGGGACCAAAAAAAACGCCCGCACAAGGCGGGCGTCAAGTCTTGAGGCAGGTTTCATACAGGCAAGAAACCTATCGAGCAGTGGATTTCATATACTCGCTGCTGCACCTGAGTCCAAGTGTCGAGTTTGCCACAGGGTTTACGGGCCGTTAGGTTGCCCGCAAAGGCTGCGCGGGCATGACGCGGCACGGGACAATGGGCAGCATGAGAATCCTCGAAATCTCTGGCAAATCCGCGATTGGCGCGATGGCGCGCACGGCAATCCTGGCGCTTGCCGCTGTTGCCGCAATGCCTCTGGCAAGCGCGGCCGCGCCGTCTCATGCCCTTGCAATGTATGGAGAACCTGCCCTGCCGGTAGGGTTTTCCGCCTTGCCCTATGTCAATGCGGATGCGCCAAAGGGCGGAACGATTCGCCTAGGCGAGCCGGGGGGATTCGATTCGCTCAAGCCCTGGGTGCTCAAGGGCAACCCGGCCTGGTCGGTCGGGGTCCACGTCGCCGAACCCCTGATGCTGCGCTCGCTCGACGAGCCCTTCACCCTTTATTGCCTGCTATGCGCCACGGTCGAGACCGACCCCGATCGCAGCTGGGTCGAATTCACCCTGCGCCCCGAGGCGCGGTTTTCGGACGGCACGCCCGTCACGGTCGAGGATGTGATCTGGTCCTTCGAGACATTGGGCACCAAGGGCCATCCCCGCTATGCTGCCGCCTGGGGCAAGGTCCGCTCGATCGAGCGGGTGGGCGATCGCGGCCTGCGCATCACCTTTTCGGAAAGGGATCGCGAGCTGCCCCTGCTGATGGCGATGCGGCCGGTGCTGAAAAAGGCGCAATGGGCGGGCAAGGACTTTGCCGCCTCGTCGCTGGAACGCCCCATCGGATCGGGCGCCTATGTGATCGAGGCGGTCGATCCCGGCCGCTCGATCACCTTTCGCCGCAATCCCGACTATTGGGGCAGAAACCTGCCGCTGACCCGCGGCATGTTCAACCTGGACAGCATCCGCTATGACTATTTCGCCGACACGAACGCCATGTTCCAGGCCTTCAAGGCCGGCGAGACCGACATCTGGCGCGAACTGAACGCCGTCAGATGGGCGACGGAATACGGCTTTCCGGCCGTGACCGCGGGCGCGGTCGTCAAGTCCGAGATCGCCCACCGCCGGCCTTCGGGAATCATGGGGCTGGTGATGAACACCCGCTCGCCCCTGTTCGCCGATTGGCGGGTACGGCAGGCGATGATCCTGGCGTTCAACGACCGCTTCATCGATGCGGCGCTGGCGGGCGGCAGCGACCCGCGCATCAGCAGCTATTTTTCAAACTCGGCGCTGGCCATGCAGCCCGGTCCCGCCACGGGGCGCGAGGCCGCGCTGCTGGCGCCCTTTGCCGCCGGGCTGCTGCCCGGCACGATGGAAGGCTATGTCCTGCCGCCGGGATCGGACCGGGCGCTGGATCGCAAGGCGCTGCGCGAGGCGGCGGGGCTGCTGGCCGAGGCAGGCTGGACGGTCGGCCCCGACGGGGTGCTGCGCGACGGGAACGGGCGCCCCTTTGCGCCCGAGATTGTGCTGAACCAGTCGGGCAGCGCCATGCGCAGCGGGGCCGAGGTCCAGCAGATCGTCAACATCTATGTCGAGGCGCTGCGCCCCCTGGGCATCATGCCGCGCGTGCTGCTGCTGGACAGCGCCCAGTTCGTCCAGCGCACCAACCGCTTTGCCTTCGACATGTCATGGTATGAACGCGGGCTGTCGCTGTCGCCGGGGAACGAACAGGCCCTTTACTGGGGCAGCGCCAGCGCCGCGCAGCCGGGGTCGCGGAACTGGGCGGGCATCCGGTCGCCAGCCGTCGACGCCATGATCGCCCAAGCGGTGAACGCGCCAAGCGTCGATGACCATGTCGCCGCCGTCAGGGCGCTGGACAGGCTGCTGACAGCGGGGCGATATGCGATTCCGGTAAGCTATCCGCGGGTCAGCCGCATCGCCCATGCAGCGCGGCTGCATTTTCCCGATCACCAGACGCTTTATGGCGACTGGCCGGGCTTTCTGCCCGACCTGTGGTGGTCGCGCTCGCCCTAGCGCGCTTCGTCGTCGCCGTCGTCGGGGTAATCGTCATCGTCCCCGAACCGCGCGTCGTCGGAATATTCATCCTCGCCCTCGCCGACGAACTTCGCCGACAGCGCGATCGAATGATTGTCATGGCCGGGGTTCATCACGACATCCGAAGGGATCTCGCCGGCCAGCCATTCCTTGACCTCGTCGCGCGCCTCGGTCGCGTCAAGCCCGGTGATCTCGGCGATATAGCGGATGAAGGCGCGCTGATCGCCGTCGATCTCGTCCAGCATCCCCTCGTCGGCGTCTTCCCATTTTTCCAGGATGGCCTCGTAGAAGGCGTTCCAGTTTTCCTGCACATGCGTCCAGCGCATCTCGATCTCCTCGGCTCGGTCCGCACGCCAAACCGCGCAGCGCGCCCAGGGTTCCCGCGGGAAGGGGCGGATGCGCCCGCTCAGACCGGGCCGATCAGCTTGCGTTCAAGAACACGCAGCACGGCGCGCAGGTCATGCCCGCGGCGCAGCACCTGTCCGTTCATGCCGATCACGGCATACATCCCCTGCGCCGCCCTCAGGCGGGGACGCTTCTCGATGCGGTAGAGGGGGTTCTCGGCCGCCCGGCGGAACACCGAAAACACCGCCACGTCCCGCAGGAAGGACAGGCCGTAATCACGCCACTCGCCCGCCGCGACCATGCGCCCATAAAGCGACAGGATCGTGCCAAGCTCGTGCCGGTCGAAGGCCACGACATCGGGCGCGGGTTGCGGCGGCAGTAACGGGTTCAGCGTCATGCCCCCAAGGTGGCACCCCTGCCCGCCCCGATCAACGGCAGGCGGGATGAAAAAACCCCGCCCTCCTGCCTGTCCGCCCTTCGGGGACGCTCCCGCTCAGTAACAGCCGATCCTGGCGATGCGCCGGTCGGTGCCGATCTCGATGTTCAGGCGGTCGGGGCGGAAATCCATCGTCACCGCGTCGCCCGGACCGATGAGGCGGCTGCCGGCAGGCAGCATCATCGTCTTCACCACCGTTTCGGGCTGGCCGACCAGCCCCTGATAACCGGACGCCTTGCACAGGTCGCGGTCGGGCGCGGGGCCGGGGGGTGCGGGCTGCTCGCAGGCGGCCAGGACAAGCAGGGGCAGGATGGCAAGGGCGCGCATGGGATGGCTCAACCGCAGGTGACGGACTGGATCATTCCCGCGGCATCAAGCTGGAAGGCCAGCCGCAGGGCATTGTATTCCTCGGGTTCGATCCCGCGATATTCGGCGATGCGATAGGGCCGCGTGATCCCCAGCGTCTGCACGACCGATGCGGGCTGGCCGATATGCTTGCGGTAATCGGCCGCGTGGCAGGCGTCGGGCTCTCGCGATTGCAGGCCGGCGATCTGGGTGACCGGGGCGAGCGCGGGCACGGGCTCGACCGCGGCCACAGCGACCGGCGGGGGCGGGGCGGGGCGGGCCACGCATCCCGCCAGGGCAGCAACGCCAAGGGCGGCGAAAAGAACAGCGGTCGGTTTCATCATCTGGGTCGGTCCTGTCTTCTGTCCCGGCCGGCACCGCGGTCTGTCGCCCGGCTGCGGCCATGCGCGCCAGTATAGGCGCGGGGCCGGCCCCGGACCAGCGCCCGCGCGGGCGGCGCGCTCCCATCGCCCGCCCCTGTCACCACGCCGCATCAGACAGGCCGGGTTCATCCGCCAAAGCCGGCGATGACGGCCCAGACGCGGTCCAGCTCGGCCGCGCCGATGCAATAGGGCGGCATGACATAGACGGTGCTGCCCAATGGCCGCAGGAACACCCCGCGTTCCAGCGCATGGGCGCGCAGATGCTGGCCCGCGGCGGCAAGATAGCCTGCGCCCCCGGCCGTCATGTCCAGCGCCGCGATCGTCCCGATCCGGCGCGCCCCGGAAAAGCGCCCGTCCCCCGCCAGGGCCGACAGCCGGTCGGCCTGCATCGCGCTCACGGCATCCAGCCGCGCCTGCATCCCCCCGCCCTGCCAGATGCGCACATTGGCCAGCCCGGCGGCGCAGGCGATGGGGTTGGCGGTATAGCTGGACGAATGAAAGAACATGCGGCTGCGATCGGGCGAGCGGTGGGCGGCAAAGATCGCCTCGGTCGCCAGCGTCGCCGCGAGCGGGACGGCCCCGCCTGTCAGCCCCTTGGACGTGCACAGGATGTCGGGGGCGATCCCGGCATGATCGCAGGCCCACAGCCGCCCCGTGCGGCCCCAGCCGGTCATCACCTCATCCGCGATCATCAGCACGCCATGCCTGTCGCAGACCGCGCGCATCGCCGCCAGCACCTCGGGGCGATAGACCAGCATCCCGCCCGCGCCCAGCACCAGCGGCTCGACGATCAGGGCTGCCAGCTCGCCCGTGGCGGCCACGGATTCCAGCGCGGCCAGCATCTGCGAACCGCCATCCACCGGGAAGGGCAGGCGGTCCACCGCGAACAGCAGCGGCTCGTAGGCGGCGTTGAAGACACCGCGCGCGCCCACGCTCATCGTGCCGATGGTGTCGCCGTGATAGCCCTGCTCGAGCACCGCGATGCGGTGGCGGGGCCGCCCGCTGTTCTTCCAGAACCCCAGCGCCATCTTCAGCGCGACCTCGACACTGGTCGAGCCGCTGTCGGAATAGAACACGCGCGTCAGCCCGGCGGGGGCCAGGTCAACCAGCGCGCGGGCCAGATCCTCGGCCGGATGATGGGTCAGGCCGGCAAAGATCACCTGATCGAGCCGCTCGGACGCGTCCCGGATCGCCTGCATGATGGGCGGGTGGCGATGGCCATGGGTGATGACCCACCAGCTGGAGATCGCATCGACCAGCGGGCCGTGATCGGTGTCGATCACAGCGCCCTCGGCGCGCAGGGCGCGCGGGGGCGGCGGCTCGGCCCCGTGCTGCGTGAAGGGGTGCCAGACGGGGGAATCGGTCATGGTGGCTCTGCCTCGTGCCTGCGGCGGGGTATCGGGGGCCAAGGAACCCGGCGGTCTTACGCGAAATCGGCGGGATCGAAGTGCCGGCGCATCGCGGCGGCCAGCGTTTCGGGCGTCAGCGGGTCCAGCCGCGGCAGGCGGCCCAGCACCCGGACGCAGCCGATGGCGGCAATCGTTGCGATGTTGTCGGGGTCGTCCTCGCCCACAAAGGCGACTCCGTGGACGGGGGCGCCCCGCGCGCGCAGGGATTCCAGCGCGCTCAGCGTGTGGCTGATCGTCCCCAGCCCGGTCGCGGCGACCACGATCACCGGGATGCCCCAGCGCGCGAACAGATCGGCCGACAGCAGATCGCGCGTGACCGGCACCAGCGCCCCGCCCGCACCCTCGATCACCAGCGGGTCGGCATCGGGCGGGGTCAGCTCGGGAATGGCGACGCCTGCCAGTTCGGCGGCGCGATGCGGTGACAGCGGATCGGGCAGGATGGCCGCCTCGGGGATGACAGGCGCGCCGGTCATCGCCCGGACAAAGGCCGAATCGCCCCCCGGCGGGGGCACATATCCTTTTGCATCAGCCCCGTCCGTTCCCTGCACGAGGGCCGCACGGCCGTCGGACGGGTTCAAGACGACCCCGGTCTGCACCGGCTTCCAATAGCTGGCACCCAGCAGCCCGGTCAGGCCCGCGGCAAAGACCGTCTTGCCGATATCCGTCCCGGTTCCCGTGATCACGAAGCGGGCCATGCTGCCTCCAGTGTTTCAACCAGTCGTTCGATGTCCCGCTCTGCCGCGTTCAGCGTCAGCGATACCCGCAGCCGCGCGGTGCCGGGGGGCACGGTGGGGGGACGGATGCCCCGCAGGTCGAACCCCGCCTGCTGCGCGCGCGCCGCCAGCGCCATCGCCGCCGCATCGGCCCCCACGACCAGCGGCACGATCTGGCTGCCGGACGGGGGCAGATGCGGCAGGGCCCGGGCCATGCGGCGGGCAAACAGCGCGACCCGGTCATGCAGCGCCTGTTGCCGCCATGGCTCATCGCGCAGGATGTCCAGCGCCTCGGCCCCCGCCACCGCCATCAGGGGCGAGGGCGCGGTGGCAAAGATGAACGGCCGCGCCCGGTTGACCACAAAATCGCGCAGCACCCCCGGCAGGCACAGCAGCGCGCCCGACCCGCCCAGCGCCTTGCCCAGGGTGTGCAGCGTGATCACATTGCCGCGCCCTTCCAGCGCGTGGGCCAGCCCCCGGCCACCCGGCCCCCAGACCCCGGTGGCATGCGCCTCGTCGATGATGAGGAAGCCCTCGCGGTCGGCGATCGGGGCCAGCGCATCCAGCGGGGCGCGGTCGCCGTCCATGCTGTAAAGGCTTTCGACCGCGATCCAGGCCGCGCCGCTGCCGCCCCGCCGGCGCCAGTCGGCGATCACCGCGCCGGCATGATCGGCATCGTTGTGCCGGAAGCTGGCCACCTCGGCCCGCGTCAGGCGCGCGCCCTCATGGGTCGAGGCATGGGACAGCGCATCCATCACCAGCAGATCGCCCCGCTGCGGCAGGGTGGCGATGGCCGCCGCATTGGCCTGATAGCCGCCGCCGAACAGCAGCGCGCTGCCGGCGCCGAAGAACGCTGCCGCCTTGTCCTCGAAGGCCTCGTGCCATTCGGTGTTGCCGCGCAGCAGGCGCGAGCCTGCCGCCCCGACGGGCACACCCGCATCAAGCGCCGCCCGCACCGCCCCGGCAAGCCGCGGATGCCCCGCCAGCCCCAGATAGTCGTTCGAGGCGAAATCAATGCCGGCGCGCGGGATCAGCCGGCGCGTGCGATCCGCCGCCGCCAGCCGCGCCAAATCGTCGCGAAAGGGCGAGAGCCTGTCCTCGACGGTGTTCACCGCAGGATCGGGACGGGCATCTCGTGGCGCTCGGCCGCGCGGCGCGGACATTCGGCAGGGGCGCCCTCGGGCAGGTCATCGGCCTTGCCGTCCCCCTCCTCGGGCGCATGTTCCCATGCCATCATGGGCGCCATGCCCAGCTTGCCCAGCAACCGCATGTCGTGATCGTCGCCCGGATTGGCCGCCGTCAGCAGCCTGTCGCCCATGAAGATCGAGTTCGCGCCCGCGAAAAAGCACATCGCCTGCAACTCGTCCGACATGGCGGTGCGACCGGCGGCGATGCGGACATGGCTTTGCGGCATCATGATCCGCGCCAGCGCGATGGTGCGCACAAAGTCGATGGGGTCCACCGGATCGGCATTTTCCATCGGCGTGCCGGGCATCGGGATCAGCATGTTGACGGGCACCGATTCAGGCGGCTCGGGCAGGTTGGCCAGCGTGACCAGCATGTCCACGCGGTCCTGCGTGCCCTCGCCCAGCCCCAGGATGCCGCCCGAGCAGACCTTGATCCCGCTGCCCCGCACCACCGCCAGCGTGTCCAGCCGGTCGGCATAGCTCCGCGTGGTGATGACATTGCCGTAATGGGACTCCGAGGTGTCGACATTGTGGTTGTAGTAATCCAGCCCCGCGTCCTTCAGCCGCGCGGCCTGGCCGGCATCCAGCATCCCCAGCGTCATGCAGGTTTCCATGCCCAGCGCCTTGACCCCTTCGATCATGGCCAGGACCTGGGGCATGTCGCGTTCCTTGGGGCTGCGCCAGGCCGCGCCCATGCAATAGCGCGTCGCCCCCGCCGCCTTGGCGCGCCGCGCCTCGGCGATGACGCGCTCGACCTCCATCAGCTTGGATGCGGACAGGCCCGAATCGTGCCGCGCCGACTGGCTGCAATAGCCGCAATCCTCGGGGCAGCCCCCCGTCTTGATCGACAACAGGCGGCTCAGCTGGATGCGGTTGGGGTCGAAATGACGGCGGTGCACGGTCTGGGCCTGAAACAGCAGGTCCATGAACGGCATGTCCATCACGGCCCGCGCCTCGGCGGCGGTCCAGTGCCGGCGCGGCAGGGCCGGCGGCTGCGGGGCGTGGGCGTTCATGGGCGACCTCGTGTGCGGACGGGACTGCCCAGCGGGTTAGCAGCATTGCGCCGCCCCCTTCAACCCGGCCCGCGCGGCACCCCTGCCGCAGCGTTTCCGATTGACGCGGGGGCGCGGCTTCCGTTCAATCCGGCCAGACCAACGGGAGACCCTTGATGACCATGCTGTTCCGTCTGGCCGCCGGCGCGGCGGCGCTTGCCCTTTCGGCCGCGGCAGCGGCGGCGGACCCTGCGCTGATCTTTGATCTGGGCGGAAAGTTCGACAAGTCTTTCAACGAATCCGCCTATACCGGCGCCGAGAAGTGGAAGGCCGAGACCGGCGGCAGCTACAAGGAACTCGAGATGCAGTCCGAGGCCCAGCGCGAACAGGCGCTGCGGCGGCTGGCCGAAACCGGGGCCAACCCGATCGTGATGACCGGCTTTGCCTTTGGCGAGGTGCTGGCCAAGGTCGCCCCCGATTATCCCGATACCCGCTTTGTCATCATCGACACCGCCGTGGATGGCCCCAACATCCAGTCGGTTGTCTTCAACGAAGGCGAGGGCAGCTATCTGGCCGGGGTGGCGGCCGCCACGGCATCGAAAACCGGCACGGTCGGATTTATCGGGGGCATGGACATCCCGCTGATCCGCAAGTTCGGTTGCGGCTATGCCCAGGGCGTCAAGGCCGCGAACCCGAATGCCAGGGTGATCCAGAACATGACCGGCACCACCCCCGCCGCCTGGAACGACCCCGTGAAGGGGGGCGAGCTGGCCCGCGCCCAGAAGGCGCAGGGCGCTGACGTGATCTATGCCGCCGCCGGCGGCACCGGGATCGGCGTTCTGCAGACGGCGGCGGACGAGGGCATCCTGTCGATCGGGGTCGATTCGAACCAGAACCACCTGCATCCCGGCAAGGTGCTGACCTCGGTCGTCAAGAACGTGGACGGGGCCGTCTATGACGCCTTCAAGGCAGGCCCCGCCGTCCAGCCCGGCACCCGCGTGATGGACCTGAAATCCGGTGGCGTCAGCCTGGCGATGGACGACAACAACAAGCCCCTGATGACCGAGGCCGTGGCCAAGGCGGTGGCCGACGCCTCGGCTCGCATCGCCTCGGGCGAGGTCAAGGTCCATGACTACATGTCGGACAACAGCTGCCCGGCCCAGTGAATTGACCGCGCGCGCGATCCCGGCGGCGCGGCAGGCGGCCGCTTCCGGCACCCCGCCCGCGATCGAGCTGCGCGGGATTTCCAAATCCTTCGGCGCGGTGCAGGCCAACCGCGCCATTTCCATGATCGTCCCGCGCGGCACGATCCATGGGATCGTCGGGGAAAACGGGGCGGGCAAATCGACGCTGATGTCGATCCTCTACGGCTTTTACCGGCCCGATGCGGGGCAGATCCTGGTGGGCGGGCGCGATGCCGGCATCACCGACAGCCTGTCCGCGATCCGCGCCGGCATCGGCATGGTGTTCCAGCATTTCAAGCTGGTCCCCAACATGACCGTCCTTGAAAACGTCATTCTGGGGGCCGAGGACAGCGCCCTGCTGGGCCCCTCGCTGGCGCGGGCGCGGCGCGAGCTGCGCCGGCTTGCGGCCGAATACGAACTGCAGGTCGATCCCGACGCCGTGGTGGAAACCCTCTCCGTCGGCCATCAGCAGCGGGTCGAGATCCTCAAGGCGCTGTATCGCCGCGCCGACATCCTGATCCTTGACGAGCCGACGGGCGTTCTGACCCCGGCCGAGGCGGACCACCTGTTCCGCATCCTGCGCGGCCTGAGGGACGAGGGAAAGACCGTCATCCTGATTACCCACAAGCTGCGCGAGATCATGGAGACGACCGACAATGTCAGCGTCATGCGGCGCGGCGAGGTGGTGGCGAGCCTGCGCACCGCCGAGACCTCGCCCGAGGCGCTGGCGGAACTGATGGTCGGGCGCAAGGTGCTGCTGCGCGTGGACAAGGCCCCGGCCCGGCCGGGCGAGCCGGTGCTGGAACTGGCCGGCCTGCGGATGGTGGACCGCGCCGGTGTGGAACGGCTGCGCGGGATCGACCTGACCGCGCGCGCGGGCGAGATCGTCGGCATCGCGGGGGTCAGCGGCAACGGCCAGACCCAGCTGATGGAGATCCTGGGCGGCTATGCCGAGCCGGGCGCCCGCATCACCGGCACGGCCCGGCTGAAGGGCGCGGCGCTGCCGCTGGCCGGCACGGATGCCGCCGCGCGCCGCCGCGCCGGTATCGGCAACATCCCCGAGGACCGGCAGGCCGAAGGACTGGTGATGGATTTCGCCGCCTGGGAAAACACGGTGTTCGGCCATCACCGGGCCGCCGCATATCGGTCGGGCCCCTTGATGGATGGCGCGGCCATCCGTGCCCGCGCCACGCAGCTGATCAAGGCCTTCGACGTGCGCCCGCCCGACCCCGGCCTGGCCGCCCGCCATTTTTCGGGGGGCAACCAGCAGAAGATCGTCATCGCCCGCGAGATCGAGCAACATCCCGCCCTGCTGCTGGTCGGCCAGCCGACGCGCGGGGTGGACATCGGCGCCATCGAGTTCATCCACCGCCGCCTGATCGCGCTGCGCGATGCAGGCGCCGCGATCCTGCTGGTCAGCGTCGAGCTGGACGAGATCATGGCCCTGTCCGACCGCATCGCGGTGATGTTCGACGGCCGCATCATGGGCGAGCGCGCGCCCGATGCGGCCAGCGCGCGCGAACTGGGGATGCTGATGGCAGGCGTCGGGGGCGAGCGCGCCCCCTCGGCTCAACCACGAGGGTGGCGCGCATGAGTGCCGATGTCCCGCAAGCCCCCGGTCTTGTCAGTTTGCTGCGAGAGGACGGGTTTTTCACCGAAGATGACTTGAGCCTGCCGCTGTCCGTTGCCGCGAACGAACCCGCTTTGACCAACGCTCTCGGGCAGGCAGGCTTTTCGGGCAGATTGGTGGTCAGCGGCATCCCGGACTGCGGGTGGCTCTATTATGCCTGTGATGTAGATCGCCTTGACCCGGCAGAGGCAAGGAAGGCGGCGATCGCCAGGGTGAAACGGTCCGGGAGGCCGTCCCGATGACCCCCCTGCCCCGCTGGGCCGATCTGGTGCTGGCGCCGCTGATCTCGCTGCTGCTGGCCTTTGCCATCTCGGCGCTGGTGATCCTGGCGATCGGGCAGAACCCGGTCGAGGCGCTGCGGGTCATGGTGGCCGGGGCGCTGGGGTCGTCCTATGGCTGGGGCTATACGCTGTATTACGCCACCAACTTCGTCTTTACCGGGCTGGCGGTGGCGGTGGCGGCGCATGCGGGCCTGTTCAACATCGGGGCCGAGGGGCAGGCCTCGCTGGGGGGCCTCGGCGTCGCGCTGGTCTGCCTTGCGCTGCCCTGGCCGCATTGGGGGCTGGCCCTGCCCGCGGCGATCATCGGCGCGGCGCTGCTGGGGGCGGGCTGGGCGCTGATCCCCGCCTGGCTGCAGGCGAAGCGGGGCAGCCATATCGTCATCACCACGATCATGCTCAACTTCATCGGCGCGGCGCTGCTGAACTGGCTGCTCGTGAACGTCATGCGCCCGGTGGGCAGCATGGACCCTGCCTCGGCCGATTTCCCCCCCGGCGCCCATCTGCCGACGCTGAGCGATATGGCCGCCTCTGCCGGCATCGCCTGGGGCAAGTCCACCCCGGCCAATGTCAGCTTCCTGCTGGCGCTGGCGGCCTGCGCGCTGGTCTGGCTGCTGATCTGGCGCACGCCTTTGGGATACGAAATCCGCGCCTTCGGCAAGTCCGAACGGGCGGCGCGCTATGCCGGCATCGCGCCGGTGCGCATCACCGTCATCGCCATGCTGATCTCGGGCGCGCTGGCGGGGATGATGGCGGTCAACAACGTGATGGGCGAGGCCGGGCGGCTGGTCCTGAACAATGTCGAGGGGGCCGGCTTCATCGGGATCGCCGTCGCGCTGATGGGTCGCAACCATCCCTTCGGCATCCTGCTGGCCTCGCTTCTGTTCGGCTTTCTTTATCAGGGCGGGGGCGAGCTTGCGCTGTTTTCCAGCATACCGCGCGAGCTGATCACCGTCATCCAGGCGCTGGTCATCCTGTTCACGGGCGCGCTGGACAACATGGTGCGGCTGCCGCTGGAACGGCTGCTTGCCCGCAGGGCCGCATGATGGATTACGCCACGATCCTGCAGATCCTCGACAGCGCCATCCGGCTGATGACGCCGCTGCTGCTGGCCTGCCTGGCGGGGCTGTTTTCCGAACGGGCGGGCATCTTCGACATCGGACTGGAAGGCAAGATGCTGATCGCCGCCTTTGCGGCCGGCGCGGCCGGCGCCTGGTCGGGCAGCGTCTGGGCCGCGCTGGGCGCGGCGATCCTGGCATCCTGCGCATTGGCGATTATCCACGGTCTGGCCTCGATCACCTTTCGCGGCAACCAGCTGATTTCCGGGGTCGCCATCAACTTTCTGGCCTCGGGGCTGACGGTGCTGCTGGGGCAGAGCTGGTTCGGGCTGGGGGGCCGGACCCCGGCGCTTGAGGGAACGGCACGCTTTCCCGCCCTGGCCCTGCCGGGCAGCGCGAGCCTGGGCGATGTGCCGCTGATCGGCCCGGCCTATGCCGAGGTCGTCTCGGGACACACGCTGCTGGTCTATGCGGCCATCCTGCTGGTGCCGGCAAGCTGGTGGCTGCTGTATCGCACCCGCTTCGGGCTGCGGCTCAGGGCGGTGGGTGACAACCCGGCCTCGGTCGATACGGCGGGCGTGTCGGTGATGGGGCTGCGATGGGCGGCGGTGGCGATCACGGGGGTGCTGTGCGGGCTGGCCGGCGCCTATCTGGCCGCGGGGCTCTCGGCGGGCTTTGTCAAGGAAATGACGGCCGGCCGCGGCTATATCGCGCTGGCGGCGCTGATCTTTGCCAACTGGCGGCCGTGGCGCGCCCTGGGGGCGACGTTCCTGTTCGGCCTGATGGAGGCTGTCGCCAACCGCTATCCCGAAATCGACCTCGGCCCGGTGATGATCCCGTCCATGGTCATGGCGGCCCTGCCCTATCTGCTGACGGTGGTGATCCTGGCCGGCTTCATCGGCCGGGCCACCCCGCCGCGGGCCGGGGGCCAGCCTTATGTCAAGGAACGCTGACAGGGGCCCGGCCTTGGCCGCCCTTATCTTGCCACGGCACCGTTTGCGCGCAAAATCTTGTGTGTTTGCCGTGACATTGGGTCAGTTGCCCGCTATATGATGGTGGTCAATGGCAGGATAACGGACGCATGAGCGCAGCCACTGCGGCGCAGGCCGAATACGGCGCCGAATCGATCAAGGTTCTCAAGGGACTCGAGGCCGTGCGAAAGCGGCCGGGCATGTATATCGGGGATACCGATGACGGCTCTGGCCTGCACCACATGGTCTACGAGGTCGTGGACAACGGCATCGACGAGGCGCTGGCGGGACATGCGGATTCCGTCGTGGTCAGGATCCACGCCGACAGCAGCGTTTCGGTGCGCGACAACGGCCGCGGCATCCCCGTGGACATGCATCCGAGCGAGGGCGTGAGCGCGGCCGAGGTCATCATGACCCAGCTGCATGCCGGCGGAAAGTTCGACCAGAACAGCTACAAGGTGTCGGGCGGCCTGCACGGCGTGGGCGTGTCGGTCGTCAATGCCCTGTCAGACTGGCTGGAATTGCGCATCTGGCGCAACGGCAAGGAACATTTCGCCCGGTTCGAACACGGCGACACGGTGGAACATCTGCGCGTCCTGGGCGACGCCCCCCCCCATGAACGGGGCACCGAGGTGCGCTTTCTCGCCTCGAGCCGCGAAAACCCGCAGGGCGGGACGTTCTCGAATCTCGATTACAGCTTCAAGACGCTGGAAAACCGCCTGCGGGAACTGGCCTTCCTGAATTCGGGCGTGCGCATCGTGCTTGAGGACGAACGTCCCGCCGAGCCGCTGCGGACCGAGCTGTTCTATGAGGGCGGGGTGCGCGAATTCGTGCGCTATCTCGACCGTTCCAAGAACGCGGTCATGCCCGATCCCATCTTCATCACCGGCGAACGGGGCGGCATCGGGGTCGAGGTCGCGATGTGGTGGAACGACAGCTATCACGAAACCGTCCTGCCATTCACCAACAACATTCCCCAGCGCGACGGCGGCACCCACATGGCCGGTTTCCGCGGCGCGCTGACGCGGGTGATCAACAGCTATGCCCAGTCCAGCGGCATCGCCAAGCGCGAGAAGGTCGATTTCACCGGCGATGACGCGCGCGAGGGGCTGACCTGCGTGCTGTCGGTCAAGGTGCCAGACCCCAAGTTTTCCAGCCAGACCAAGGACAAGCTTGTCTCGTCCGAGGTGCGCCCCGCGGTCGAGAACCTGGTCAGCGAAAAGCTGTCCGAGTGGTTCGAGGAACATCCTGCCGAGGCCAAGGCCATCATCGGCAAGATCATCGAGGCGGCGCTGGCCCGCGAGGCGGCCCGCAAGGCGCGCGAGCTGACGCGGCGCAAGACGGCGATGGATGTGGCCAGCCTGCCCGGCAAGCTGGCCGACTGCCAGGAAAAGGATCCGGCGCTTGCCGAGCTGTTCATCGTCGAGGGCGACAGCGCCGGCGGATCGGCCAAGCAGGGCCGCAGCCGCCAGAACCAGGCCGTCCTGCCGCTGCGCGGCAAGATCCTGAACGTCGAGCGGGCGCGTTTCGACCGGATGCTGTCGTCGGAAATGATCGGCACGCTGATCACCGCGCTGGGCACCGGGATCGGCCGGGACGAGTTCAACCTGTCCAAGCTGCGTTACCACAAGATCGTCATCATGACCGATGCCGATGTGGACGGCGCGCATATCCGCACGCTGCTGCTGACATTCTTCTTCCGGCAGATGCCCGAGCTGATCGACGCCGGCCATCTCTATATCGCGCAGCCCCCGCTCTACAAAGTCGCGCGGGGGCGGTCGGAGGTCTATCTCAAGGACCAGGGCGCGCTTGAGGATTACCTGATCCAGCAGGGCATCGCCGAGGCGGCGCTGCGCCTGGGATCGGGCGAGGAGATCATCGGCGCCGACCTGGCCCGCGTGGTGGACGAGGCGCGCGCCGCGCGCCGCGTCCTGCGGTCCTATCCGACGCATTATCCCCCCCACATCACCGAACAGGCCGCGATCGCCGGGGCGATGGTCGCGGGGGCGATCGATGCAGACGCTGCAGGCGTGGGGCAAGCCATCGCCGAACGGCTGGACATGGTGGCCGAGGAATATGAACGCGGCTGGAGCGCCCGGCCCACGCAGGACGGGGGCATCCGCCTGTCGCGCCTGCTGCGCGGGGTCGAGGAAAGCCGCCTGCTGGACGGACCGATGCTGCGATCGGGGGAAAGCCGGCGCCTGGGCCAGATGACCGATGCCCTGCGCGAGATCTATGCCGGCCCCGCTGCGCTGGTCCGCAAGGATCGCACGGTGCCGATCACCGGCCCGCTGTCGCTGCTCGATGCCATCTTTGCCGAAGGTGAAAAGGGCCTCAACCTGCAGCGCTACAAGGGCCTGGGCGAGATGAACCCCGAACAGCTGTGGGAAACGACACTGGACCCGGTGGCGCGCACCATGCTGCAGGTGCGGGTCGAGGACGTGGCCGAAGCGGATGACATCTTCACCAAGCTGATGGGCGACGTGGTCGAGCCGCGGCGCGAGTTCATCCAGCAGAATGCCCTGAACGTCGAAAATCTCGATACGTGACCGCTGTGCAACACCCCTGATCCGGCAGGCAGAAACCTGCCGGCGGGATCAGGGGGCCAGGGCCATGCACGATCCGCTGAAAAGCGCCATACTTAGCCGCCGCCGGTGCCTGCGCGGGGCATGCCGCATCCGCGCGTGGCAAGGCCGCGGGGCCGGACTGGCCTTGACCAAACGGGGCACTGCCTCTTTTTCGGCTAGGCCGATTATGGAACATGGCGCAGCAGAGCGGGCTTGGTGCCCGCATGCAGTTAACGATCAAGGAATTAACGATGCGCAGCTTGCTGTTTGCAACGGGCATTGCCCTCCTCGCCGTTCCTGCCGCCCAGGCCGGCGGCTATGCCGCCCCGGTGGTCGAAGCCGAACCCCTGCCCGTCTCGGTCACGCCGCCCCCCGCGGCCTGGCAGGGCGGATATGCGGGCGCGGCGCTGGGCTATGCCTTCGGCGGCGACGACGAGATCGGCCTGAACATGACGGGCCGCGCCACCAGTCTGGGCAAGGCGGAAATCAGCGGCGCCAACCTGAGCGTGCGGGCCGGTTACCGCTGGCAGCGCGACCGCTGGGTCGTCGGACCCGAACTGTCCTATACCGCCGGCGACATCAAGGACGAGCTGGATTACGCAACCGGCCGCCGTTTCGAATCCCAGGTGAACCACACGATCGCGCTCAAGCTGAAGACCGGCTATCTCATGCGTCCGGACATGCTGGTCTATGGCATTGCCGGCTGGCAGAAGGGCGATTTCACCTATGACCTGGACGGGGTCGAGCGGGATTATGACGCTGATGGCTATGTCGTCGGCCTCGGCGTCGAAAAGAAGCTGACCGAGCGCCTGTCGCTGACCGGCGAATATGAATATTCCGATTTCGGCAGGACGGATGTCGAGATTTTCAGCGATGTGGTCAGCAAGGCGACGCCGTCCTTCAGCAACGTCAAGATGGGCCTGAACTTCCGCTTCTGATCGGCAGCCATGCTAATCATGGGCCGTCCGGGCGACCGGGCGGCCTTTTGCATGCGTCAGGCGGCGCGCACCGGCAAGGGAATGGGCAGCGCCTTGTGCAGGCAGGCCACCGCCAGCCCACGCGGCACCCAGGCCGTGATCGCCGGGTCTGCCGCATCCAGCCCGCCGGTATACTGCCCGAAGGCCGGCAGGATCAGATGCCCGGGCCCGATCAGCATGGCGCGCCGCCGCGCCCCCGCCAGGCGCACGACCGGGTGGAAATGCCCGGCGATGTCCGGCCCCTCGCCCGCGGGCTGGTGACGCAGCACCGCCGCGCCCATCATCAATGTGTCAAACCGCCGTCCGGGCAGCTCGCCCTGCATCGCGGCGTCGTGGTTTCCGGCGATCCATACCCAGTCCCGGCCCGCGGCCAGTTCCGCAATTCCTGCCGCCACCTCCGCGTCGATTTCGGCGGCGGCGCGATCATCGTCAAAGCCGTCGCCCAGGCTGACCACGCAAGCGGGATCAAGCGCCGCGATCTCGGCGCGCAGGCGCCGCAGGGTCTCCGCGCCTTCATAGGGCGGCAGCAGCGCCCCGCCCCGGCGCGCCATGCGCGCGGCCTTGCCCAGATGCAGGTCTGCAACGACCAGCCAGCGCCCCTCGGGCCACCACAGCGCACCCGAACGGCGCGCCTCGAGCAGCAGGCCCTGCCAGCGGAACGCAAAGCCGGTCATCGCGGCACGGGCACGGTGCGCGGGCGCCCCTTGCCGCTGCGCGGCGCAGGCGCAGGCGCAGGCGCAGGCGCAGGCGCAGGCGCAGGCGCAGGCGCAGGCGCAGGCGCAATGTCGGGCGCGGCGGCGGGGATGCAAGGTGCCACCGATAGATCAGGCAGCGCGCCAGACCCTGCCACCGCACCGGCCAGGGTCAGACCCGCGGCATGCATCATCGCCTCTGCCTCGGCTTCGGCCAGCCGCATCCTGCCCTGCCCCTCGATCCTGACGCGCCCCATTTCCAGCATCAGCGGCGCGGCAAGGGGGGACAGGCGGTCAAGCCTGCGGTGGTCAAGCCGGGGGCTGCGGTCCAGCATCTCCTCGATCCGGCCGAAATCGACCAGGCCGCGCCCGGCCTCGGCCGCGGTGATGCGCAGCAGCAGGTGGCCCGGATCATGCCGGCGCAGCGTGTCATAGAGGATGTCGGTGGAAAACGTCGCCTGCTTGCCCGACCGCCGCCCGCCCGGCACGTTGCGATGGACAAGGCCCGATACGATGGCGACGTTCTTGAAGGTGCGCTTCATCACCGCATTGTCCGCCAGCCAGTCGCCAAGCCCCTCGCGCAGCGCGGCCCGGTCCAGCAGGGGGCCCAGATCCTCGACCGGATCGATCGACCAGATCAGCAGCGCATAATCGGTTGCCAGAAAACCCAGCGGGCCAAGCCCCGCCTGTTCCATCATCCGCGTCAGCAACAGGCCCAGCGTCTGCAAGGCGTTGCGCCCGGCAAAGCCATAGACGGCCAGGTGCCAGCGGCCCATATGCGGGAAGGTTTCGGCCACCAGCACGCCGGGGCGCGGCAGGGCCGACACCTCGGCCTGCAAGGCCAGCCAGTCGCGGGTGTCCGGCGGCAGCGCATCCCAGCGCGCCGGATCGCCGATCAGGGCCAGCACCCGGTGCGACAATTCGGTGGACATGGCCAGCTTCAGCCCGCTGAACACCGCGATCTTCGGCTCGCGCGAGGGGTCGGGCGCGACCTCGATCACCATCTCGCGCAGGGATTCATAGCGCACCACCTGCCCGCCGGTCAGGAAGGTGTCGCCGGGAACAAGGGTGGCGGCAAAGGCTTCCTCGACCTCGCCCAGCAGGCCGCCGCCCCGCTTCCAGCGGACCTTGGTCATCTCGGCCTCGACGATGGTGCCGATGTTCATGCGCAGATCGCGCGCGGCGCGCGGATCGCGCAGCCCCCACAGCCCCCCCCGCTGCATCAGCCGCTGCCAGCGGTCATAGGCGCGCAGCGCATAGCCGCCGGTGGCGCAGAAATTCAGGCAGTCGTCGAAATCCGCGCGCGCCAAGCCCGCATAGGGGCCGGCGGTCCGTACCTCGGCATAGAGCGCCTCTGCGTCGAACGGCCCCGCACAGGCGGTCAGCAGGATATGCTGGCACAGCACGTCCAGCGGCCCCGCGCCCCGATCATCCCCGTCCAGATCATGCTCGCGCACCGCCTCCAACGCGGCCTCGCACTCGATCACCTCAAAGCGGTTGGCCGGCACGATGCGGGCACGCGACGGCGCATTGTAACGGTGGTTGGCCCGCCCGATCCGCTGGACCAGCCGCTTGACGTTCTTGGGCGCCCCGACCTGGATCACCAGATCGACATTGCCCCAGTCGATCCCCAGATCGAGGCTGCCGGTCGCCACCACGGCGCGCAGCGCGCCGGCCGCCATCGCCGCCTCGACCCGGGCCCGCGCCTCGCGCGACAGCGATCCGTGATGCAGGCCGATGGGCAGGTTGTCCTCGTTCGCGGCCCAGATCGCCTGAAAGAACAGCTCGGCCTGCGCGCGGGTGTTGATGAAGATGATCGTCGTGTTTGCGGCCCGCACTGCATCCAGAACGTCGGGCACCGCGTAATGCCCCCCACCGCCCGACCAGGGCGCGGGGCGCCGGGTCGCCAGCATGGCGATGTCGGGATCGGGGCCGGGATCGGCATGGATCACCTGCGCCCCGCCCATGAAATCGGCCAGCGCCTGCGGATCCTCGACCGTGGCGCTCAGCCCTGTCGCCCGCAGGCCCGGCGACAGGCTGCGCAGCCGCGCCAGCCCCAGCATCAGCTGATCGCCCCGCTTGCTTTCCGACAGGGCGTGCAGCTCGTCCAGCACCACCCGCCGCACGCTGCCGAAGATGCGCGGCGCCTCGGGATAGGACAGCATCAGCGCGAGGCTCTCGGGCGTCGTCAGCAGGATCTGCGGCGGATCGGTGCGCTGGCGCGCCCGCGCGGCGGCTTTGGTATCGCCGGTCCGGTCCTCGATGCGGATGGGCAGGCCCAGATCGCCCACGGGCCGGGCGAGGTTGCGCCCGATATCCGCCGTCAGCGCCTTGAGCGGCGAGACATAGACCGTGTGCAGCCCCTGCCAGCCCCCCGCCAGTTCGACCAGCGAGGGCAGGAACCCCGCCAGCGTCTTGCCCCCGCCCGTGGGCGCGATCAGCAGGCTGTCCCCGGCCGCCGCCAGCAGCGCCAGTTGGTGCGGATGGGGCGCCCAGCCCTGCGCGGCAAACCAGCCGGCAAAGGCGGGCGGCAGGATGTTCGCGGCCTGTTCCATTCCCGCCGATCTAACCCCGCCCGGCCCGCAGCGCCAGCCTCAGCCCTCATCTTCGGTCGGCAAATATCCCGCGGGGGTCCGGGGGTGCGAAACCCCCGGCTCGCCGGCACCGTCTTCGCCCGCCTCGCGCCGCTTCTTGCGGCCGTGGCGCACGCCCGCCCGCGCGGCGTCCGAGCCGAAGGCGTTGGGATCGTCGATCATCGATTCCAGCGTGGCGAGGTGGTCTGCCTCGGCCGCGGGCTTGTCCCAGCGGATGCGGCTGATGCGGGGAAAGCGCATGGCGACGCCCGATCGGTGGCGCGCAGAACGGCCCACCCCCTCGAAGGCAACCTCGACCACCAGCCTCGGCACAAGCGCGCGGACCGGGCCGAAGCGCTCGGCGGTGTTGTTTCGCACGAAACGGTCCAGCTCGCGCAGTTCCTCGTCGGTAAAGCCGAAATAGGCCTTGCCGACCGGCACCAGCGCCTCGCCGTCCCACAGGCCGAAAGTGAAGTCGGAATAGAAGCCCGAGCGCTTTCCGTGCCCGCGCTGGGCATACATCAGCACCGCGTCGACCACACGCGGATCGCGCTTCCACTTGAACCACGGCCCGCGCGGACGCCCGCCCACATAGGCCGAATCGCGGCGCTTGATCATCACGCCCTCGATGACGGGATCGGGGGGGTCGGCGCGCAGCGCGGCAAGCTCGTCCCAGCTGCGAAACGCCAGCAGGGGCGAGACGTCGATGGCCTCGCTGCCGAAATCGGCCGCCTCCAGCACCTGCCGGCGCTCGGTCCAAGGCCGCGCGCGCAGGTCCTCGCCCTGCCAGGTCAGCAGGTCATAGACGCGCAGCCCGGCCGGGTGGCTCGCCAGCAGGGCGCGCCCGATGGTCTTGCGGTTCAGGCGCTGCTGCAGGTCGTTGAAGGTCGCAACGCCGCCGGCGCGGCGCACCAGCAGCTCGCCATCGGCCGTTCCCTCGAAGTTCATCTGCTCGACAAGGTCGGGGAAGGCGGCCGAGATGTCCTCGCCGCTGCGGGAATACAGCCGCCTGAGGCCGCCCTCGCTGACCGCCTGCACGCGGATGCCGTCCCATTTCCATTCCGCCGCATGCTCGGCCGGGTCCAGCGCGCGCAGCTCATCCAGATCGGTCGCGGTGGACAGCATGACCGGGCGGAATGGCGCGCGCGCCGCGTGGTCGGGGCGCGGCCCCCCCGCGATCCAGGCAAAGACCTCGGGATAGGGGGGCACGAGGCTGTGCCAGACCTCCTCGATCTGGTCCAGCGTCGGCCCGCCCATCTGCGCCAGCGCCGTGCGCGCCAGGCGGGCCGACAGCCCGATCCGCAGATTGCCGGTGGCCAGCTTGAGGAAGGCCAGCCGCTCGGACGGGCCGAGGCGGTCCAGCGTGGCCCCGATCACAGCGGGCAGCCCGGCCTTGCCGGTGCGCTCCAGCAGATGCACGGCATCCGAAAGGGCCAGATCGCCCTGCGGATCGCCCTCCCAGATCAGCGCGATGGTTTCCGCCAGATCGCCCACGAAGTCATAGGAGAGGCGGAACAGTTCGGCGTCAAAGCGCTGTTCGGCCAGCCCGCGCAGCAACACGGGCGTCACCGCCCGCAGCTTGAGATCGCCGGTCAGCGCCGCGAGGGCATAGCCCCGGTCGGGATCGGGCGTGCGTTCCAGGTAATGGCGCAGGATCTGCAACTTGGCATTGCGCGCCGGGGTGAAGGCAAGGCGTTCGAGCAGGGCGGCAAAGGCTTTCACGGGGCGCCCCCGCGCAGCCGGGCCGGGGGGCCGCCGGCCTCCCTGATCGCCCGAGGATATTGCCGTGCAGAAGAACGGATCATTCTTCCTCCTCCTCATATCCGACCAGCCGCAGGGGGCGGGCGCGCAGCTGGTTCAGGTCGCACCAGCGGATCACGGCATCCTCGGCGCCATGGGTGACCCAGACTTCCTCGGGGCGCAGATCCTGCAGGGTCTGCGTCAACTGGGGCCAATCGACGTGATCGCTGATGACCAGCGGCAGTTCGACCCCGCGCTGGCGGGCGCGGGCACGCACGGCCATCCAGCCCGAGGCGAAGGCGATCACCGGGTCGCGGAACCGCTGCACCCAGGGGCTGGCAAAGGCCGAAGGGGGGGCGATCACGACCTGGCCCTCGATCTCCTTCGGGGTGGTGGCGGGGCGCAGATCGCCCAGGGGGATGCCTTGCGCGACATGGTAATCGGTCAGGCGCTGCATGGCCCCGTGCAGGTGGATCGGCGCATCATAGCCCGCCTGGCGGAGCAGGGCGATGACCCGCTGGGCCTTGCCCAGCGCATAGGCGCCGACAAGATGCTTGCGGCCGGGAAACTCGGCCATGCTGGACAGCAGCCTTGCCGTTTCCGCCGCGGGGGGCGGATGTCTGAACACCGGCAGGCCGAAAGTCGCCTCGGTCACGAACACGTCGCAGGCGACCGGCTCCCATGGCTGGCAGACGGGATTGGGGGTGCGGCAGTAATCGCCCGAGACAACGATCACCGGCCCGCCATCGCAGGCCAGCCGGATCTGGGCCGAGCCGAGCACATGCCCGGCCGGATGAAAGCTGACGGTGACGCCGCCCACCCGCACCGGGCCATCTGCGATCTGGCGCTGGGCGGTGAAGTCGGCGCCATAGCGGATCGCCATGATGTCCAGCGTCCGGGCCGTCGCCATGACCGCCTTGTGGCCGGCGCGCGCATGATCGCCATGGCCATGGGTAATCAGCGCCCGCGGCACGGGGCGCACCGGATCGATGAAGAAATCACCTGCCGGGCAGTAAAGCCCCGCATCGGTGGGAAAGAGGAACTGGTCGGCCTGCATGCTGCCCAACGCTGCGCCGCATCGCCTGGTTCACGGCCGGCCGGATCCCTGATCGGGCCGACCATGCCGGGCCTGCCGCGCCTGGCCCGCACAAGGCCAGGCCGGAGCGGAGCGCGGGCGCCGGACCGGCCAGAGGCCGCGGCCTCAGATGCCGGGGCGGCCCTGGGCGGGGCGGGGCTGCACGCGGGCCAGCTGCACCAGCAGGATGCCCGCCGCCACGATCAGCGAGCCGACCACATCCGTCCAGCCGAACCGCTCGCCCAGCGCAAGGGCGGCGATCGCCACGCCAAGGGGCGGCGACAGGAAATGGAATGCCGCCGCCTTGACCGCGCCGATCCGCGTGACCAGCCGGAACCAGATGAAGGTGGCCAGGATGCCCGGCAGCAGGATCGAGAAGCCCATCGCCCAGGCAAGCCGCGGCGACCAGTGGACCGGGCGGCCCCATTCCAGCAGGGCTGAGGGAATCACCAGCGCCAGCGCCCCGACCGCCATCTGCGCCCCGACGATCATCAGCACGTTCGACCCGCCCCCTGCCCCCCGCACCGCCAGCGTGGCGACCGTCAGCGCCACCCCCGCGGCGACGCACATCAGCGTGCCGGCCAGGTCGAGCCCGTGGCGCAGCCGCACGCTCATGATCAGCGTGACCCCGGCGATGCCGAGGACGAGGCCCGCGACCGCCCGCGGGCGCAGCCGCTCTCGTCCTGAAACCCAGCCGAAAAAGGCGACCATCAGCGGCATCATCGAGGCGATGATGGCGGCGGCGGAGGCCTCGACCCGCTGCATCGCCGTCCAGTTCAGGCCGAGATAGAGGGCGTTCTGGCACAGGCCGAACACGACCACCGTCCGCCATTCCGCCCGTGTCAGCCGCAAGCTCTGGCCCAGCGCCGCCGCAAGCCCCATCGCGATCGCGGCCGAGATGCCAAAGCGCATGATCAACGCAAGCAGCGGCGGCATCTCCACCACGGCGACGCGCGTGGCGGTGAACGCTGCCGCCCAGATCGTGGCAAAGGATATTCCCATCAGCGCCGATTTCAGATCCATGCGTCCCCCGCTGCCAGCCTGCGGCGCGCCTCGGCCAGATCGTCCGGCGTGTTGATGTTGAAGAAGGGATCGCGCCCCTGCACGATCACGCGGGCCGCGCCGTGATCGTCCATGAATTCCCGCATGCGCCGCGTGCCCTGCGCCAGCGCCCGGCGCAGCGGCTCGCGCAGGGCGGTGTCCCAGGCGGCAAAGGCGGGGTGGTCGCGGCCGTCATGCGCGGCCATGGCGACGGGCGCGCCCGCCGACCACAGGCGCCGGGCCAGATCCTCGGGGAAGAAGGGGGTATCGCCCGCCGCCGTGACGACACGGGGCAGGCCGCGCCCTGCCGCCCAGTCCAGCGCCGCCAGCACACCGGCGAGGGGGCCGGGATGGCCGGGCAGCGAATCGGGCACGACCGGCAGGCCCAGGGCGGCGAACCGGGCCGGATCGCCATTGGCATTCACCGCCGCCGCGCAGCCCAGCCGGGCGATCACATGGGCGATGATGGGACGGCCGCACAGATCCTTCAGCGGCTTGTCGCCCCCGCCCATGCGCCGCGCCAGCCCCCCTGCCAGCACGACACCGGCAGGCCCGCCCCCTGCCGGAGGGGCTGCGGCGCGAGGGGCCGCGGCAAAGGGGGCAGGATCGAGGCGCTTGCTCATCATCCCAGCATGAGGGGGCGCCCGTTCCGGTGCAAGCGATCATGCGGGCGCCGCCCACAAGACCCTTGCCGCATGGCAGGGCGGGGCATAGCATCGGCGTCATGCTGGGTTACATCATCCACGACGGCCGGGACGATCACAACGGGCGCATGGCGGAAATCGCCATGTCGCTGATGGCCGACGGGATGAAGCTTGCCGGCGCCGTCCAGACGAATCAGACACGGGCCGGTTCGCGCTGCGATGTCGAACTGACGATCCTGGGCGCGGGGGGGGCGCCCATCGTCATCTCGCAATCGCTGGGCAGCGGGGCGCAGGGCTGCCGGTTGAACGGCGATGCGCTCGAAGGTGCGGTGGTACGGGTCGCGGGCAGGCTGACGCTCGGCACCGATCTGCTGATCGTCAACAAGTTCGGCAAGCAGGAGGCGTCGGGCCGGGGCTTTCGCGATCTCATCGCGCTGGCGATCGGCGAAGGCATCCCCGTGCTGACCACCGTGGCGCCGGCCTATCTTGGGGCCTTCCTTGACTTTGCAGGGGACACGGCGGCGCAACTGCACTGGTGGGACGCCGCTGACTGGTGCCGGGGCACGCGCGGCGCCGCCGCATGACGGCGGGGCAGCCCGCCGGCGCAGACCCTGCCCTCCTGCCGGTCGAGATCGATGCCCGGAACCTGCTGTGCCCCTTGCCGGTGCTGCGCCTGCGCAAGGCACTGATGGCGCTGCCGCCAAGGGGGCGGGCGGCCCTGACGGCCACGGATGGCGCCGCGGTCCTCGACGTGCCGCATTTCTGCGCGCAGGGGCGGCACCGCCTTGTCGAGGTCACGGTCCTGGCGGACGGGGCACGGCGCTATCTCGTCGAACGCGGCTGAGCTTGCGCCCGCCGCGCGGGGATGGTTTCCTCGCCGCCGGCAAGACGCAAGCAGCGAGAGGGAGGCGAGTGCCGCGTGCTGGCGATCTTTGTGCAGACCCTGCCGTTCTTTGCCCTGATCGGGACGGGCTGGCTGGCGGGATGGCGGGGGTTCTTTCCCGCCGATGCCACGGTCTGGCTGACGCGCTTCGTCTTCTACTTTGCCCTTTCGGCCATGCTGTTGCGCCTTGCGATGGGGCTGGACATCGCCGGGCTGTTCGACTGGCGCTTCGTCACGGCCTATCTGGCCGGATCGCTGGCGGTGTGGGCGGCGGTGATCGGCCTGGCCCGCGCCCGCGGCGCGCCCGTCCCCGAGGCGGCGATGCTGGCCCATGCGGCCATCGTCGGGAATACCGGCTTTCTGGGGGTTCCGATGCTGGCCGTCCTGCTGGGGCCGGCATCCATCGCGCCGCTGCTGATCGTCCTGACGCTGGACATGGTGGTGTTCTCGACCCTGATCACGCTGATCGTGGCCGCCGCGGGCCATGGCCGCATCGCCCCCGGCATGTTCGCCCCGATCCTGCGCGGGCTGGCCGCGAACCCCATGATCGTGTCGGTTCTGGCGGGGCTGGCCTGGTCGGGCCTGCGCCTGCCCGTGCCCCAGGCGGTGGATGCGTTTCTGGCCCTGCTGGGCGGCGCGGCCACGCCGGGGGCGCTGTTTGCGATCGGCGCCTCGCTGGCCATCCGCCCGGCCCGCCGTCCCGTGCCCGCCCTGTCGCTGAGCCTTGCCAAGCTGGTGCTGCACCCGGCCGCCGTGGGGGCGGCGGCGATGGCCTTGTCAGTCGATCCGGTCCCCGCCGGGGTCATGGTCGCGGCAGCCGCCCTGCCGGTGGCTGGCAACGTCTATATGCTGGCCGATCATTTCAGCCTTGCCGTGGAACGGGTATCGGCTGCCATCCTGTTCTCGACCGCGCTGAGCATCCTGACCGTTCCCATCGTCATCACCTTGATTGCAAAGGGTTGAACCATGCAGCCTCTCTCTGACCTGCCATTGGCAAACCTCACACTCGCGCTGGACGCGGAGGGCATCGCCACCGTGTCGCTGAACCGGCCGGCCAAGCGCAACGCCCTGGACATCGCCACCATCGAGGAACTGGCCGCCGTCTTTACCCTGCTGCCCCGCGCGGGCGTGCGGGCCTGCGTGCTGCGCGGCGAGGGCGCGCATTTCAGCGCCGGGCTGGATCTGGTCGAACATCACCGCGCCGACCGCAGCGCGGCCGATTTCATGCAGGTCTGCCTGCGCTGGCACGAGGCGTTCAACCGCATGGAATATGGCGGCGTGCCGATCATCGCGGCGCTGAAAGGGGCGGTCGTGGGGGGAGGGCTGGAGCTCGCCTCGGCCGCCCATGTCCGCGTCGCCGACGAGACGACCTATTTCGGCCTGCCCGAAGGCCAGCGAGGCCTGTTCACCGGGGGCGGCGCGACGATCCGCGTCGCGGGGCTGATCGGCAAGGCGCGGATGATCGACATGATGCTGTCGGGCCGCCTTTATCGCGGGGCCGAGGCGGTTCAGGTCGGGCTGGCGCAGTATCTTGTCCCCGACAGCGAGGCCAAGGCCTACGAGATCGCCCGCGCCGCCGCGCAGAACCCGCCCCTGTCCAACTTCGCCATCTGCTCGGCCATCAGCCACATGCAGAACATGAGCGCGCTGGACGCCGCCTATGCCGAGGCGGCGGTTGCCGGCGTGGTCAATACGCAAGAGGCGGCAAAGGCGCGCCTTGACGCCTTCGCCAAGGGCACCGCAGCCAAGGTCAAGCCGCAGTGACCCCGCTCATCGCCGCCCGGATAGCGGACTGGGATGACGCCTATGCCAACATCATCCACATTCCGGGCGGGGCCGCCTTCCCGGACCAGTGGCTGGCCGAGGCGGCATCCTTTCGCGCAACCCGCCCGCCCGAAGCCTTGGGGATGGGCGAACTTTACCGCCCGCAGGGCACCCCCCGCGGGCTCGCGGTCATCATCCATGGCGGCTACTGGATGAAGTTCGGCCCGCAGTGGTTTTCCCATCTGGCAGCCGGGCCGCTGGCACGGGGCTGGGCGGTGCTGCTGCCCCGATACACGCTTGCCCCCGAAGGGCGGCTTGCGCAGATGCGGGCCGAGATCGCCGCCCAGATCGAGGCGGCCGCGGCAGGCATCCCCGGCCCGGTCGTGCTGGGCGGCCATTCCGCCGGCGGGCATCTTGCCGCCCGGCTGGCCTGCGAGGACACGCCCCTGTCACCCGCCACCGTCGCGCGCCTGCGCCGCTGCGTGCCGGTGTCGGGGCTGTTCGACCTGCGCCCACTGCAGCGCACTACCTATCGC
Organism: Paracoccus contaminans; assembly: GCF_002105555.1. Classification (NCBI taxonomy): domain Bacteria; kingdom Pseudomonadati; phylum Pseudomonadota; class Alphaproteobacteria; order Rhodobacterales; family Paracoccaceae; genus Paracoccus; species Paracoccus contaminans. The sequence goes on from NZ_CP020612.1 coordinate 1,036,400, forward strand.
GAGCCGCTGGGGCTGGACGACGAAACGGCAGCGCAGGAAAGCCCGCTGTTCCACCACCCCCTGCCCGGCATCGACCTGCATCTGTGGGTCGGCGCGGACGAACGGCCCGTGTTTCTTCAGCAGACGCGGCTGCTCTTCGAGACCTGGGCCGGGATCCCGCACGAGACGCGCCTGACGGTCGAGCCGGGGCGGCACCACATGGACGTGATCGCCGGACTGGCCGAGGCGGACCATCCGCTGTGCGAGGCACTGGCGGGCGCTTCATGAACGAACGGGCGGCCGCAGGGCCGCCCGTTCCATTCCCGCAGGGCCGGCCTCAGCTGCGCGGCGCCGAAGTCGTATCGTTGTCGGACGCGCCGCCCGCAGCCCCGGACTCCGCCCCGCTGCCGGCCGAGCCGGTGCCCGGCGAAGACAGACCCGAACCGGACAGGCCCGAACTGGACGATGACGAACCGGACGATGACGAACCGGACCAGCCCGTGCCGGTCGAACCGGACAAAGAGGGGCCGGACGAGGACGCGCCGGATGCCCAGCCATCCGTCTTGACGCGCAGGTTGTTCTGCACGTGCCGGACGCCCGAGACGCTCTCCGCGCAATCCTCGGCGCGGCGCTTGGCCTCGCGGCTGTCCACATGCCCGCTCAGCGTGACTTCGCCCTGGCTGACCTGCACCTCGATATCGGAGGCATCGACCATGTCGTCGTCCGCCAGGCGGTCCGAGACATCCTCGCGCACCCGCTCGTCCGACCGGGAATAGCCCTTGGGGCCGCGGCCGCGATGCTGCCCGCCCTGCGCATAGGCGTCGTTCTGGCTGTAACCGGCCGCGCCGTAATAGCCGCCGCCATGACCCCCGCCCGGCCGGCCCTGGCTGCCGCCGGGGCCGTGGTCCATGCGGCCCGCGCCGGGCCTGCCGCGGCCCCAGCCGCCCGCATCCGGGGCGCGGCCTTCATGCCGGCCCTCGCCATAGCCTGCGCCGCCGAAATACTGTGGACGATACTCGGACCCGCCGCCATAACCGCGCCGGCCGGAGCCTTCGTCGCGATAGGCCGCACTGCCGAAGCCGCCTGGGCCCCTGCCGCGCTCATCGTCCCGGCCCCAGCGGGAAGGTTCGTCCCTGTAAAACGCCTCGCCGCCGCGGCGATGGCTGCGCAACCGGTCGTCGTCCGACCCGTAGTCGCGGCGCCCGTAATCCCCCGGCCCGTAATCGCGCCGTTCGTAATCCCCGCGCCCGTAATCCGAAGGTCCGGCCCAGTCGCGGTCGCTGACGATGCCGGGGTGTTCACGGTCGTCCTGGCCGTAACCCCGCGCCGCGCGAAGCTCTTCGTCCCGATCATGCGGCCGCGGATCGTGGCGCCTGTAGCGATCGTTGCGATAACCGTCGTTCTGCATTGGAACATCCTCCTTTTGCGCCCGCGGATCGAGCCGGCGCAAAAGGCAAACGCGCGACGGGTCCGTTGGTTCGGCCCCGCCGCCCCGGCCGGGAAGGCAAGGGGCCGCTCAGGCCTCCTGCTGTCCGGGACCGGCGTTTCCATCGATTGCCGGGGCCTTGCCCCCCGCCCCCCGCGCCGCCCGCACCGACGCCTCGAGGATGTCCAGCGCCTCGTCGAACACCGCGTCCGGCACCGTCAGCGGCGGCAGGAAGCGGATGACATTGCCATAGACCCCGCAGGTCAGCAGGATCAGGCCGCGCGACAACGCCTCCTCGCGCACCTTGTTGGTGAAATCGGGGCTGGGCTTCTCGGTGCCGGCGACGTTGAACTCGACCGCGTTCATCAGGCCGGGGCCGCGGATGTCGATGATTTCGGGCACGTCGTCGCGCAGGGATGCAAGGCGCTGCTTCAGCCGCTGGCCAAGGCGTTCGGCGCGCTCGGCAAGGCCCTCCTCCTCGATCACGTCCAGCACCGCATGGGCGGCAGCAACGCCCAGCGGGTTGCCTGCATAGGTGCCGCCCAGACCGCCGGGGTTGGGGGCGTCCATGACCTCGGCCCGGCCCGTGACGGCGGAAATCGGCAGGCCGCCGCCCAGGCCCTTGGCCATCGTGGTGATGTCGGCGGCAACCCCGTGGTGTTCCATTGCGAACAGCTTGCCGGTGCGGGCAAAGCCGGTCTGCACCTCGTCGGCGATCAGCAGCATCCCGTGGTCGTCGCAGAGCGACCGCAGTTTCTGCATGAAGCCCGAGGGCACGGGATAGAACCCGCCCTCGCCCTGCACGGGTTCCACGATGATCGCGGCGACGCGCTTGGGGTCCACGTCGGCCTTGAACAGCTTGTCCAGCGCCGCCAGCGCGTCGTCCTGCGTGACGCCGTGCAGATCGTTCGGGAACGGCAGGTGATAGACATCGGGCATCATCGCCCCGAAGCCCGCCTTGTAGGGCTGGACCTTGCCGGTCAGCGTCATGCCCATGAAGGTGCGCCCGTGGAACGCGCCGGTGAAGGCGACGATCGCGCTACGATTCGTGGCATAGCGGGCGATCTTGACGGCGTTCTCGACCGCCTCGGCGCCGGTGGTGGCGAAGATCGTCTTCTTCTCGAAATCGCCGGGGACCAGGGCGTTCAGCCGCTCGGCCAGGCTGACGTAGTTCTCGTAGGGCACGACCTGGTGACAGGTATGGGTAAAGCGGTCGAGTTGGTCCTTGACCGCCTGCACGACCCTGGGGTGACGGTGCCCGGTGTTCACGACCGCGATGCCGGCGGCAAAGTCGATATAGCGATTGCCGTCCTTGTCCCAGATTTCCGCATTCTCGGCACGATCGGCATAGATCTGCGTCGTCATCCCGACGCCGCGCGAGATGGCGGCATTCTTGCGGTCGGTCATCGTGGTCATGTGGTTCCTCCTCGGATCGCGACCGGCGTCCATCCACAGCGAGGCCGCCCCGGCCATGACGTTCTTACCCGATGGCGCGGCGCGGGCAACGGCCCTTGCACATGGCGGCCGGCGCCATCACCTTGCCCCCTATGTCCTGCCGTCTTGCAGGCCCCGTCCCGAAGGATCGCCCCATGACCCGGCTGCGCCGTTCCGCCGCCATCGCCGCGCTGCGCCCTGCGGCCCCCATGCCTGTCCGGCGCGCCCCCGCGCCCGCCGCCGCCCCGAGGCCCTGATGTTCCCGATCCGCGATCATAACCCGTCCGAGGGGACGCCCTATGTCACCATCGGGCTGATCTTCGTCAACGTGGCGATGTTCCTGCTGACCGCACCCTGGGGCGGGGGCATGGACGGGCTGTGGGAGGATCTGGCCCTCTATCCCGTCGCGGTGGTCAACGGATCGCATCTGCATGGGCTGGTGACGCACATGTTCCTGCATGCCGGCCTGATGCATCTGGGCGGCAACATGCTGTTCCTGTGGATCTTCGGCGACAATCTGGAAGACCAGATGGGGCATCTTGGATTTCTGGTGTTCTATCTGTGCTGCGGGCTGGCGGCGGCGGGGTTCCAGATCCTTGCGAATCCTGCCGAAGGGGTGCCGATGGTCGGCGCCTCGGGGGCGATCGCGGGGGTCATGGGGGGGTATCTGCTGCTGTTCCCCAAGGCCAGGGTGGACGTGATCGCGATCATCGTGATCCTGGTCAAGGTGTTCACCATCCCGGCCTGGGTAATGCTGGCGGTGTGGTTCGCGGTGCAGCTTTTCTCGGGCTATGCCATGCATGGGGGCGAGGCGGGCATCGCCTATTGGGCGCATGCGGGCGGATTCGCCGCCGGGCTGGTCCTGACCGGGCCGGTGTTCCTGCGCCGCGGCGGACGGGCCTTCTGGCTGCGCACCAGCGGCAAGCCGCCCCACCTGCCGCTGGACTATGCGCCGACCCGCATCCCGCCGGTGCGCCGCTAAGGGCGCCGGCCGCGGCTCATGTGCCGCTTGCCGGCAAACCCGGGCGCGCGCTCGACCTCAAAGCCCGCCGCGGCCAGTGCCCGGCGGACATGGCCCGCGGCGGTATAGGTGGCAAAGCTGCCCCCCGGCGCGGTATGCGCCCCGACCGCGGCCAGCAGATCACCTGACCACAGCTCGGGGTTGCGGGCGGGGGAAAAGCCGTCGAGGAACCACGCATCCGCCATCCCGTCCCATGTCGGCAGCGTCAGGCGCGCATCCCCCGGCACGATGCGGGCCGTGACCTGCCCCACGGTGATCTGATCGCGGCCCCAGGCCGCGCGCAGCTGCGCGGCCAGCGGGGCGAGTTCGGGAAAGGCGGCATGGGCGCGGGCCAGCTCGGCCGTCGTCATCGGAAAGGCCTCGAAGCTGGTGAAGCGCACCGGCACCGCCGCGACCTGCGCCAGCGCCAGCAGGTTCAGCCCGGTGCCGAAACCCGTTTCGGCGACATGGAACCCCGGCACCAGCCGGGCCGGCAGCCCGTTGCCCCCCAGGAAAACGTGCCGCGTTTCGGCAAGCCCCCCGGCAAGGCTGAAATACGGGTCGTCAAAGCGGCGCGAGACGGGCACCTCTCCTCCCCCGGCCGCGCGCCACTCCAACGCCGCCCTGCCCTCCACCGCGTCAGTCTGGTCGTTCCCGGTCATCCGCGCTACCCCGTTTTCCGGTCCAGTGGCGGGGAAGCGCGGCGGTGGCAAGCAGCATCTGGGTGATCGGGGCGGGCATCTTCGGCCTTTCCTGCGCATGGGAACTGGCGCGGCGCGGCGCGCCCGTCCGGGTGATCGAGGGCGCGCGGATCGGCGCGGGCTCCTCGGGCGGCACGGTGGGCGCGCTGGCGCCCCATGCCCCCGAGAACTGGAACGACAAGAAGGCGATGCAGCGTGATGCGCTGGTGGCGGCGCAGGGGTGGTGGGGCGGCATCGCGGCGGCGGGGGGCATCGATCCGGGATATGCGCGCAGCGGCCGCCTGCAGCCCGCGATCCCCGGACCTGCGCTGGACAGCCGCATCGCGGCCGCGGCCCTTCACTGGCAAGGTTTTGCCATGCGGCCTTGCCGGACGCCTGCGGGGCCGCTGGTGCCGCCCAGCCCGGACGGGCTGTGGCTGGTGGATGATCTGACGGCGCGGATCGCGCCCCGCCGGGCGCTGGCCGCGCTGGCCGCCGCCATTCGCGCCGCGGGCGGCGAGATCGAGGAAGGCGCCGGCCCGCTGCATCCCGATACCCTGCCCGGCCCCGCCGTCTGGGCGACGGGGGCCGGCGGGCTGCAGGCGCTGTCGGCTGATATGGGCCGGCCGATGGGCGCGGGCGTCAAGGGGCAGTCGGCGCTGCTGGGCCTGTCCGCGCCGGATGCGCCGCAGGTCTATGCGGGGGGGCTGCACATCGTCCCCCATGCCGACGGGACGGTGGCTGTCGGCTCGACCTCGGAAAACGACTTCTCGGATGCCGCCCCCGACGAGCGGCTGGACAGGCTGATCGCCGGCGCAAGGGCGCTGTGCCCGGCGCTGGCTGAGGCGCCGGTGCTGGACCGCTGGGCGGGCATCCGGCCGCGCGCCCGCACCCGCGCGCCCCTGGTCGGCCCCTGGCCCGGCCGGCCCGGCCACCTGATCGCCAATGGCGGCTTCAAGATCGGTTTCGGCATGGCGCCTGTCGTGGCCGCAATGATCGCCGATCTGCTGCTGGAAGGCCGGGACAGCATCCCCGCCGCCTTCCGCCCGGAAAACGGCTGAAAGGCGCGCCGCAGCCCTCCGGCAAGGGGCATCCGCAGCGGCTCTGTTCAGTAAATACCCCCGTCCCGGCCTGCACCCGGCAGCGCCTGGGGGCCTTGAACGGCCGTCACCCAGCGCCCCGGCCCCGCGAAGCCCAAGGCGTGCAGGCCGGCGGGTCTTGCTAGAGCTGGCCGTCCCGCACGCGCATCTGGCGGGCCCGCGTCAGGATGGCATCCTCGACGGTGCGGACGGTATCGGGCGCGACGGCTGCGCCGCCCGGTCCCTGCAGCGACAGCTTGAGGCTGCGCGCATCCAGGGACGGATCGCTGATCCTGACCGTGGCGCGATAGGCCCGCCCGCCGCCGGGCGGCGTGCCATAGCCGGTGACGATCACTCCGGTGAAGGGATCGACCGTCTGGATCGGCAGGAAATCCAGGATATCGAGGCTGGCATTCCACAGGTAGCGGTTGACGCCGACCTGCTGGTTGCCGGTGTCGCGGTTCGAGAACAGATCCCAGATGGTCGATTCGCGCTGCTCGCCCGCGCCGGCGCGCTGCTCGTTCCGGGGCGCCATGCTGAACAGCCCCTGCTTGTCGCCCTGCCCGCCCCCGCAGGCCGCCAGCGAGAGGGCCAGGATGATGAGTGCTGTTCGGCGGGCGGCACGGACGGGCACGGCGCTGAAGATCATGGCGAGAGTTTCCCTGAGAACGGCGGACCGCCGATAACCGAGCCATAGCGCGGATTCCGCCGGGGCGACAAGCGCCGGCACCACCCGGCAAGGCCGCGCAGGCCGTCCCGGGGCGGCGCGCTCGCCCTCTAAGCGACTGTGGCGCTTGTGCATCACAGCTTTTTCATCGGCCGGCCTGCCGGACGCCATCGTTGCAATGAAGGGGGGATTCGCGCGACTGATGCTTCATACCCAAGCCGGAAAACCGGCAGGGTGTCAGAGAGACATGAGGGAAGCCATGAAAAAGGTTCTTTTCGCCACCAGCGCCCTGGTCGCGTTTGCGAACGTCGCCTCGGCCGAGGTCGCGGTGACCGGCGACGGCCGGATGGGTATGATCTGGGACGGCGAAGACATCCAGATGCACAGCCGTGCGCGCGCCAAGTTCACCATGACCGGCGAGACCGACTCGGGCCTGTCGTTCGGCGGTTCGTTCCGCGTGGACCAGGAAAACTACCGCGCCGACCCGCTGCACCGTTCGGCCGCCAAGGGCACCGCCGGTTCGGTGTTCATCTCGGGCACCTATGGCAAGCTGTCGATGGGCGACGTTCTGTCGGCCGCCGAAGCGGCGATGGGCGACCTGCCGGAACTGGGCTATACCGCCGGTGAATTCGCGGGCGACCCCGAGGAAATCGACTACCTGACCGGCGACGGCGCCAACGAGAACCAGGGCCCCTCGGCGCTGTATGAATACACCTTCAACGGCGTGAAGCTGTTCGCGTCGCTGTCGGACGGCTCGCAGCGCGCCTGCGACGGCACCGTCGGTGCGCTGGGCTGCTACGATTTCGAGTCGGACAAGGATTCCGATCTCGCCTACTCGGTGGCCGCCGGCTATGAATTCGGCGCCTACAACATCGCGCTGGCCTATTCGAAATGGGGCGACCAGAGCGAGATCATGATCGGCGGCAACGCTGCGATCGACGCGTTCAAGATCCAGGGTTTCTACGCCAAGTATGACAATCGCGTCGTCGGCAACGAAATCGTCGGTGACGATGACTTCGGCGATTTCGACCTGCCGCCCGGCGCCGAATACAACGCGGCTTATGGCCTGTCGGTCGGCTATACGCTGGCGAACGGCGTCGGCCTGACCGCCGAGTGGATCACCCGCGAGCTGGACTTCAACGGCAGCAAATGGGAAGGCGCCCCGGACAACTTCGATGCCTATGGCATCGGTGCGTCCTATGACCTGGGCGGCGGCGCGACCCTGGCTGGCGCTGTCATGAAGAACGAACTCTACGGCGACAACGAAACCCGCGCCGACATGGGTGTGAAATTCAAGTTCTGATCCCGCTCGGGAACGGATCACGGATCGAGCGGGCCTTGCGCCCGCTCTTTCCATTTGCGACCCCGCAGATCATCGGAACCGGGCAGAAGGACCGCGCATGGGACTGGACGACATCCTCCGCCGTATCCGGAATGCCGAAGCCGCCGCCGGCCGCCCGGCAGGCAGCGTCACCCTGATCGCCGTCAGCAAGCTGCAGCCCGCCGCGCAGGTCGAAGCGGTGCTTGATCACGGCCAGCGCGTCTTTGGCGAAAACTATGTGCAGGAAGCGCAGGGCAAGTGGCCGGACTGGGCAGCCCGCTGGCCGGGGGTGTCACTGCACCTGATCGGTCCGCTGCAATCGAACAAGGCGCGCGCGGCCGTTCAGCTGTTCGATGCCATCCACAGCGTCGATCGCCTGTCGCTTGCCAGCCGGCTTGCCCGCGCGGCGCAGGAACTGGGCCTTGCGCCCCGCATCTTCGTCCAGGTCAATACCGGCGCCGAGCCGCAGAAGGCCGGCGTTGCGCCCGATGAGGCGGATGCCCTGATCGATGCCTGCCGGGATCTGGGGCTGGACCTGCAGGGCTGCATGTGCATCCCGCCCGACGACACCGATCCGCGCCCTCATTTCAGCCTGCTGCGGCAGATCGCCGGGCGCAACGGGCTGAGCGGCCTGTCCATGGGGATGAGCGGCGATTTCGAAGCCGCCATTGCCGAAGGCGCGACCCATGTCCGGATCGGCAGCGCCATCTTCGGCGCCCGCCCGCCAAGGGCATAGGCGGCGCGCACGGCCGCGCCATACCCTGCCTGCGGCCCGCCGAATGCGCGTCCACTCAGGCAGGGCTGCCTTTAGTTGAAGCAGATCAACAAGAAGCAACGCCGCTGGGTCAGTGCCTGCGGGTGAAAAGGGAACGGGCCGTGCCTTGCGCACCTGTTGGCGATGCGCCGAAAGGCTTGGGATCGGCGCCTGCTGCCGGACCCGGAGCGGGCTGCCGGAGAGGCCAGGCATCGCAGGCAGCGTTGCCTCTTCGATCAGGAGCAGCGATCCCGTGTGGGCCAACGCGCTTGCCTGCCGGCACAGCATCGCAGCCTGGCCAAAGCACCGGAACAGGCTGCCCCGTACCAGCAGCTGCCCCCTTGATCGGGCACCCCAAAGCATAGGCGACCGGCCCTTATGGCACCCCTTCCTGTTCGCTTCCTGCCGCGGCGCGGGATAGCCGCTGCTGCCCGGCGGCAGCAGGGCAGATCACGGGATCACGGAACGAGGCGCGGCAAAGAAACGCGCCGGCAAGGGATCGCTCCGCGCCTCATGGCCTGAGCGCATGACGTTGCCGGATCGCCGCCCCCGCTTGCGCGGCGGCGGTCAGTGTTCCGGCGGCGCGGGGCGGGACAGCACATAGGCGCTGACCAGCGTCAGCACTGCAACCTGCGCCAGCCACCACGGAAAGGCCAGGATGAAAAAGCTGATGGACAGCCCTGCCGCCATGCTTCCCACCGCCAGCAGCTTGACCCGCGGCGCAATCGCCCGGTGTTCCTGCCAGTCGCGGATCTGCGGACCGAACACGGGATGGTTCAGCAGCCGGTCGCGAAAGCGTGGGGACGAGCGGTTGAAGCCATAGACCGCGACGATCAGGAACGGCACCGTCGGCATGATGGGCAGGACCGTGCCGACGATCGCCAGCCCCAACCCCGCAAACCCCACCATCCACCAGAACCATGCACGCATGTCAGTAGCGGTAGTGATCCGGCTTGAAAGGCCCCTCGACCGGCACGCCGATATAGTCGGCCTGCTGGGGGCTCAGCTCTGTCAGGCGGACACCGATCTTGTCCAGATGCAGCCGCGCGACCTTTTCGTCCAGCGCCTTGGGCAGGATATAGACGCCCGGCCGATATTCCTCGGCGCGCGTCCAAAGCTCGATCTGGGCCAGAACCTGGTTGGTGAAGGATGCCGACATGACAAAGGAGGGATGCCCCGTCGCATTGCCGAGGTTCAGCAGGCGCCCCTGGGACAGCAGGATGATCCGGTTGCCCGAAGGCATCTCGATCATGTCCACCTGATCCTTGACATTGGTCCACTTGTGGTTGCGCAGGGCGGCGACCTGGATCTCGTTGTCGAAATGGCCGATGTTGCCGACGATGGCCATGTCCTTCATCGCGCGCATATGCTCGATGCGGATCACGTCGCGGTTGCCGGTGGTGGTGACGAAGATGTCCGCGGTGGCGGCGACATCTTCCAGCCGCACGACCTCGAACCCGTCCATGGCGGCCTGCAGCGCGCAGATCGGATCAACCTCGGTCACCTTGACGCGGGCGCCTGCGCCGCGCAGGCTGGCCGCCGATCCCTTGCCAACATCGCCATAGCCGCACACGACCGCGACCTTGCCGGCCATCATCACGTCAGTGGCACGGCGGATGCCGTCCACCAGCGATTCCTTGCAGCCATATTTGTTGTCGAATTTCGACTTGGTGACGCTGTCGTTGACGTTGATCGCCGGGAAGGGCAGCAGCCCCTGCTTGTGCAGATCATAGAGGCGATGGACGCCCGTGGTGGTTTCCTCGGAAACGCCCCGGATCGCATCGCGCTGGGCGGTGAACCAGCCGGGCGACTGGTCCAGGCGCCTGCGGATCTGGGCGAACAGCGCCTCCTCCTCCTCGGACTGGGGGGCGGCGATCAGCCCGGCTTCGCCCGCCTCGACCCGCGCGCCCAGCAGGATATACAGCGTCGCATCCCCGCCATCGTCCAGGATCATGTTCGCCGTGCCTTCGGCGAACTGGAAGATGCGGTCGGTATAGGCCCAGTATTCGGGCAGCGTCTCGCCCTTGACGGCAAAGACGGGGATGCCGGCGGCGGCGATGGCGGCGGCGGCATGGTCCTGGGTCGAATAGATGTTGCAGGACGCCCAGCGCAGATCGGCGCCCAGCGCCGCCAGCGTCTCGATCAGCACGGCCGTCTGCACCGTCATGTGCAGCGATCCGGCGATCCGCGCGCCTTTCAGCGGCTGGCTGGCACCATATTCCGAGCGCAGGGCCATCAGGCCCGGCATTTCGGTTTCGGCAATGTCCAGTTCCTTGCGGCCGTAATCAGCCAGCGAAAGGTCACGGACCAGATGATCGTGAGCGGCTTCGGTCATGGGCGTGCCCCTGCAGGATTGTTCGCCGCGCCTTGTCACGAACGGCCTGCAAAGGCAACGCGCTTTGCAGCATGTTCTGCAGATGCAGGCGCGGCCTGCGGGGCAGCCCGCTCAGCCCAGATCGACTTTGGCGTAGAACGCGAGCGGATTGGTTCCGTCCTGATAGCCGATTCCCGATGCGATAACGCATTGCGTGCCATCATTGCGGCCCAGCACGAGCGTCCAGGTTCCCATCAGATCGGAGCCCCACAGCTGCGTGCCGTCGGCCCGGTGCGTGACGGGCTGTTCGTCGAATTCGGAGCGCAGGGAATGGGCGACCGCGGCGGCACTGTCGCACCAAGGCTGGTCGCTGCTCGCCTCGGCCGAAAGGGGCAGCGTGCGCGCAAGTTCAAGGACGGCCGGCCCCGTCAGCCCGGCAACCGCCGTCCAGCCCTTGATGGGCGCAGACTGAAGCACCGCAGGCTCGACAGAGGACTGGGCGACGGGCGCGCACAGCAGCGTCACGGCAAGGGCGGCGAAGGCGGGCAGGTGACGAAAACCGGACATTGGACAAACTTTATACTTGACATTGCGGATCGCAGGCTGTGCTGCATCATCCCAACCCGCTCGGCGGTAATGGGTTCCCCCCTGGTTTTTCCCAACGCTCTTGACTTCTGCGTGAGGACGCGCCCGGCGCCGGCAAAAATCGCCACTGCTCAACAGCTTGGCCGACAGCCCAGGGGTGCCGGATGCCTTGCGCTGCATCGTTCAGGGTAGCGCGGCTGCCTTTTCTTTGCCACAACAGGCCAACGACAGGCACCGGCATAACGGGCACGAGCGGGCAGGCAGATGGCAAACTGGTGGACCAGGGGGGTCGCGGCGGCGGCGGCAGGGTGCCTGCTGACGGCGGGCGCAGGCGCGCAGACCGGCACGCAAGGAGCCGCGTCCGGCTCGGCATCGGGCGGGGTGTCCGGGTCGGGATCGGGGTCGGCATCATCGGCATCCTCGCCGCTGTCGCGGCTTTTCGGCGGCGGCGACAGGGTTGCCAATGCGCCGGTCGATCTGGTGTTCCGCGTCACCGACAACGATGCGGCCCTGGCACGAAAGCTGCGCCAGACCTCGCTTCTGACCGGCGCGCTGGCCGAAGGGCGCAGCAGCGGGCAGGACATGCTGGCGGCCGCGCGGGCCGATTATTCGCGCCTGCTGGGCACTCTGTTCGACGAGGGGCGCTATGACGCCGTCATCGACATCCGGCTGGACGGGGTCGAGGCGGCAGGCATCGCGCCGCTGGACGCGCCCCGCTTTGTCCATCAGGTCGTCGTCACCGTCGATCCCGGCAGCCCCTTTCATTATACCCGCGCCGAGATCGCGCCGGTGGCACCGGGCACCGCGCTGCCCTCGGGCTATCGCCGGGGCGAGGTGGCGCGCACCTCGGACATGAAAAGCGCGGCGCGCGCCGGGGTCACGGGCTGGCGCGAGCAGGGCCACGCCAAGGCCGATGTCGCATCGACCGACATCATCGCCGACCACGAGGCGCACAGCGTGGAAAGCCGCATCGCCCTCACCCCCGGTCCGCTCGTGCGGTTCGGGCAGCTGGCGGCAAGCGGCAACAAGCGCCTTTCCACGCGCCGCCTGCTCAAGATCGCGGGCTTTCCCGAAGGTCAGCGCTATGATCCCGACAAGCTCGAGGAGGTGCGCAAGCGGCTGCGCCGGTCGGGCATCTTCTCGGCGATCACCCTGGAAGAAGCCCCGGTTCTCGGCCCCGGCGATGCGCTGGATGTCAAGCTGACCGTCATCGAGCAGAAGCTGCGCCGGATCGGCGGCGGGTTCGAGATATCCAGCGTCGATGGCGCGGCGGTCAGCGGCTACTGGCTGCACCGGAACCTGCTGGGCGGGGGCGAGCGGCTGCGCGTGGATGCAGAGGTCAAGGACATGGGGTCCGGCACCTCGGGGCGCGATTACAAGCTGGGCATCCGGCTGGACCGTCCCGCGACCATCCATCCCGACGTGACCGGCTTTGTCGATGCCCGCACCGAACGGCTGCGCGAGGAGGATTATGACCTAGACCTGGGCGTTCTGGGCGTGGGGCTGTCCTGGATGCCCAATGACCGGGTGCTGGGCGAGACGCGGCTGGAATACCGCCGCTCGCGCGTGGTGGACGACGCGGGAACCGAGGATTTCACCGTGCTGGCCCTGCCCGCCAGCCTGACGCTGGACCGGCGCAAGGACGAGACGACCGATCCGCGGCGCGGCTATTGGCTGGCGGCCACCGCCACCCCCTTCCTGGGGCTGGGCGACACGGGCAGCGGGCTGCGCATGGTGGGCGAGGGGCGGGCCTATCGCAGCTTCGGCGCGGCCGAGCGGTTCACCCTGGCCGGCAGGGCACGCGCCGGCTCGATCCTGGGATCCGATCTTGCCCGTACGCCGCGCGATTACCTGTTCTATTCGGGGGGCGGCGGTTCGGTGCGCGGGCAGCCCTATGAATCGCTGGGCGCGCAGGTGATCCAGGGGCCCGATGGCCCGGTCAAGACCGGGGGGATGAGCGTGGCGAACGTCACCGGAGAGTTGCGCATGCAGGTGCGCGAAAAGATCGGCATCGTCGCCTTTGCCGATGCCGGCGAGGTCTGGACGGACAGCGGCTTTGGCGGGGACACCGACTGGCACGCCGGCGCGGGGCTGGGGGTGCGATACAAGACGCCCATCGGCCCGATCCGGCTGGACATCGCCGGCCCGGTCGCGGGCGACACGGGCGAGGGCGTTCAATTCTATCTCGGACTGGGACAGGCATTCTGATGAAACGCATCCTGCTGGCCCTGTCTTTGGCCCTGCCCCTGTCGCTGCCCGTGGCATTGCCCGGCCCGGCGATCGCGCAGGACGCCCCTGTCCCGCCGCCGGCCGCGGCCCAGGGGACCGACAGCGGCGCGGATGCCGCCGGCCGCGACATCGCTGCCGCTGCGGCCGCGCTGTCGGCCGAGGATGACAAGGGCTTCATCACCCGCTTTCTGGAACGCAACCTGTCCGGCGCCGGCCGGCAGGTGATCATCCGCGGCTTTGAAGGCGCGCTGTCCTCGCGCGCGACCTTTGCCGAACTGACCATCGCGGATGCCGACGGGGTGTGGATCACCCTGCGCAACGGCGCGATCCAGTGGAACCGCTCGGCCCTGTTCGCCCGGCGGATCGAGATTCAGGAGCTGTCGGCCGAGGAGATCGTGCTGCCGCGCCTGCCCGCCGGCCAGAGCCGCGCCCGCACCGCCGAGGTGCGCGAATTCGCGTTGCCGACGCTGCCGGTCGGCATCACCATCGACCGCATCGCTGCCGGGCGCGTGTCGATCGGGCAGCCTGTCTTCGGCGAGGCGGCGGATGTCTCGATCGACGGCTCGATGAACCTGGCAGGGGGCGAGGGCGCGGCCCGGCTGGCGATCAACCGCGTGGACGGCAAGCACGGCGTCTTTGCGCTGGACACCGCCTATTCCAACGCGACCACCAATCTGCGGCTCGATCTGGCGCTGGACGAGGAAGAGGGCGGGCTTTTCGCCAATATCGTCAAGCTTAACGACCGCCCGGCGGTCAAGGCGCGGATCAGCGGCGAAGGACCGCTGCGGCAGTTCGGGGTTGACCTGCAACTGGCGACCGACGGGGTGGACCGCGTCACCGGGCGCGCCTCGGCCGCCGCGCAGGCAGGGCCTGACGGCACCCCCGGCACGGCCTTCCGGCTGCAGCTCAGCGGCGACGTGGCCAGCCTGCTGCCCCCCGACAACCGGCCTTTCTTCGGCACCACCTCGCGGCTCGAGGCCGAGGGCTGGCGGGGCGAGAGCGGGCGCATCTCGGTCCCCTCGCTGCTGGTCCATACCGAGGCGCTGGACCTGACCGGATCGGTCAGCACCAATGACAAGGGCGCGCCGCAGGCGGTGGCCCTGCAGATGAAGCTGGGCCAGGATGCCGGGGCACCCACGCTGCCCGTGCGCCTGCCCTTTGGAGGCGAGCCGACCTATGTCCATTCGGGCAGCCTTCAGATCGGCTATGACGCGGCCCGCTCGGACGCATGGACGCTGACCGGGCGCCTGGGGGATGTCGCCCAGAACGGCAACCGGATCGGCGCGCTGACCCTTGACGGGGGCGGCACCGTGGCCATCGTGGAGGGCAACCCCGTCCAGGCGCTGGGCCGGCTGCGCTTCGGCATCGAGGGGCTGGCACTGGCCGATGCGGGCCTGCAGCAGGCGCTCGGCACGGCCATCAGCGGCGAGACGGGCTTTGATCTGGCCCAGGGCAACGCGCTTGACCTGTCGGGGCTGACCATCAGGGGCGAGGGCTTCGGCCTGAAGGGCGATATCCGCGCCGACGGGCTGCGGTCGGGCATCACCTTGTCGGGTGAGCTTGATGCCGATCTCGGCGCGCTGGATCGCCTGTCCACCTTGGCGGGGCGGCCGCTGGCCGGCAGGGCGCATGCCCGTATGCGCGGGCTTTACACGGTGCTGACGCACGGCTTTGACGCCGAGGCGCAGATCACCGGCGATGACATCACCGTAAACCAGCCGCAGATCGACCGTCTGCTGGGCGGGCAGTCCAGCATCGTCCTCAGCGCCCGCCGGGACGAACGCGGGATCGATATCCGCGATCTGACGGTGAACGCGCAGCGCCTGACCGCCCGGGCGCAGGGGCTGGTTTCCAGCGCGGCCTCCGACCTCAAGGCAAGCCTCCGGCTCTCCAGCCTGACCGATGCCGATCCGGCGATGGCCGGCGCCCTGACCGCCGAGGCGGCGATGACAGGGGCCGAGGGCGGGCGCCGGATCACCCTTTCCGGCGAGGCGACGGATCTGGCGCTGGGGGTCGAGCGGCTCGACACGGCCCTGAAGGGCCGCACCAGCCTGACCGCCATCGCGCAGGAAAAGGACGGGGCCTTTGCGGTCGAGACGCTGCGCCTGGCCAATCCGCAGATCACGGCGGATGGCAAGGGCAGCTTTGCCGCGGGCGCGCTGGATGCGGCGCTGAATCTCGACGTGCCCGATCTGCGCGCCTTCGGGATGGGGCTGCAAGGCTCGCTCAAGGCCAGCGCCAATGCCAGCGAACGCGGCGGGGTGCGGGTGATCGAGGCGACCGGCACCGGCAAGGATCTGCGCTTGGGGCAGCAGGACGTGGACGGCGCGCTGACCGGGACCACCGATTTCCGCCTGTCGGCGGAACAGAAGGGATCGGCGATCACCATCCGCGACCTGCGCCTGACCAATGAGCAGATGGCAGCCCATGTGCAGGGGCTGCTGGCAGACACGGGAACGAACCTGACCGGCAATGCCGAAATCCGCTCGCTTGCTGCCTTCGGGCGGGGCTGGCGCGGGGCGCTGCGGCTTGACGGCAGCGTGACCGACGATGGCACCGGCACGCGGGTGATCGCGCTGGACGGCACCGGGCAGGACCTGTCGCTGGGACAGCGCAACATGGACGGGATGCTGTCGGGGGAAACCCGGCTGAACGTGCGGGGGACCGAACGGAACGGTGTGCTGGACATCAGCCGCGCCGCGATCGACAACCCCAAGGCCAGGGCCGAACTGACCGGGACGGTCGGGGGCGGGCGCACCGACCTGCGCGGATCGGTGGACCTGGCTGACCTGTCGGCACTGGGGCTGGGCTGGCGCGGATCGATCGATGCAAAAGGCAGCTTTGGCGATGACGGCACCGGCGTGCGGCGGCTGGCGGTGGACGGGACGGCCAATGACCTGTCGCTGGGCCAGGCCCAGGCCGATGCGGCACTGGCCGGCCCCACGCGGCTGACGCTGCGCGGCAGCGAACAGGGCGGCATCCTGACCATCGAGCAGGCGAGGGCCGAGAACGCCCGGCTCAGCGCCTCGGCGCAGGGCAAGCTCGCAGCCCGGGGGACCGACCTGACCGCAGCGTTGAAGGCCCAGAGCCTTGCATTCCTTGGCCGCGGCATCGGCGGGTCGGTCGATGCCCGCGCCCGTCTGACCGACGCCGGCGATGGGCGCCGGATCACGGCCGAGGGGACGGCCAGCGGGCTGCGGGTCGGCAATGCCAAACTCGATCCGCTGCTGTCGGGGCAGACGCGTTTTGACCTGGCGGCGGTTCGCTCGTCCCAGGGGGCGATCACGCTGGAGCGGATGAACGCCG
This sequence comes from Paracoccus contaminans, assembly GCF_002105555.1. Taxonomy (NCBI): domain Bacteria; kingdom Pseudomonadati; phylum Pseudomonadota; class Alphaproteobacteria; order Rhodobacterales; family Paracoccaceae; genus Paracoccus; species Paracoccus contaminans. The sequence goes on from NZ_CP020612.1 coordinate 1,053,174, forward strand.
CGAACGGGCAGCTGCGCATCGCGGCGAACGGCAATCCCGGAACGGGGCTGGCCGTGGATGCCGGGCTGTCCGATCTGGCGCTGCTGGTGCCGGGCCTGCCCGGCCCCGCCACGGTCAAGGGAACCGTCCGCCAGGGCGCCGCCGCCTATGAGGTGAACCTGGCCGCCACCGCCCCCGGCGGGACGCGGGCAAACATCGCCGGATCGGTGGCGCGCAACCTTTCATCGGCCGATATCCGCGTCTCGGGTGTCAGCGATGCCGCGCTGGTCAATCCGCTGCTGCGCGTGCGGTCCATCGAAGGCCCGGTCGATTTCGATTTGCGGCTGAACGGTGCGCCCTCGCTGGCCAATGTGACCGGGCGGGTCAGGCTGCCCGATGCCCAGCTTTCCGATCCCAAGCTGGGCCTGCGGGTGGAAAACCTGTCGGGCAGCGCCGAGCTGAACGGCGGCCTCATCCAGGTCAATGCCTCGGGCAATGTCTCGGGGGGCGGGCGTCTGACGGTCAGCGGCCCGGTGGACCTGCGCGGCGGCACGCGGCTGGACCTGACGGCCCGGCTGGACGGCGTCACGCTGCGCGATCCGAACCTCTATCAGACGACGGTTGATGGCACGGTGCGGATCTCGGGCGATCCGGCGCAGGGGCCGCTGGTATCGGGAACAATCAACCTGGGCGAGACAGAGATCCGCATCCCCGCGAGCGGGTTCGGCGGCGCCAAGACGATCCCCGACATGGTCCATCTGAAGGACCGCCCCCCCGTGCGCGCGACCCGCGCCAAGGCCGGGCTGCTGCCGTTTCCCTCTGCCGACAGCCGCATCGCCGGCATGACCGCACCCCCGGCGACGCCGCCCGCCAATCCGGCCCGGCTGGACCTGACGATCAACGCCCCCCACCAGGTCTTTGTGCGCGGCCGGGGAATCGATGCCGAGCTGGGCGGCGCGCTGCGCCTGACGGGCAATGCGCGCGCCATGATCCCGGTGGGGCAGCTTGAGCTGATCCGCGGCCGGATCGACCTGCTGGGCAAGCGCTTCGACATGACCGAGGGGCTGATCGAGCTGCAGGGCAGCATGGTCCCGGTGCTGCGGCTGGTCGCGCAGACCGTGCAGGATTCGATCACCACCCGCATCATCGTGGACGGCGACATCCGCGACCCCGACATTACCTTCGAATCCGATCCCGAACTGCCGCAGGAGGAAGTGCTGTCCCATCTGCTGTTCGGGCGGGGGCTGGACAGCATCTCGGCCCTGCAGGCGGCGCAGCTGGCCAATGCCGTCGCCGTCTTGGCCGGCCGGGGCAGCGAGGGCATCGTGTCGAGCCTGCGCAATTCGGTCGGGCTGGACGATCTGGACCTGGCGACCGATGATGAGGGCAATGTCTCGGTCAGGGCGGGGAAATACATCTCGCGCAATGTCTATACCGACGTGTCGGTGGACGCGGACGGCAAGTCGCGCATCAACCTCAACCTCGACGTGAACGACAAGGTGACGGCGCGCGGGTCGATGGCCAGCGACGGGGAAAGCACGCTCGGGCTGTTCTATGAAAGGGATTACTGACCACCCCGCAGCAGGGGATTCGCCTCAGGCCAGGGTGCAGATGCAGGGGGCGGCCTGTGGGCGCCGATCAGCCCGCCGGCCGCCGCGCTGTGGCGCCGGCCGGCGGAACAACGCAGGCTCTTGCGGGCGAATCGCTCTCCGGCAGGCGCTGGGCCGTCTTGCCCAGGGCCGCGGCAGAATAGTCATCGCAAAAGGCGCCCGGGATGGCGCCACCGGCAAGACAAGGGCGCCGCATCCGGGCATGCCCGCGGACTGCCTGATCCCGTGCCTGACGGGCGCGCCGCCCTGAGGGGAAATCCCGGACAGGCTGGATTCGAGGCATCTGCCGCCATCGGCATCATTCCAATTACCCTGCTGCCCGCCAGCCCATGCGGCGGGCAGCAGGGCTGCTGACAGCATTCTTGCAGGCTGACCCGGCTTTGACTAACAACCGAAGGCATTTGTAAGGGCGGGGTCACCGTGGAACGTCGAGTCTTTCTGGGAACGATGACCGCGGCGCTGGCCGGCGGGGTGGTCGGGGCGCGCGCCCAGACGGCCGCGCCCTTCGGCTTTGAGGAGGTCGCGCGGCTGGCCGCCGATCTGGCGCGCGCCGGCTTTGCCCCGCCGCAGGAAAGGCTGGAGCCGCCCTTCGCCGATCTGGGCTATGATGCCTATCGCGGTATCCGCTTCAGGCGCGAGGCCGATCCCTGGCGGGATCTGGGCCGCTTCGGCCTTGATCTGCTGCCGCCGGGGATGCTTTTCAACGTGCCGGTGCGGATCAACCTGGTCGAGAACGGCGTTCCGCGGAACCTGCCGTTCGACCCTTCGGTGTTCGAATTTTCCCCGAACGGCTTTCCGCCCGATGCGGCAAAGGCGGCGCCCGGCGACATGGGCTGGTCGGGGTTCCGCCTGCGCACGGTGCTCAACCGCCCCGGCCTACTGGACGAGCTGGCGGTGTTCCAGGGGGCCAGCTATTTCCGCGTGATCGGCCGCGGTAATGTCTATGGCCTGTCGATGCGCGGACTGGCGATCGGGACCGGCAGCGCCCAGGGCGAGGAGTTTCCCGCCTTTCGCGAGTTCTGGATCACCAGCCCGACGCCGGACAGCGAATCGCTCACGGTTCTGGCACTGCTGGACAGCCCGTCGGTGGCCGGCGCCTATGAATTCGTGCTGACGCCGGGGACCGATACGGTCGTGAACACGCGCCTTGCGCTGTTCCCGCGGCGCGAGATGGCGGATGCGGGCATTGCGCCGCTGACCTCGATGTTCTGGTTCGGGCCGGGCGATCGCGGCAATGTCGATGATTACCGGCCCGGCGTTCATGACAGCGACGGCCTTCAGATGGTGACCGGCGGGGGCGAGCATCTGTGGCGCAGCCTGTCGAACCCGGCGGCGCTGCAGATTTCCGCCTTTTCGGATCGCGATCCCCGCGGCTTCGGCCTGATGCAGCGGGACCGGCGCTTTTCGTCCTTTGAGGATGCCGAGACGCGCTATCAGGACCGCCCTTCGGCCTGGATCGCCCCCGAGGGCGACTGGGGCCAGGGCAGCGTGGTGCTGATCGAGATCCCGGTCGATACCGAATTCAACGACAATATCGTCAGCTTCTGGCAGCCGGCCCAGCCGCTCGCCGCAGGGGTGCGGCATGATTTCGCCTACCGCATGGCAATCGGCATGGCGCCCGCGCCCAGAACGCCGATCGCCCAGGTGGTGCAGACCCGATCGGGGCTGGCCGTTAACGGCCGCGCAACGCGCAGCTTCCTGATCGACTATGACCTTGCGCCCTTTGTCGATCAGCCCGATCCGGTCGCCAGCGTGACCGCCTCGGACGGGGCCATTGACCATGCCTATGTCATGCGCCTGCCCGAGGCGGGGGTGATGCGCCTTGCCTTCGAGTTCCGGCCCGAACGGGCCGAGCTGGCCGAACTGACCGCGCGCCTCGACAGCGGCAATGTCCGCATGAGCGAGACCTGGCTCTATCGCTGGACCAGGGAATAACGCCGTGAACCCCGAACAGGCGGCCGATCCGGGCTGGGCAGGCACCGCGGCTTTGCAGGCGGGAACGGCAACGCGCGCCGCAGGTTCTGCGCCCATGTCCGGCGCTGCGGGCGACCGCGCCTTCTTGCCGCCGGTCCCCCCCGAGGCGCCCCTGGCCATGCCAGTCCAGGATTTTGCGGCCCCCCCGCCCCCCGGCCCCGCGCGCGAGCGGCCTGCCCCATCCGTCCTTCTGGCACGGCTGATCGCCTTTGGAGGCTGCGCGCTGATCGTGGCGCTGGGCTTTTGGCAGATGCTGCTGGTCTTCGGCGGCCAGGTGCAGCCGTTGCAATGGGCGCTGCTGGTGTTCTTCACGCTGACATTCGGCTGGGTGGGGTTCAGCTTCTGCTCGCTTCTGGCCGGGCTGATCGCGCAGCAACCGCAGACTCCGGCCGATCCGGGGGAGGCGCGCATCGCGGTGGTCATGCCCGTCTATCACGAGGATCCGGCCGACAGCATGGGCCTGCTGGCGGCGCTGGCGGACGAGCTGGCGGCGGCCGGCATGGCGGACCGGGCGGAAATCTTCGTGCTGTCCGACAGCCGCGATCCTGATTTCTTCGCGGCCGAGACGCTGGCCGTGGCCGCGCTGCGCGAGACCTGCCCCCTGCCGGTCTGGTATCGCCGCCGGACCGACAACACCGGCCGCAAGGCAGGCAACATCGCCGAGTTCGTGCGCCGCTGGGGCGGGTGTTATGACCAGATGGTGGTGCTGGATGCCGACAGCGTGGTCGGCGGCACCGTGATCCGGGAGATGAGCGCGCGGATGTCGGCCGACCCGGCGCTGGCGCTGATCCAGACGATCCCGATGCTGGTCGGCGGGCAGACACTGTTTTCCCGCGTGATCCAGTTCGCCGGCCGCGTCTATGGGCCGCCCATCGCCCGCGGCGTTGCTGCATGGTCGGGGGATGACGGCAACTTCTGGGGCCATAACGCGATGATCCGGGTGCGGGCCTTCGCGGCCTGCTGCGGCCTGCCCGAGCTGCCGGGCAATCCGCCCTTCGGCGGCACCATCCTGTCCCATGACTTCGTCGAGGCGGCGCTGCTGCGCCGGGCGGGCTGGAAGGTCCGGCTCGACTGGGACCTGCGCGCCAGCTATGAGGGCAGCCCCCCGACGCTCTTGGACATGGCGGTGCGCGAACGGCGCTGGGCGCAGGGCAACCTGCAGCATCTGCGGCTGATCGGGGCAAGGGGCTTCAGCTGGATCAGCCGGGTGCATTTCACCATCGGAATCCTTGGCTTCCTGATGAGCCCGGTCTGGCTGGCGATGATCCTGGTCGGGCTGGCGCTGACCGCCAAGGTGATCCTGTCAAAGCCCGAATATTTCCCCAACAGCTATCAGCTGTTCCCCGACTGGCCGACATTCGATTCAACCCGGATGACATGGCTTCTGGCCGCCGCCATGGGGCTGCTGCTGGTGCCCAAATTCGTCGCCGTGATCCGCGCCTGGCGGCGGCCGCTGGCGGCCAATGCGGGCGGACGCTCGCGTATCCTTGCCTCGGCCCTGTTCGAAACGGTGCTGTCGGCCCTGATCGCGCCCGTCCAGATGCTGATCCAGACCCGCCAGATCGCCGAGATCCTGCGCGGCCGCAACTCGGGCTGGGAAAGCCAGGTCCGCAAGGGCTCGATGCCGCCTTGGCGGCTGGTTCTCAGCCGGCACTGGATCCATGTCGCCTCGGGGCTGGCGGTGCTGGCCGTCGTGGCGATGCTGTCGCCGGGCCAGCTGATCTGGCTGTCGCCCATCCTGGCCGGGCTGATCCTGTCGCCGGCGATCTCGCGCTGGACAGCCTCGCCCGTGTTCGGACGCTGGGCGCGGATGGCGGGCCTGCTGGTCACCCCCGAGGAACGGCAGACCCCCGAGCTGCTGGTTGCCTCGGGCGCGCAGATCCGCCGCCTTCGGCAGGACGGCTCGGCGACGCTGGCGCTTGGCGCCGATCCGGCGGCGATGGCGCGCCACAGGGCGCTGCTGGCGCCGCTGCCGGCGCGTCCGGCGGCCGAGCGGCTGCCCGCGATCGCCGCGGCCGCCAAGATCGCCGCCGCATCCTCGCAGGCCGAGGCGCTGTCATTCCTGGACCGCGGCGAAAAGGCTGCCCTGCTATCCGATCCCCATCTGCTCGCCGCCTGGGCCGCCCTGCCCCGATGAGCCGGATCGCCTGGCTGGACATGCTGCGCGGCTATGCGCTGCTTTGCATCATGCTGAACCACATGCCGCTGGGCTGGCTGCGCCAGTTCACGCTGGGCAATTTCGCGGTGTTCGACGCGGCCGAGCTGTTCGTCCTGCTGTCGGGGTTTCTGGTCGGGCTGGTCTGGATCAAGGTCGAGGCGCAGGACGGCCGGCGGACCGCCCAGTGGCGCTTTCTGCGCCGGGCCGCGCAGGTCTGGTTGGCGCTGGTGATCGGCGGGGTGCTGCTGGCGCTGCTGTCGCGGGGGCTGTTCGCGCTGGGCCTGAACCATACCGCGATCTGGTCCGAATATGCGCGCTGGATCGTGACATATCCGCTGCCCTATATCGGCACGCTGGCCCTGTTGTGGATGCAGCCGAACCTGCTGGACGTGCTGGCGTTGTATGTCATCCTGCTGGGGCTGGCGCCGGTTACGGTTCCGATGCTGCTGAACAGGCCCCTGTGGTTCGGTGCGGGTTCGCTCGCGCTGTGGCTGGCGGCGGTGCCGCTGAACGCGGCGCTGCCCAATCAGCGGGTCGAGGGCGGGCTGCTGTTCAATCCCTTCGGCTGGCAGATGCTGTTCTTTGCCGGCGTGGCGATGGGCGCGTTCCGCCGCCGCTTCATGCCTGCGCTGCTGCGCCGGGCGGGCTGGATCACGGCCCTGGCCGCTGGCGTCTCGCTCTACAGCCTGGGCATGGCGGCGCTGTGGCGGCTGGGTCCGGGGGGCAAGCGGCTGGCAGACGTGATGTGGAACGCGGTCGGGGTGGTGGACAAATGGTCGCTCGACGGGGTCCGCTTCGCGGCGATCATCGCCGCAAGCTGGCTGGTTGCGGTTCCCTGTGCGCCTGCGCTGGCGATGATGGCGGGCACGCGGCTGGGCCGGGCCGCGGCGCTGATCGGCCGCGGAGGATTGTTCTCGTTCGTCGCCTGCGTGCTGCTTTCGGTGCTGGGCGATGCGCTGGCGATGAACCCGCCGGGCGCAGGGGCGCTGCGCCGGATCTGCATCGACATATGGACAATCGCCGCGCTGTGGCTGCTGTCATTCCTGTGGATGAACCGGCCGGGGCGGCGGCGGCAGATGCCCGCCCGTGCCTGACGGCACCCCGGCCCCGGTGCAGTGCTGACAAACACCGGGCGGACGGCTTATCCGCGGGCAGAGCGCCTGCGCGCATCGGCCATGACGCCGCGCTTGAGCTCCATCAGCGCGATTCGCCGCCCCAAGGCGCGGCGCTCGGCCTCATCCTCGATCTGATCCATCACGGCGCGCTGGACGGCGATATCCTTGGCCAGCTGCATCTCGGGCGGCAGAAAGCCGCCATCGGCCATCATCCGGTGCAACACGTCATCGGCCGATTCGCGCAGCCGCACCGGGTCGAGCGGCCGCCCCTCGCCCGCAAGGCCCGACAACTGCCCCTTTGCGGCGGCCTCGTCGGTGCGGCGCAGGGCGATCCGTTCGAACCAGTGCATCGCGTGTTTCCCTAAAGGGCCTTGAGCTGCTGCAGCGCGGCGCGGATGCGGGCGATGTCCTCGTCCAGCTCGGCCAGACGGGCGCGGGTTTCCTCGATCACCTCCGGCTCGGCATTCTGGGCAAAGCGAGGATTGGACAGGCGCGCGCGCAGCCCTTGGGCATCCTTGTCGGCCTTGCCCAATGCCTTTTCCAGCCGCGCGCTTTCCGCGCCGGCGTCGATCACATCGCCGATCGGCAGCGCAAAGGACGCGCCGGGCGCCGCAACGGCGATCATGCCGCGCCCCGCCGCCCCGTCACGGGGGGCGTTCACCCGCGCCAGCCGTTCGATCAGCGGCCCATTGGCCGCCAGGGCGGCACGGGCGGCCTCGTCGGCCTCGGTCACGATCAGGTCCAGCCGGGCGGCGGCCGGCACACCCATCTGTGCGCGGGCCGACCGCACCGATTCGATCAGCCCGATGACCCAGTTCATCTGCCGGTCAGCCGCCTCGTCGATCAGCTCCGCCCCGTATTCGGGCCAGTCGCCATGCACCAGCATCTTGCCCCGCGTGCCGGTCAGCGCCCAGATTTCCTCGGTCACGAAGGGCATGACCGGGTGCAGCATGGTGATCGCCTGCTCGATCACCCAGGCCATGGTGGCGCGGGTTTCCGCGGCATGGTCGCCGTCGAACAGCGGCTTGGCCAGCTCGACATACCAGTCGCACAGCTTGCCCCAGACAAAGCCGTAAAGGCTCAGCGCCGCATCGTTGAAGCGATAGGCTTCAAGCGCCTCGTCCAGCGCCAGCCGGACGCGCGCCGTCTCGCCCATGATCCAGCGGTTGACGGTGTGCTGGGGGTCGGGGCGGGTGGGCGCGCCGGGAAAGACGCCGTTCATCTCGGCAAAGCGGACGGCGTTCCAGATCTTGGTGACGAAGTTGCGGTTCGCCTCGACGTGTTTCGGCCCCAGCTTGGGGTCGCGCCCCTGCGCGGCCATGGAGGCCAGCGTAAAGCGCAGCGCGTCGGCGCCGTATTCGTCGATCAGGTCCAGCGGGTCGATGACGTTGCCCTTGGACTTGGACATCTTGGCGCCCTTTTCGTCGCGCACCAGCCCGTGGACATAGACGTTCCGGAACGGCACCTGATCCACCACCGCCAGCTGCATCATCATCATCCGGGCGACCCAGAAGAAGATGATGTCAAACCCGGTGATCAGCGTGTCGGTGGGGAAATAGCGTTTGAGTTCATCGGTCTGTTCAGGCCAGCCGAGCGTGCCGATGGGCCACAGGCCGGACGAGAACCAGGTATCGAGGACGTCGGGGTCGCGTTCGATCCGCACTCGACGAAGTGTGTCGTCGTTCCCAAACCCCCCGCCCCCAGCACCCGGCAGAGCCGACGGGGGAAAACCGGGCAGCACACCCTCATGGCCGTGCTGCGTTTCGTCAATCTGGACGTTAGGACCGTAGTACTGCCGAGCCGCTTCAGACACTTCGTTCCATGAAGGGCCGCAGAACTGCTGCCCTTTCGCGTCAACGATATCGCTGAAGCGCAGCTTGGTGCGGTCGGCGCCATCATGCAGCTTGGGCCCATACCAAACCGGAATCTGATGCCCCCACCAAAGCTGGCGGCTGATCGTCCAAGGCTCGATATTCTCGAGCCAGTGGAAATAGACCTTCTCGTGCTGCTCGGGGATGATCCGGGTGCGCCCCTCGCGCACCGCGTCGATGGCGGGCTGCACGATCTTGGCCGTGTCCACGAACCATTGGTCGGTCAGCATCGGCTCGATCACCACGCCCGACCGGTCGCCGAAGGGCTGCATGATCGGCTTGGCGTCCACCAGCGGGCGGCGTTCCAGATGCTCGGCGCCGGTTTCCTTGTCGATTTCCTTGTGCAGATACCAGACCGCCAGCCCCTCGGCGTTGATCTGGTCGATGACAGCCTTGCGCGCCTCATAGCGGTCTAGGCCACGCAGATCCTCGGGGACGAGGTTGATCTGGCTGACATCGCCAGCCTCGCGTTCGCCCCGCGCGATCTGACCCGCGATCATGGCCGATTCCTCATAGGACAGCCCGTCCGACCGCATCCGCGCCTTGCCGTCCATCAGCGCATACAGCGGGATACCGTTGCGCTGCGCGACGCCATAGTCGTTGAAGTCATGCGCCCCGGTGATCTTGACCGCGCCCGATCCGAAATGCGGGTCGGGGTATTCGTCGGTTATGATCGGGATCAGGCGGCGGTGTTCCTTTGGCCCGACCGGGATTTCCACCAGCTTGCCGATGATGGGGGCATAGCGCGCATCGTCGGGATGAACCGCCACCGCGCCGTCGCCCAGCATGGTTTCGGGCCGCGTCGTGGCGATGGCGATATAATCGCGCGTCTCGCGCAGCGTCACGTTTCCGTCGGCGTCGCGTTCGACATATTCATACGTCTCGGCGCCGGCCAGCGGATACTTGAAATGCCACATATGGCCGGGAACCTCGCGGTTCTCGACCTCGAGATCGCTGATCGCGGTCTCGAAATGGGGGTCCCAGTTGACCAGCCGCTTGCCGCGGTAAATCAGCCCCTTGTCATACAGGTCCACGAAGACGCGGATCACGGCGTCGTGGAAATTGCCTTCCTCGCCCGCCGGGGCGCCGGGGGCGCCGGACATGGTAAAGGCATTGCGGTCCCAGTCGAGGCTGGCGCCTAGGCGCTTGAGCTGGCCGATGATCGTGCCGCCCGATTCCTGCTTCCACTTCCAGATCTCGGCGGTGAAATCCTCGCGCTTCCAGTCCTTGCGCGGGGGCTTGCCCTCGGCCGCCATCTTGCGCTCGACGACCATCTGCGTGGCGATGCCGGCATGATCCTGCCCCGGCTGCCACAGCACGTCATGGCCGCGCATCCGGTGCCAGCGCACCAGGATGTCCTGCAGCGTGTTGTTCAGCGCGTGCCCGATATGCAGGCTGCCGGTGACGTTGGGCGGCGGGATGACCACGGAAAAGGCCGGCGCCCCCGGTCTTGCATTGGCCCCGGCGGCAAAGGCGCCGGTGCGTTCCCATTGCGCGGCGATCCGCGCCTCGGCGGCGGCGGCGTCGAAAGTCTTGTCCATGCTCATCGTCCCCTGGCTTGCACCGGACTTAGCGAAGCCGGGGCGCAGGGCCAAGGGGCAGGCGGTCAGCCGCCCGTCTGCGCGTCCGGGGCCTGGACAGGCTTGGATTCGGGCGATCCCACTTGCCGCAGGATGATGGACAGCAGCACCAGAACCCCCGTGGACAGAAACTCGGACTGCCAGTTCTGCATCGATTCGAACCACATCCGGGATGAGCCGAGATATTGCCACATTGTCTGCGGCGCCTCGCCCTCGCGCATGGCTTCCTCTAGAAAGTCGCGCCAGCTGCCCAGCAGGTGCAGCACGAAGGACAGGATGAACAGCGCGCCCAGCGCCAGCCCCAGCGAATGGGCGTAAAGCCAGCCGCCGATGCCGGGGCCGGGCTGGTCATTGCCGCGGCCCGGATCATCGGGGTCGCGCGATTCGGCCGAGCCGCGCTGGAACAGCATCGCCGTCAGCACGACATAGACGCCCATCTGCAGGAACTCGCTTTCCCAGTTCTCGAACAGCGCCGACACAAAGCCCGCGCTGACGATATAGCCGCCGAGCGTGGGCAGAGGCGCACCGTCGCGCAGCGCCTCGTCGATGTCCTGGTGCCAGCCGGCAAGGATCATGCCGGCCAGGCTGCCCAGGAACAGCAGCCCAAGGGCGATGCTCAGCCCGTTGTCGCGCAGAAATCGCCCCATCGCGGCCTCCTTCAAGATGATGTCGCGCTGGACGGTCATCCGGCCCCCGACAGGCTGTCCATGCCGCGGCAAGGGGGCCGGACATGGCCCGGCAGGGCGGCGCGCCCCGGCGGCCGGGGCGCTGCAGACAATTGTGTTGCCAACGGAAACGCCCGGCCCGGCCAGTCGGAAAACCGTGCAGGACAGGCGCCGGCGGGGCGGGCAGCGGCGGGTCGGGGGGCCGTCCCTTGCACAAGGGCCATGGCGCCTTGCGCGGCAGGGCGGCGGCCGCCGGCTCACACAGGTTTGAAGGGGCGTGTGCCAGGAAGGGCCGATGGGCACTTGGCTGCGCAGGCCCAAGGGCCACAATGGCCGCGCGCCCGGCATCCGGTCAGGCATCTTGGAAGGATGAACCGATGAGGCTCGACTGGTCAGACGTGACGCCCGAGGCGGTCTTCATGAATCGCCGCGCTTTCCTGGCGGCGGCAGGCGCGACGCTGGCGCTGCCGCAGGGCGCGGGGGCCGCAGGGGCGCCGGCCGAGGACAAGCCCAATACGCTGGACGAGATCACCCACTACAACAATTTCTATGAATTCGGCACCGGCAAGACCGATCCGGCCGAATATGGCGGCAGCTTCCAGCCCCTGCCCTGGTCGGTGCAGGTGGACGGTCTGGTGGACCGCCCCGGCAGCCGCGCCCTGGACGAGATCGCCCCGGCCCGCGCGGTCGAGGACAGGATCTATCGCCTGCGCTGCGTCGAGGGCTGGTCCATGGTGATCCCGTGGAACGGTGTCCCGCTGGCAGGGGTGCTGAAGGCTGCGGGCGTGCAGGCAGGGGCGAAATGGGTGGCCTTCACCTCGGTCCTGCGGCCCGAGCAGATGCCGGGCCAGCGGCGCGGCGTGCTGGACTTTCCCTATGTCGAGGCGCTGCGGCTGGACGAGGCGATGCACCCGCTGACCCTGCTGGCGACGGGGGTCTATGGCAAGCCGCTGGCGGTGGCGAACGGGGCGCCGATCCGGCTGGTGGTGCCGTGGAAATACGGGTTCAAGTCGGCCAAGTCGATCACCCGCATCACCCTGACCGACACCCGCCCGCCGACGACCTGGAACATGCTGCAGCCCCGTGAATACGGGTTTTACGCCAATGTGAATCCCGATGTCGATCACCCGCGCTGGAGCCAGGCGAGCGAGCGGCGGATCGGCGGCGGGCTGCTGGGCGGCCGTCGCCCGACCCTGATGTTCAACGGCTATGCCGATCAGGTGGCCTCGCTTTATGCGGGAATGGACCTGGCGCGGGATTACTGATGCACCCCGCCTTGGCTGCCCGCATCAGCACGGCCCTGCGCCGTGTGCCCATCGCGCTTGTCTGGGCGATCGGGCTGGTGCCGGCGGGATGGATCGTTCTGGACCTGATGCAGGGCCGGCTCGGCGTCGATCCTGTCCGGACCATCGAACACCGGCTGGGCGACTGGGCGCTCTATCTGCTGGTCGCCGGGCTGGCGCTGACGCCGGTGTCGCGGCTGTCGCGGATCAATCTTGCACGGTTCCGCCGGCCTATCGGCCTGCTGGCGGCCAGCTATGCCGCCGCGCACCTGTCGGCCTGGGCCGTTCTGGACATGGGTCTTGACTGGTCCCTGATGGGCCGCGACATTCTCAAGCGGCCCTGGCTGACGCTGGGGATGGGCGCGGCGCTGGCGCTGGCGCCTCTGGCGCTGACATCGAACAACCTTTCCATCCGCCGGCTCGGCGCAGCCGCATGGCGGCGGCTGCACCGGCTGGTGTATCTGGCCGTTCCCCTGGCGGGCCTGCATGCGCTGCTGTCCGGCAAGGTGATCGAGCCGATGCCGGTGATCTGCCTGGCCCTGACGGCGCTGCTTCTGTCAACCAGGCTGAGCCGCCGCATCGTCCCCGCCCGCCAGCGCTGAGGCGGGCGGGACGCCGCGTCAGCCCTTGGCCGCGGGGTCGGGCTTGCCGGCCGTGCCGGACGAAGCCTCCGGGGCGTTCTGGCGGATCATCGCCTCGGCATGGGCACGCTGGGCGGCGCTGGCCGGGCCTGTGCTGCCGGCCTCGGCATCGGTCCCAAGGGGGGCCGCGGCGATTTCCGATCCGTGGATATCATCGGGCTCATGCGAGCGGGCGATCGCCTCTCGCTGCTGGGCGGCGGTCGGGCCGGGCGGGCTGGCGGGGCGGGACGGATCGGGGTTGGACATGACGGACCTCGCTTGGGAATACCAAAGGTGAACGCGCCCCCTGCCCTCATGGATCCGCCGGCCCTGCGGATGCGGGCCAGGCTGTCCGGCGGAGTCGGTCAGGGGACTGACCTGACGGAAATGATGGGATATGGGTCGATAATCTGTTAGCGAGCAGCCAACCTCGCCCGACCGGAGGAATACGTGTCTGCTGGAATATCACTGGATCAGTCCTATCCCAATCTGTTCACCCCCGAAGATCAGGTATTCGTCCGGGCGCTTGAGGATGATCCGGTTTCCATCCCGCCCCGTCATGCCCTGACCCTGCGCGGAGAGCCGCTGAGCCATGCCGCCTATCTGACCAGCGGCTTTGCGGGGCGCTTTCGCGCCGACTGGACCGGGCGCAGGCAGCTTTTGTCGCTGCACATCCCCGGCGATTTCATCGACCTGCCCAGCTTCATGCTGTTCCGGCTCGACCATGACATCGACAGCTTCAACGCCATCACATGCGCCCGCCTGCATCATGACCGGATTGCACAGATGCGCGTGACCATGCCGCATCTTTACGACTGCTTCTGGCGCATCTCGCTGATGGACTCCGCGATCCAGCGCTATTGGGCGTTCCGGGTGGGGCGGCTGGTCGGGCGGGCGCGCATCGCCAATTTCTTTGCCGAGATCTTTGCCCGCATGTTCGCGCGCAAGCTGTGCGGCACCGACGGTTTCACGCTGCCGCTGACGCAGGCCGATATCGGCGAGGCCTGCGGCATGACGCCTGTCCATGCCAACCGGATGCTGGGCGAGCTGCGCGAGGAAGGCACCTGCACGCTGGAAAACGGAAGGCTCGTGATCCACGATCTGCGGCTGCTGGCCAGTGTAGGCCAGTTCGAATGGGATTATCTCTACCTGCCGCCCCAGGCAGAGGCCGAACTGGCCGACCTGCTGGGCGCGGGGGCAACCAGGCAGCGCCGCCGCGCCCCGGCGCCAGCGCCCAGGACCTGAGCCCGCCAGAACCGCCGCAGCAGCCCTTGGGCCATCCGCCCCAGGCCGCGCCCAGGCCGGCGCCGACCGCTCGTCCCCAAGGGGCCGACCGGCGGCACCGGGCCGCGATCAGGCCTCGGCGCGTTCGGCAAGGCCCCGCATCAGCGCGCCAGCGCGCGCAAAGCGCGCCGCAGGATCGTCGATCGCCTCGGGCAGGACGAAAACACCCCCCTCGCGCGGCTCGAGCCCCTGGGTATCCAGGACAAGGCCTTCACGCGGATAGATCGAAATGCCGGCCGGCCCGGCCGCCACCCGCTCGACCCCGGCGGCACGGGCTTCAAGCCGGATGCGGACGGTCGCCATCAGCCGCTCGGCCGGCTCGGGCAAGGGGCCGAAGCGGTCTTCAAGCTCATCGACAATCAGGTCTATCTCATCCGCCTCGTTCAGTCGCGACAGGCGCATATAGACGCCCAGCCGCGTATCGGCATCCGCGATCCAGTCCTCGGGCAGGCGCCCTTCGCTGCCGAGTTGCAGGTCGGGCTGGCGACCGGCCGGGGGCTCACCCCGCTGTGCGCGGATCGCATCCGACAAAAGCTGCTGGTAAAGGTCGATGCCGATCATCTTCATGTGCCCGGCCTGCTCGGCCCCCAGCAGATCGCCGGCCCCCCGCAGATCCAGATCGCGGGCGCTGATCTCGAAGCCCGCGCCAAGATGGCTGAGCGTTTCCAGCGTCTGCAGGCGGCGCAATGTGCGCTCTGGTATCTGCGCGCCCGGATCGGTGAACATCAGCATCTGGCCGCGCTGCGCGCCCCGCCCGACCCGCCCGCGCAGCTGGTGCAGCTGCGCCAAGCCGAAGCGGTCGGCGCGGGTCACGATCATGGTGTTGGCGCGCGGCACGTCCAGCCCCGCCTCGATGATGTTGGTCGCCAGCAGAACATCCCCGTCCCCATTGGCAAAACCGATCATCGCGTCGTCGATTTCGGCGGCCTGCATTTCGCCATGGACCCGAAGAACCGTCAGTTCGGGGACCAGCCGGGCCAGCGTTGCGGCGATGGCCTCCATGTCGCCGATGCGGGGGACGACGACGAAGCTTTGCCCCTGCCGCGCCTTTTCCCGCAGCAGGGCCGTGCGCAGCGCCCCAGTGTCATAGGGGGCGACGCGCGTGGCGATGGGTTGGCGCCGCGCGGGCGGGGTTGCGATCACCGACAGTTGCTGAAGCCCGACAAGCGCCTGTTGCAGGGTGCGCGGGATCGGCGTTGCCGTCATCGTCAGAACATGTTTCGCCCCCAGCGCGCGCATCTTGCGCTTGTCGGCGGTGCCGAATCGCTGCTCCTCGTCGATGACCAGCAGGCCCAGATCGTCATAGGCGATCCCCTTGCCCGCCACCGTCGCGGTGCCAATCACGATGCGGATGCTGCCATCGGCGAGGCCAGCCTTCACGCGCTTCTTCTCGGCCGCGCTGTCAAGGCGCGTCAGGCCACCCACCGCAACCCCCAGCGGCGCAAAGCGGCGGGTGAAGCTGTCCAGGTGCTGGCGGGCCAGCACGGTCGTGGGCACCGCAACGGCGACCTGCTTGCCGGCCAGCACCGCCAGCGCCGCGGCGCGCAGCGCGACCTCGGTCTTGCCAAAGCCCACATCGCCGATCACCAGCCGGTCCATCGGCCGGCCCGAGGCAAGATCGTCTCGCACCGCCTCGATCGCGCGCGACTGGTCAGGGGTTTCGGCATAGGGAAAGCCGGCCGCAAAGCGTTCATAGGCAGCCGGTTCGGGGTCGAGTACCGGGGCCTCGATCTGCGCCTGCTCGGCGGCCAGTTCGGTCAGGGCGGCAGCGGTCTGCGCGACCGCGGCCTCGACCTCGCCCCGGCGCTTGAGCCAGCTTGACCCGTCCAGCTTGTCGAGGGTCACGGATTCCGGCTCTCCGCCATAGCGCCAGATGCGATCGGCCTGCAGGACGGGAACCAGCCGCACCCCGCCATCGTGATAGGTCAGGCGGATTGCATCGCCCCCATCCGTCCCGTCTGCCGAGGGCAGCGGCTCGATCCCCTCGACGACGCCGATGCCGTGTTCGGTATGAACCACCACATCGCCGATGCGGATCATGGCCACATCCAGCAGGCCGTTCAGGCCCGCCACGGCCGCGTCGCCCCGCTGCGCGCGGCTGCCCAGCAGATCGGCCGCCGCCACCACCAGAACGCCGTCCCGGTGAAAGCCGCGCCCTGCCGGCATGGGCAGCGTCCACAGCGTCCCCGGATCGGCCGCGACGATCTGCGCCCAGTCCTGCGCGGGGGTGGCGGCGCAGCCCAGCGCCTGCCCGGCACGGCGCGCGATAAAGCGCAGGTCGCGTTCGCCCCCGACCAGCGCCACCTTTTCGCCCGCATCAAAAGCGGCCCGCGCCGCCTGGGCGAATGCGTCCAGCGGACGGCGCCCTTCTACGAAACGATCCGGCGCCTTGCCGGCAGGGGGCAGGGCAACCCGCTCATGCCCGGCAAGCGCCGCCTCCCACGCCTCGTCCGCAAGCACGCCGGCAGCGACCGTGCCGCCGATATCGCGCGCCAGTGCCAGCATGTTCCGGCGCCGGGTATCGGCCAGATCATCCATCACCAGGCGCGCACCCGGCAAATGATCGAGCAGCGACACCGCCGGCCCCTCGCGCGGGCTGTCCTCGGCGGGGGCGATCCGCGCCATGTCGATCATGTTCAGGGTGCGCTGATCCAGCAGGTCAAAACGCCGGATCGCCGCGATCCGGCCATCCTCGGCGTCGATGCGGACCGGATTTGCGGCCTGGGTCGGAAAGACATCCAGCACCCGGCCGTGCAGGGCAACCTCGCCCGGCTCGTCCACGCGGTCATCATCCCTGTAGCCCATCGCCACAAGCGTATCGCGCAGCGATTCAAGCGGAGTTTGCTCGCCCACCTGCACGTCCAGCATCCGCGGGGCGGCCTGCGGCGCGGGCCAGCCCTGCGCCAGCGCCTCGGCGGTGGTGATCAGCGCGACCGGCCCTGCCTCGCCGCGTTCGGCCAGCCCTGCAAGGCCGGCTGCGCGCAGCCCGACATTGGCAGGGGTGGCCCGGATGCCTGATCCCGGCAGCGCATCCGCCTCGGGGACCAGCACGCATGAGGCGGCCGGGCATGCGATCTGCAGCGCCCGGTAAACCGCGATCGCCGCGCCCTCGGCCGGCGCCACATGGATCACGTCACCCTCGGCCAGCAGCGCCGCAAGCGCGGTGGCAATTTCGGCTTCACCGGGACGTTCGGCGTGCGCGGCAGGGGATGTGGTCATGATGGCTCCATTGTGGCCCCGCAGGGCGGCGCTAGACAAACGCGCCAAAGCGATCGGGTTCCACGAGGGGGCAAAGCATCCGCCGCGCCGACCGGCGCGCGCGGTCGCCGGTCAGCCGGTCGGGCCGCCCTTTGCGCGGGCAAGGCCAAGCCGCTCGCCCCTGCAAAGGCGCAGGTCTGTCCAAGGGAAAAGGGCGGCCCTGCGCGAGAGCCGGCACAGCCCGGCCCGCCCTTTCCAGTGCGGCGCAGGGGCGCTCAGCGCCCCAACAGCAGCGAATTGGGCCGCCGTTCGATGCTGCGGGCCATGGAACCGAGGTCGGCGGCCGCGCTGCCGATGGCGCGCGCCGCGCGGCGGATGTCGGTCTGCAGCGCGCTGCTTTGGCCCAGGCCCCCGGCCAGCGTCTCGATCGCCCCCGCGGCGCGCCCGATGCGCGTCGCCAAGGGCTGGGTCATGCCCGCCACGCCGTCCGCCGCCCGGCGGATCGAGGCCATCATCTCGTTCAGGTTCCGGGCCGAGCCGGCGGCATGGAGATCGTCCAGCAGCGCCTTGGCCGAGGCCAGGACATCGGACAGCGAGCGCGGCAGGGCGGCGGCATCCTCGCTGCCCAGCATCCGGCGCAGGTCGGCCAGGATGCCCTCGGCCTGCGCAGAGATGGCGGGCAGGCGCATGTCCTCAACCGCCTTGCCGGCGCGGGCAAGCTGGTCGGCGGCGCCCCTGACGCTGTCCAGCGCGGCCGTGGTGCGCGGCCCGATCCCGTCGAACTGGCCGGCAAAATCCTGCAGCGTTCTGCCCACCGCCCCGATCCCCTGCGTCGCCTGCGAGATGTCGGCTATCGCCGTTTTCAGCTGCCCCGTGGCGTCGTCCACGTTGCGCAGGATGCTGTCTACATGGGCCTTGTTGCCCTCGTCCAGCATGGCGTTGAGCCGGGCCGCGGCGTCGGAAAGCTGTTCGACCAGCGCCGGGGCGCTTTCGGTGATGGATTGCAGGGCCGATCGCCCGGCATGGATTTCCGGCACCGGATCGCCGCCCTCGCGCAGCAGCGCCGCCGAAGCCGAACCCGATGACACCGCCAGCGTGGACAGGCCGGTGATTCCCTGCGGCACCATCGTCGCCACGCTGTCGGCGCGCACCGGCGTGCCCTCGCGCAGCTCCAGCTGGACGCGGACTCGGCCATCGGGGTCAAGCGCCAGGTCGATCACCTGCCCGACGGGAACGCCCGAGAACTGCACCTGCGTGCCGGCCGAGATGCCCGAGATTTCCGGGAACAGCACCTGATAATAGTCATAGCGCCGGTTCGCCTCGTGCCCGGCGAACCACATCAGGAACACCAGCAGCCCCAGAAAGCCCGCCAGCGCAAAGGCCCCGATCAGCAGGAAATTGGCCCGTGTTTCCATCGCTCACGCCTTTGTTGCGGGGTCAAAGGCCGCGCGGGCGCGGGGACCGTTGAAATAATCATGCACCCAGGGGTGGGACAGGCGGCGCAACTCGGCGATGGTGCCGGTCGCCAGCACCCGCTTTTCCGCCAGCACCGCAATGCGGTCGCAGCAGGCATGCAGCGTGTCAAGGTCATGGGTGACGAGGAACACCGTCAGCCCCAGCGCGTCGGTCAGCCCGCGGATCAGGCGGTCGAATTCGGCGGCGCCGATCGGATCGAGGCCCGCGGTCGGCTCGTCCAGAAAGACGATCGCCGGGTCGAGCGCCAGCGCGCGGGCCAGCCCGGCGCGCTTCTTCATCCCGCCCGACAGCTCGGAGGGAAACTTGTCGCCCGCATCGGGCGGCAGGCCGGACATGGAAATCTTCAGCTCGGCCAACGCGCGCCGGACCGGAGGGGACAGGTCCAGAGGGCGCATCGGCACCTCGACATTCTCGCACACGGTCAGGGTGGAAAACAGCGCGCCGTCCTGGAACATCACCCCCCACAGCCCGCCCAGCCGGGCGCGGCCTTCGGCCGAGGGGGCCAACACGTCGATGCCGTCCACCGTGATCGTCCCCGCTGCCGGGCGCAGCAGCCCCACGATGCTGCGCAGCAGCACCGACTTGCCCGTTCCGGACCCGCCGACGACACCCAGGATCTCGCCCCGCATCACGTCGAGGTCGAGGCCGTCATGGATAACCTTTGGCCCGAACTGCGTGCGCAGGCCGCGGATTTGGATGATCGGGTCGCTCACCATCCTACCTGCGCGAAGAAGATCGAGAACCCCGCATCGGCCAGGATCACCGCAAAGATCGCGCCCACGACCGATCCCGAGGTCAGCCGCCCCAGCGATTCCGTGTCGCCGCCCACCTGCATCCCGCCGCGGCAGCCGATGATGCCGATGAGCAGGCCAAAGACGGGGGCCTTGACCAGGCCGACAAGCACATGCTGCACCGCCACGTTGTCGCGCAGGCGCGCCATGAACATCGCCGGCGAAATGTCCAGCGCCCCCCAGGACATCACGGCCCCGCCCAACAGCCCGGCAATGTCCGCGATCAGCGCCAGAATCGGCATCATCAGCACCAGGGCGAGCACCCGCGGCAGGATCAGCGCCGTGTCGGGATCAAGGTCGAGCGTGCGCATCGCGTCGATCTCCTCGCGCATCTTCATGGCGCCGATGGCGGCGGTGAAGGCCGCGCCCGTGCGGCCGGCGACGACGATGGCCGTCAGCAGGATCGCCATTTCCCGCAGCACCGCGATGCCGACCAGATCGACGGTAAAGATCTCGGCCCCGAAGGCGCGCAGCTGGAAGGCCCCCTGATAGGCCAGCACCACCCCGATCAGGAACGAGATCGTGGCGACGATAGGCACGGCGTCCAGCCCGACCTGCTGGGCATGATGGGCCAGCGCGGTCAGCGGAAAACGCTGCGGATGCAGCACCGTGCGGCCCAGCGCGGCCAGAAAGCGGCCGAGATATTCGACCAGCCCAGCCGCCCCCGCACCCGCCCCCACGACCCAGCGGCCCAAGCCCTCGACCAGATCGCGCAGGCGCATGCGGCGCGAGGGGGGCGGCGGAATCTCGGGCACGGCCTTGGCGACAGCCGCCAGCAGGGGCGCAAAGCGATCGGGCAGGCCGGTCAGCCGCATGCCCCGCCGGCGCAGATCGTCAAGCAGCCAGGCCCCGGCGGTGTCCAGCCCGGTCAGGCCGGACAGATCGGCCTCGGCGGCACCAGCAAGGGAGGCGGGCGCAGGCAGCGCCGCGATGCCCAGCCGGCCTGCCAAGGCGATCCGGTCGCCAGCGCGCCGGATCGTCAGAGGGTCGTTCCCCTGCGGCAGGGCGCCGCGATGCGGTTGGTCCCTGGTCATGACAGCCCGGCACAGCCAATGGTTGCAACCTTATCTTCCTCGCCGGGCCGCCGCAATCGCGCCCCACCACCGCCCAGCCGCAGAAGCGCGCTGGCCGCAAGGCGGGCGCAGCCCCCTTCCCTGTCGGGGTTTGTGGCTGTAACCGGCCGGCACCTCCCCTGGTATCGGCGCGCCCGCCGCCAAAGCAGGCGGGCGACCGACACGATCCCTAAAGAGAGCATGACAGATGAAGGCAGCACGCTGGCACGGACAGAGGGACATCAGGGTCGAGGATGTTCCCGAACCCGTTTTCGGACCCGGAGAGGTCAAGCTGAAGCTCGCCTGGGCCGGCATCTGCGGCAGCGACCTGCATGAATACATGGCCGGGCCGATCTTCATACCCGCGGGGCAGGACCACCCGCTCAGCCATGACCGGGCCCCCATTGTCATGGGACACGAGTTCTGCGGCACCGTGACCGAACTGGGCGAGGGGGTCGAGGGCCTGGCGGTGGGCGAGCGCGTCGCCATCGAGCCGATCTTTGCCTGCGGCGCCTGCCCCGCCTGCCGCGAGGGCAAGTACAACCTGTGCGACAAGCTGGGCTTTGTCGGGCTGTCCGGGGGGCATGGCGGCTTTTCCGCCTATTCGGTCGTGGCGGCGCGCATGGTCCACAAGATGCCGGAAGGGCTGTCGCTGGAACAGGGCGCGATGGTCGAGCATTCGGCGGTCGCGCTGCACGCCGTGCGGCTGTCCTCGATCCGCGCTGGCGACAGCGCCGCGGTGTTCGGGGCAGGGCCAATCGGGCTGCTGGTTATCGAGGCGCTGCGCCCCGCCGGCCGCGAAGGCCGCCCGGACAGGGCTGCGCAGGATGCCTGTGATGAGGCGCCGTTCCGATGCAGCCGCAAGGGCGCGTCACCGATGCCCCAACCCACGGGTCGCCCTGGGGCAGTCGGCTGACCCCGCGGGTTGCGGGGCAGATCCGGGGTTTGCCACGGCCCCTCGACTGATCGACAGCGCCGCTGCCCGGCCGGCCCCGAGGGCGGGCAGCTAGCCGCGCCCCTTGCGCCCGCGTGGGCCCGGCCTGCCATCGCCCGCGCCGCCCGGCCTGCCCTCCCGCGCGGGCTTGCCCTCGGCTCTGGCGCCGGGACCGGCCTTTCTGGCCGCCTTGGCATCTGCCGTCCACCGCGGCTTTTTGCCGGGGACGAGCTGTTCGGCGCGCTCGCCCTGCGGGGCCGATGCGGCCGAGGCGGCCTTGCGCCCGGCGGGCGGCATGGCGGCAGGCTTGCCCCCTGATCGGGGGCGCGGCCTTGCGCCTGCGGCGCTGTCCAGCATCGGCTCGCCCGCCAGGCGGCGCATCGACAGGCCCGGCTCCAGTTCCGTCACCGCGCTGAAGCGGGCGGCATCAGCGGTCGCGATCTGGACGAAGGTTTCGCTCTCGCGCACGCGGATCGCGCCGATGGCCTCGCGGGTGATGCCGCCCGCTTCGCAGATCTTGGGCAGCAGCCAGCGCGCCTCGGCCCGCCCGGCATGGCCGACCGACAGGGCAAACCACACCGCCTCGCCAAAGACGCGGGCCGGCCGGGGGCCAGCCTCGGGCGGCGGGGCCGTGTCGGTCAGCTCTTCGGGCGGGGGACGGCCCTCGCGCCACAGCTGGACAAAGGCGGCCGCGACCTGCTGGGGGCCCACGCGTTCCAGCAGGGCCAAGGCAGGCGTCATATCCTCCAGCGGCGTCGTCAGGGCCGGATGGTCCAGCATCCTGACATCATCACGGGCGCTGACCTCCTCGGCCGAGGGGGCCTTGCCCCAGTCGGCCACCACCCCGGCCGCCTGCAACAGGCGCTGCGCCTTCTTGTAATCGGCAGGCGCGACGATCAGCGCGGAAACGCCCTTGGCGCCCGCCCGGCCCGTCCGCCCCGACCGGTGCAGCAGGGTTTCGTGATTGGTCGGCAGGTCGGCATGGATCACCAGCTCAAGCCCCGGCAGGTCGATGCCGCGCGCCGCCACGTCGGTGGCGATGCAGACCCGCGCCCGGCCGTCGCGCAGCGCCTGCAGCGCATGGGTGCGTTCCTGCTGCGACAGCTCGCCCGACAGCGCGACGACACGAAAGCCGCGATTGCCCATCCGCGCCAGCAGATGATTCACATTGGCCCGCGTCTTGCAGAAGACGATGGCAGTCTGCGCCTCGTAATAGCGCAGCAGGTTGAAGATCGCGTTCTCGCGGTCGCGGGTGGCGATGGACAGGGCGCGATAGTCGATGTCGCCATGCTGGCGCGCCTCGCCCATCGCGGAAATCCGCCGGGAATCGCGCTGAAAATCGCGCGCCAGCTTTTCGATCGCCGGGGGCACCGTGGCCGAGAACATCAGCGTGCGCCGATCGGCCGGCGCGGCGCCCAGGATGAATTCAAGATCATCCCGAAAGCCCATGTCGAGCATCTCGTCGGCCTCGTCCAGCACCGCGACCCGCAGCGCCGAAAGATCCAGCCCGCCTCGTTCGACATGGTCGCGCAGCCGTCCCGGCGTGCCCACGACGATCTGCGCGCCGCGCTCAAGCGCGCGCCGTTCCGTGCGGTAATCCATCCCGCCGACGCAGGTGGCAACGCCCGCCCCGGTATCGGCGTAAAGCCAGCGCAGTTCGGCCGCGACCTGCAGCGCAAGTTCGCGCGTGGGCGCGATCACCAGCGCCAGCGGCGGGGTTCCCACAGGCAGCAGACCGTTCTCGTCCAGCAGGTCCGAGGCCGCGGCAATGCCGAAGGCGACGGTCTTGCCCGACCCGGTCTGCGCCGAAACAAGCAGGTCATGCCCTGCGGTTTCGGGCCCGAGCACCGCCTGCTGCACGGCGGTCAGGGTATCATAGCCGCGCGCGGCCAGCGCGCCAGCCAGTGGCGCCGCGATCATCGAATCGTTCATCTGGTCCGCCTGAAATATGTCACCAAGGCTTGCCCACGGGCTTTGACAGCCCTGGCGCTGCGCCCCAAGGGGGATCGCTGCCATGTCAGGGCGCACCATATCCCGCCAAGGCGCAAAGGAAAAGATGCCCATGCAGTATGAGCCGGACCAGCCTGGGGCAAGAAGCTTTTTGTTGGTGCGCCTTGACGTTTGGAGTTGCAAGATCGCCCAGCCATGCAGGCTGCGGCTTTTCCGGGCATGCTGATCCCGCTTGAAACGGCGGCCGCGCGCAGCCTCGGGATGAATGCCTGGAAGAACCGCCCCTAACCCGCCGGGCAGCGGGTCTGGTGCCGAGTTGGGCTTCATCGCAGAGGGGGTTTGCAGCACCCTGATCGCAATGGCCATGCCGATGAAGGGAAAGCGGCTCTACGACGCGGATGCCATCAACCTGCTGCATCAGCATGAGGGGCGCGACCTTGGGGACATCCGCTCCACTGTCGCGGACCAGATGGCAGGCTGGTAAACAGGATCATCTCACAAACATGTCAAAAACAACCGCACGCGCTCTGCAGGTCCTTGCGCTGGGCCGGCATCCTGCGATCCTTGGCACGCGGGCGAGGGAGGGATCGGAGTGGCGCAGGGTTCGATCTGGGGGGTGCGCCGCGATGCGCGCCTTGCCGACAACGCGGCCCTGACCGCGGCCGGCACGGTCACGGCCGTCTTCCTGCGCGAGCCGCTGCTGGCCGCACAGGGCGCCGCGACGCGCTGGCGCCTGCACCGCGCGGCGGCGCGCTGACGATCCGCAGCGGCCCGCCCGAGGCGGTGCTGCCCGCCCTCGCCGCCGAACTCGGCGTGGCCGAGGTGCACGCCCTCGCCTGGCCCGAGGCCGGACGCCTCGCCGCCGACACCCGCACGACAGAGGCGCTGGCGGCGCGCGGCGTGGCGCTGGTCCTGCATGACGGGCACACGCTGCTGCCGCCCGGCGCGGTGCGGGGCGCGCAGGACCAAGCGTTCAAGGTTTATTCCGCCTTCGCCCGCGCCGCCCGCGCCCTCGGCATCCCGGGCCCCGCCCCGGCCCCCGCCCGCCTCGACTGGCGGCCCGCGCCGGGCGAGGCGCTGGCCGACCTAGCCCCCGACATGCGCCGCGGCGCGGCCGTCCTTGCCGCCCACGCGCCCGAGGCGGGCGAGCGCGCGGCCCTGCGCCGCCTAGATCAGTTCCTTGACCGCCCGGTGCAGGACCATGCCACCGCGCGCGACCGGATCGACCTGCCGGGCGGCACCTCGGGCCTCTCCGAGGCGCTGGCGGTGGGCGAGATCGGGCCACGCACGATCTGGGCCGCCGCCCGCGCCGTCCCCGGCCGCGGGGCCGAGAAGTTCCTGTCCGAGCTGCTTTGGCGCGACTTCGCCTGGGCGCTGCTGGCGGACCGCCCGGACCTGCCGCGCGCGAACTATCGCCCTGACTGGGACCGCTTCGGCTGGCAGGGCGACGGGCCACAGGCCGAGGGCTGGCGCCGTGCGATGACGGGCATCCCCCTCGTCGATGCCGGCCTGCGCGAGATGTTCGTGACAGGCACCATGCACAACCGCGTGCGCATGGTCGTCGACAGCTTCCTGACCAAGCACCTGCTGACCGACTGGCGCGTTGGCGCGGCGTGGTTCGACGACTGCCTGACCGACTGGGACCCGGCCAGCAACGCGATGAACTGGCAGTGGGTCGCGGGCAGCGGGCCGGACGCCGCGCCCTATTTCCGCGTCTTCAACCCCGCGCTGCAGGCCGAGAAGTTCGACCCGGCCGGCGCCTATCGCCGGCGCTGGCTCGACCCCGCCTCGGGGTATTTCGAGGCGGGGTCGCGGGCTTGGGGCCTTGATCCGGCCGCGCCCGTGCGCCCGCTGATCGGGCTGGCCGAGGGGCGGGCGCGGGCGCGGGCGGCGCTGGCCGCAATGGGCAGCACCCTCGCGCCGGGGCACGACGGGTGAGGCGGGCGCTGATCCTCGGCGCCTCGGGCGGGATCGGGGCGGCGCTGGTCGCGGCGCTGGAGGCGCGCGGCAGCGCGGTCACGGGCCTGTCGCGGAGCGCCACCGGCCTTGATCTGACCGATGCCGCCAGCGTGGCGCGGGCGGCGGCCCAGCTTTCGCCGCCGTTCGACCTGATCGTCAACGCCGCCGGCGCGCTGGAGATTGCGGGCCGCGGCCCGGAAAAACGCCTCGCCGACATCGAGGCCGAAGCCTTCACCGCCCAGTTCGCGCTGAACGCCACCGGCATGGCGCTGGCGCTGCGCCATTTCGCCCCGCTGCTGGGCGCCCCGCGCCCGGTATTCGCGGGCCTGACGGCGCGGCTTGGCAGCATCGGCGACAACGCGCTGGGTGGCTGGATGGCCTATAGGGCGTCCAAGGCGGCGGCGAACCAGATCCTGCGCACGGCCAGCGTCGAGCTGGCGCGCACCCGCCCCGGCAGCGTGGTCGTCGCCCTGCATCCCGGCACGGTGGCGACGCCGATGACCGACCGCTATGCCGCGAACCGCCCGCGCCTCGCCCCGGCCGAGGCTGCCGCCGGGCTGCTCGCCGTCATCGACCGGCTGACCCCGGCCGACACTGGCAGCTTTTACGACATGCGCGGGCTGCCGATCGCATGGTGAACGCACAGCGCCGCCTGATCCTGATCCTCGGCGATCAGCTGACGCCGGACCTGTCGGCCTTCGACGGCGCCGACCCCGCCCGCGACGTCGTGCTGATGGCCGAGGTCGCGGCCGAGGCGGGCTATGTCGATCACCACCGCCAGAAGCTGGCGCTGGTCTTCGCCGCCATGCGCCACTTCGCGGCCGAGCTGCGCGCCGCCGGCTGGACCGTCGATTACCGCGCCCTGCCCGAGGGGCTGGCGGACCTCGCCACCGCCGCCGCCGAAGCCATCGCCCGCCACCGCCCCGCGCTGCTGATCGCGACCGAGCCGGGCGAGTATCGCCTGCAGGCCGAGATGGAGGGGTGGGAGGACCGCCTCGGCCTGCCCGTCCTGATCCGCCAGGACCGCCGGTTCCTCTGCACCCGCGAGGACTTCGCCGCCTGGGCCGAGGGGCGCCGCACGCTGGTGATGGAGCATTTCTACCGCGTCATGCGCCGGCGCACGGGCCTGCTGATGGAGGGCGAGGCGCCCGTCGGCGGGCGCTGGAACTTTGACGCCGAAAACCGCAAGCCCGCGCGGCCCAGCCTGTTCCTGCCCGCCCCGCTGCCCGGCGCGGACGATCCCGTCACGCGCGAGGTGCTGGCGCTGGTCGCGGACCGCTTCCCCGCCAGCTTCGGGGCGCTGACCCCGTTCCGCTGGCAGGTCACCCGCGCCGGGGCCGAGGCCGCGCGTGACCGCTTCCTGACCGAGGCACTGCCCCATTTCGGCGAGACGCAGGACGCGATGCTGGCCGGGCAGCCGTGGATGCACCACGCCCTGCTTTCGCCCTACCTCAATCTCGGGCTGCTGGACCCGCTCGACCTGTGCAGCCGGGCCGAGGCGGAATGGCGCGCCGGCCGGGCGCCGCTTGCCGCGGTCGAGGGCTTCATCCGCCAGATCATCGGCTGGCGCGAATACGTGCGCGGGGTCTACTGGCTGAAGATGCCGGGCTATGCGGCGACGAACGCGCTGGACGCGCGCCAGCCGTTGCCGGATTTCTACTGGACCGGGCGCACCGACATGGCCTGCCTTTCCGAAGTGATCGGCCAGACGATCGCGACCGGCTATGCCAACCACATCCAGCGGCTGATGATCGCCGGAACCTATGCGCTGCTGATCGGCGCCGACCCGGTGCAGGTCCACCGCTGGTATCTGGGCGTCTATGTGGACGCCTACGAATGGGTCGAGCTGCCCAACACCCTCGGCATGTCGCAGTTTGCCGATGGCGGCCTGCTGGCAACCAAGCCCTATGCCGCCAGCGCCGCCTATGTGAACCGGATGTCGGATTACTGCCGCGGCTGCCGGTTCGATCCGAAAATGCGCCTGGGGCCGCGGGCGTGCCCGTGGAACGCGCTCTACTGGGACTTCATCGCGCGCCATGCGGACCGCTGGGCGCGCAATCCGCGCATGGCGGTGATCGTCAAGGCCTGGGCGGCCAAGCCGGCGGAGGAGCAGGCCGCCCTGCGCGCAGCCGCGGCCGCGCATCTGGGCGCGCTGCGCGGCTACGACGCTGCGGCCGAGGGCGCACCGCCCGTGCCGTAGGCGGCGACAAACATCGCGCTGATCTGCCGCGCATGCGCCGCGGGGTCGAGCGGCCGGCATGCCGCCCCGCCGAGCCGCGTCTGGTGCAGCGCCGCCACGAGGACGGGCGAAATGATCGCCATGGCCGCAAGGCGCGTGTCGACGGGCCGCATCTCGCCTTGCGCGATATGCGCGTCCAGCCGCTCGGCCAGCGCGGCGACGAAGGGGTCGAGCATCGTGTCGAGAAAGGTCGGCCCCAGCTGCGGCGCGCTGAGGGCCTCGATCAGGCCCATGCCCAGCAACTCGGAGATGACGGGATCGTAAAGCGCCGCCTGCGCGCGGTCGACGGCGCCCGCGAGCGACGCGGCAAAGCCGCCCTCGGCCTGGCGCGTGGCCGCGATCTGCGCGCCGGTGCCGTCGGCGATGTGCGCCAGAACGGCGGCGACCAGATCCTCGCGGCGGCCGAAATAATGTCGCAGGGTCGAGACGCTGCACCCGGCCGAGATGGCAAGCTCGCGCATGGTCGGCCAGCCGCTGGCGCGATCCCTCAAACGCCGGGTCAGGGCCTCCAGCAAGGCCCGGCGCCGCGCCGCGTAAGCTGCATTGCGGCTGCCCAGCCGTCTCATCGCGTTGCCTGCCGCCCGCCCTGTCCGCGCCGGACCTTGCGTCAGAATGGGCCGGGGCGCCACACTGTTCCGCCTGCGCCCGGCGCGGCGGCTCAGCCCCGGGACGGGTAGCCCGTCATCTCCAGATAGCCGCGCCCGCCGGAACTGCCCTCGACGCCGACCGGGCCTTCCCAGTAGGGGACCTGCGTGGTCATGAACGCGCCGGGGTTGAGCGCCGCGACCGTCAGGTCGAGATCGGCCGCCGGCACCCGCACGCGCCAGGCCACCGGCACGCCGCCCTGCCGGCGCAGCGGGCGCAGCGCAATGTCTTCGGGCGCCAGCGCCGTCTGCCCGCTTGGCCCGATCACCGTGCCCGAGAGGTAATCCTCGGCCCCGCGCAGGCGGAACAGCATCACGCGCCGCCCGTCATCGAGGAACAGCGAAAACCAGTCCCACCCGCTCTGGTCCGGGGCGAGCGGCTGGCTCGACCATTCGCGGTCGAGCCAGGCCTGCCCGGTCACCGGCTGCGCCCCCTGCCCCAGATCGACCGTGCCGGTCGCCCTCAGGAAGGGCTGCGAATAGTAATGGCTGGCCTGCCCGGCCTGCGACTTGACCGAGTAGCCGTCCTGCCCGTGCCGCACCAGCGGCCCGGTGGCGGTCAGGTCCAGCGCATAGCGGAAATCGCTGCCCCCGGCGGTCAGGCGCAGGGCGCTGGCGGGATCGCCCGTCATCGCCCATTCGTCGATCCAGGCGGC
Organism: Paracoccus contaminans; assembly: GCF_002105555.1. Classification (NCBI taxonomy): domain Bacteria; kingdom Pseudomonadati; phylum Pseudomonadota; class Alphaproteobacteria; order Rhodobacterales; family Paracoccaceae; genus Paracoccus; species Paracoccus contaminans. The sequence continues at coordinate 1,082,212 of NZ_CP020612.1, forward strand.
GAAGGGGCTGCCCGTGGCCCCGGCCTGCCCGGTGCCGCCCCGCGCCCAGCGCTCGGCCACGCTGTGCCGCGCGGCGGTCGTCACGGCGGCGTGGCCCATCCACGCCTGCGGCGGCGCGTCCGCCCCCGGTGCCGGGCGCGGCGCAAGCGCCGAGCGGAACAGCGTCCACTGGATGCCGAGGGGGGTGCCGTCGGTAAAGGACAGCGGCGCGGTCACATACCACCACTCGATGCGGAACGTCGGGTGGGGCGCGTGGTCGGCGGGGAAGGCGATCGGCCGCGCCGGGTCGGGCAGCGCATAGCCGTCCGAGGCCGTGCCGAGGCCGGCGAAGCCCTGCGCCGCGGCGGGCCGCACCCGCGCCGCGGCCAGCGCCGCGATCAGGAAGGCGCGCCTATCCATCACCGCTGAACACCTCGATCAGCGCGCGGGGCGAGGACCGCGCCAACCGCCAAGCCGGCCACAGCGCCGCCAGCCCGGCGGCGGCGATCCCGAGGGCCATCAGCCCGGCCCAGGCCGCCAGGTCCGGCTGGAACGGCAGCCGCCAGCCGAACGCCGCGACATTGACCCGCGCCAGCAGGATCCACCCCAGCGCCAGCCCGACCGGCAGCGCCAGCAGCGCGGTCAGCACCGCGAGCAGCACCACCCGCCCCAGCTCCAGCGCGGCGAGCGCGCGGCGCGGCACGCCCATCGCCCACAGCGGCGCCAGCCGCCGCACGCGCTGGTCGGCGATGGTCAGCAGCGCGGTCAGCACCGCAAAGCCCGCCACCGCCAGCGTTAGCGCATTCAGGGCGCCGGTGACGGCGAAGGTGCGCTCGAAGATGCGCAGCGACAGGTTGCGGACCTGCGCCCGGGTCTGCACCGCCTCTGCCGGGACGCCCGCGGCCGCCAGCGCGCGGGCCGTGCCCGCCGGGTCGGGCGTGCGCAGGGCGAAGCGTTCTGGCGGCCGCGCATCCGGCAGCGCGCGATATCGGCTGTCCGAGACGATCACCTGCCCCAGCGGGTTGCCGTAGTCGGCCACGATGCCCACAACCTCGGCCGGGCCGTCGGGCAGCGCGATCGCGGCGCCCGGGGCAATGCCCGCGCGGTGGGCGAGCTGCTCGTTGATGACCGCGCCGCGGCCCGCCTGCACCGCGTCCCAGGCGCCCGGCGCGCCCGCCAGCAGCCGCCAGTCGCGGCGATAGGTGGTGTCGTCGACGACGCCGTGGATCTCGACGGGCTGGCCCGCGACGCGCGCCGCCACGTGCTCGATCGGCAGGGCGCGGACACCCGCCGGCAGCGCCGCGCGCAGGGCGGTGCCGCCGTCGGGCGCGGCGACATACAGCTCGGCCGCAAGCCGCTGATCCAGAAACCCGCCGAACGCCGTGCGAAAGCTGTCAACCATCGTGCCGACGCCGATATTGGCGGCGAGCGCCATCAGCAGCGCCGTCATCGCCAGCGCCATCTGCGGAACCTGATCGCGCGTTTCGGCCACCGCCCAGGCGCGCAGCGGCGCGGCCCCCGCAGGCAGCGCGTGCAGCATTGCGCGCACCAGCCCCGGCATCAGCGCCGCCGCCCCCAGCAGCAGCGCGCCGATGGCGGCGAAGGTCGGCACCAGCCCGCCCCCCAGCGCCAGCAGGCCGGCCGCCGCAGCCAGCAGCCCCGCCCCGCCCAGCGCCCAGGGCCAGCCCCGCGCGGGCGCGGCGGCAGCCAGCACCGGGCGGCGCGCGGCCGCGATCAGCGGGCCGGCGGCACTGACCAGCGTGCCCGCGATCGCCAGCGCGATCCCGCCCAGCCACCACGCCGGGCGCAGCGCGACGCCCGAGCCGACCTCGGCCCCATAGACCCCGGCCAGCGTCGCCGACACGCCCGGCATCAGCGCCACCGCGACGAGGTATCCCAGCGCCACCCCGACCGCCCCCGCGGCGAGCGCGATCAGCGCCAGCTCCGCCACCATCAGCGCGCCGACCAGCGCCAGCGGCGCCCCCAGCGCCCGCAGCACCGCCAGCAGCCGCCGCCGCTGCGCCATCGCCAGCCCGATCGTGCCGCGCACGATGAACAGCCCGACGACGAAGCACAGCGCCCCGAAGGCCGACAGGTTCAGCCGGAAGCTCTCGGTCAGGGCGGCGGGGTCGGTGCCCGCCGCGGGGGCGATGCGCTGCAGGCCCGGCAGCACCGAGCCCGGATCGGGCGCGCCCAGGGGCTGCGGCGCGATCAGCAGCAGGGCGTCAAGCGTCTCGTGGCCCAGCAGCTCGGCCGCGCGGCCGAGATCCGCGATCGCGGTGCCGGGGGGCAGATCGGGGCTGCGCAGGGTTCCGGCGCGGCTTGGTCCTGCGGCGCCAAGGATCACCGTCGCCGGGTCGATCCCCGGCCCGATCCCGCCAGCCTGCGGCCACAGCCCGGCAGGCGCGGTCAGCGGGTCGAGGCCGATCAGATCGACCGCCTGCCCCTCCACCGTCGCCGGGCCGCGCAGCATCGGGCTGACCAGCACACCGGCGCGCCGCAGCGCCACGAAATCGGCCATCGTCAGCGCCGGCCCCTGCGGCCGCACCAGCCGCGCCAGCGCCCCAAGGCGCAGGCCGTCCTCCGCCGCGGCAAAGCCGGCGCGCGCCTCGGCGTTGATCGCCTGCACGCCTGACCACAGCCCCGTCGCCAGCGCGATGCCGACCACAAGCGTCGCCAGCTGCAACGGGGCGCGCCGCCAGTGCGACCACAGCGCGGCGAGGATCGCGCGCGTCATGCCGCCGCCACGCGACCGTGGCTGAGGTGCACCCGCCGGTCGAGCGCCGCTGCCAGCCGGGGCGAATGGGTCACCATCAGCAGCGCGCAGCCGGTGTCCGCGACCAGATCGCGCAGCGCGGCCATCATGCGCTCGGCCGTGTCCTCGTCGAGGCTGCCGGTGGGCTCGTCCGCCAGCAGCAGGCGCGGGCGCAGCGCCATGGCGCGGCCGATGGCGACGCGCTGGCGCTGGCCGCCCGACAGCGCGTCGGGCATCCGCCCGGCGAGGGGCGCAAGGCCGAGGCGCGCCGCCAGCTCGTCCGTCCAGCGCGGGTCGAACCGCCCGGCCAGCCGCGCGTGGAAGGCGAGGTTTTCGGCCACCGTCATCGACGGGATCAGGTTATAGGCCTGGAAGATCATCGCCACGGTCCGGCGGCGCAGGCGCGCGGCCTCGGCCTCGGACATGGCGGTCACGTCCTGCCCGGCGACGGTGATCGTCCCCGCATCGGCGCGGTCGAGGCCCGCAATCAGGTGCAGCAGGGTGGACTTGCCCGACCCGCTCTCGCCCGTCAGTGCCAGCGTCTCGCCATCGGCGAGGCGCAGCGACACGCCGGCCAGCACCGGGACGGACCCGCCCTGCGCGGGAAAGCTCTTGCGCAGGCCGGTCAGCGTCAAAACGGCGGGAGTCTCGGGCGCGTGCATCGCCCTTAGACCGATCCGGGCGGGCGGGCGGGCAGCACCGACCGGGCATAGGCTGCGACCGGCTGCGCGTCGAACCACAACGCGCCGAGCGCCTCGTCGAGCGCCGCGCGGTAGTGGCGCAGGCGGCTGACCCGGCCGAGGGGGGCGGTCTGGACGGCATCGCACCGCTGAAGGAGCGCCACGCCCCGGAAGGCGGCCTCGAACAGCTGTCCGGTCTTGCGGTCCTGCTCGTCCGCGATCGAGGTCATCGCCTGGCCGGGCGCCGGCACGCGGACCAAGAACGGGCTGCACAGCGTCGCCAGCCGCGAATCAATCGCGCGCCGGTGGTCCTCCGCCTCGGCGGCCCAGGCCTCGGGCGCAGCAGCCTCGACAGCGCGCGCGTCACGGTTGATAACGTCGCTCATCTGCGGCAGACTATTCCGCGTTCCGGGCGACCGAAAGACCCAATCTTCCGTCCGGGCTGTGGGGGAATGCATGGCCATCCTGATCTTGCTGCTGACCGTCGCCTTCGCCGCCTCGCCGCTGGCATCGGACGGGTTCAACGGCTTTACCCCGTCGCAATTTCCGGTTGTCCATCAGGAATGGCCGATCCAGCCGGCGGGCTGGGCGTTCGCGATCTGGGGGCTGATCTATCTCGGGCTGATCGCCAGCGCGGGCTTCGGGCTGCTGCGCCGGCCGGCGGCGCCGGACTGGGCAGCGATGCGGCCCGCGCTGGCCGTCAGCCTCGGGGTCGGGACGTTCTGGATCGCGGTCGCGCAGGTCTCGCCGCCGCTGGCGACGGCGATGATCGTCGTCATGCTGGCCGGGGCCCTGGCCGCGCTGCTGCGCGCAGGGCCCGAGGATCGGCTGTGGCTGCGCGCGCCGCTCGGCCTCTATGCCGGGTGGCTGACGGCGGCGACGGGGGTGGCGATCGGCGTGCTGCTGGGCGGCTACGGCGTCCTCGCCCCGACGACGGCGGCGCTGGTCATGCTGCCGGTGGTCCTGATCCTCGCGCTGAGCGTCGCGCGCCGCTGCCCGGACACGCCGACCTATCCCGCAGCCGTCGCCTGGGCGCTGGTCGGCATCGCGGCCGAAGCCATGCGCACCCAGAACTTCTCCGTCGCCGGCATGGCCATCGCGGGCATCGTCCTGCTGGCGATCAACCCGCTGCGCCGGGTGCTGCGTAGCTGAGGACGCGCCGCTCGCCATCGAAGCCCGCAAGGCCGACCACCTCGCCGTCGTCGGAACGGGGGCTGTCGGCAGGACTGGCGCGGCACGGGCTATGACGATCTCCACTTCGTCCACGTCGCCCTGCCCGAGACCCACTTCGACGTTATCGACACGGGCACCCATAGGGCCGCGGCTATGAGATCGTGGTGCAGACTTACACCGGCCGGGCAGCCTTAGGCGCAAGCCTGCTCCGCTCCAGCATCCAGCAACTCCTCGCGGACGCCGGCGCGGGACCGTTTGATGTCGTCGTGGCCGAGGCACTGGACCGGCTGAGCCGCAACCAGGCCGACGTTGCGAGCCTGCACCAGCAGCTGGCTTTTCATGGGGTCACCATCGAGACCCTGAGCGAAGGCCCGATCAACGAACTGCACATCGGCCTGCCCTAGACGATGAACGCCTTGGTCCTCAAGGAGCTTGGCAAGAAGACGCACCGCGGGCTCAAGGGACGCGCCCTGGCGGGTCGGTCGGCCGGCGGAATCAGCTACGGCTACCGCGCCGTGCGCCGGGTCGATGACCGCGGAGAAGCGGTCCGGGGAGAGCGCAGAATAGACGAAGGGGAGGCCCGTGTCGTGGTCCGGATCTTCTCCGACTATGCGCGCGGCATCTCGCTGAGGAAGATCGCGGCGCAGTTGAACGCCGAGCGGGTTCCGGGACCGCGTGGCGGGCAATGGTCCGCGTCGACGATCCATGGCAACCGGGAACGGGGCACCGGCATCCTCAACAACGAACTCTATGTCGGTCGCCTGGTCTGGGACCGGCTCGCCTCTGTGAAGGCCCCCTCGACCGGCAAACGCGTCTCGCGGCTGAAGCCCCAAGAAGACTGGGTTATGACCGAAGTGCCGGCGCTCAGGATCGTTGATCAGGACCTCTGGGACGCGGTGCGCGCCCGTCAGGGGGCAATGAAGAGCAAAGAGACTGACACGCCGGTGTGGGACCGCCGCCGTCCCCGCTACCTGTTCTCCGGGCTGATGCGGTGCGGCTGCTGTGGCAGCGGGTTCTCGAAGATGTCCGCCGACGCGTTCGGCTGCTCCGCCGCACGGAACAAGGGCGCGGCAGTCTGCACAAACCGGCTCGCGATCAAGCGCGACCTGCTGGAATCGAAGGTTCTTGATGCCCTTGCCAACCACCTGATGGACCCGGATCTGGTCCGGCTGTTCTGCGAGGAATACGTCGTCGAGCGCAACCGGCTGGCGACCCAGGCGGACGCAAGCCGTGCAGCTCTCGAGGGCGAACTCGCGCGGGTGAAGAAGGACCACGCCAAGCTGGTGCAGGCGATCCTGGACGGTGTTCCGAGGGATCAGTTGAAGGCAACCATGATCGCGCTCGACGCACGGCGTCAGGACCTCGAGAGGCTTCTCGCGGACCGCCCCTCACAGGAACCGGTGCTGTTTCACCAGGCGATGGCGGGGGTCTATCAGGAGCGGGTTGCGGCCCTCGTTCGAGGCTTTGGGGCATGCCGAAGAGATGGACGCCGCAAAGGAGGCGCTGCGGGCACTCATCGAGCGGATCGTCCTGACGCCGGATGAAGCGTGAGCCCCCCTGACGATCGACGTGCAGGGCGATCTGGCGGGTCTGCTGAGCTTGGCAACCGGCCGGCGCATTTCGTCGGGCAGGGGCCCCAGAAACGGCAAAGCCCCCGGCGTTAGCTAGGGGGCTATTGAGATCACTACTGAATTATTTTTGGTTGCGGGGACAGGATTTGAACCTGTGACCTTCAGGTTATGAGGGCTACCCCTGCGCCCAAGATAATATCGTAATTTCAGCTTGTTAGCCGATTTTCTTGGTCACGACGTCGGCGTCGTGTCGCACGGAACAGCCGCTAATCGTTGGGAGGAAACGGGAATCCTGTCCAGCCTGGCAGCTAGATTGCCTACGTCAAACAGGTTACCGATGTTGTATGCCATATAAAAATGGCGGCACCGAAGTGCCGCCTAGGTTGGTTAAGAAAGATTCCGCCTGCCGGGCCGCTAACGCATGGCGCGACAGACCACCTCCGCCTTCAGGTTACTTCGGCAAGCTGCGCCAATGGGCGCAGACATGCTCGATGCAACCGAACCGGCGGCGCGTATAACGCCTGATCCAGATATGCCCGATCATGCCCTTCTCCTTTCTAGGGAAGAGGGTTTCGCTTGATGCGGGCCGGGGTTTGTGGAATACTCTGTTTGCGAGACAGGAGGATTTCCACGGGTCACGGCCCGCGCTGATTTCCGCCTACTATGGGAAGCCAGGCCTTTGGTCTGGCTTTTCCCGTTTAAGGTCCCCCGCGTCGGGCGGTTGTCAACGCGACGGACCCCGGTGTCTTCTCATCGTCACCTCTGAGGCATCTTGGCGGGATTGCCCGCACACGCAGTCATATCGCAGACGTAGGCCACGCGCAAGCGCTGGCTTACGAAAATCCCATGTGTAGGCGCGGGGCGTTAGGAGCGTTGTTTCGCCGCCCAGATCGTGCTACATCCGCACCTACAAGAGGAAGATCGCCATGAACGCCATCGAAAAACTCCAGTCTGAGCGTCAACGGGTAGTAGCGCGCCTGGCTGAGATTGACAGGATCTTGGGCCAATATGAAGAGCTACAGCGTATCGCTGAGAGCTACCTCTCCTCTGGCGCTCCGCATACAGCACACACTGGAACGGTTACTGATTCGGTGAAAACGCAGGAGGAGGCGCAGCATGAGCCTAGCGTCACCGAGCCCAATTTGCCTCGCGTAAAGAGTCCCAAGACGCCGATGGTCGAATTTGAGCGTGTCGTAACTGAGCTGCTTTCCGAAGCCGAAGTGCCGTTGGATCGGTCCGCGCTCTACAAGGCGCTGCTCGACCGTGACATCGCCATCGGAAGCCCGGATGAGAGTTCCGATCTAAATACGCTGTCTGTGCGCATGTCCCGGATGAAGGACAAGGTTGTAAACGTAAGTGGCCACGGCTACTGGCCGAAAGACCGAGCGTTCCTCCCCGGCGGCTATGTGCCGACGGGAGTAGGCGACATGCCGTCTCAAGATGTTACTAGCGAAAGCGATCTGGCCTGATCCGGAAAGCCTAAGCGCCTCGGATGTGGCTTCCGTTTTGATTTACGTTTGTCACAGCCAAGGTACAGCCTCTCGTGCGCGCAGGCCGGTTCTTCCTCGGCATCACAGTGACGCAGTGGTGACGCAAGAATGACGGACTTTGGCGCGCAACCCATTGAAAGTGTTGAGATGACGCACTTGGCTCAAACCTTTTTGATAAAGGGGGAAAACCACCCAACCCTGAAGGCCCAAATTACCCCTTATATAAAATGTTTCCCGGGCAGGTGCGTCATCTCAACACTATCAAGCACTTACGCCCCAAAACCCGTCATTCCTGCGTCATTCTTGCGTCATGCGCCGCGCCCCTCGGGCCGGTCTGAGGGGCTTCAATCGGGAAGGATCGGGAAGGCGGCGGTTCCTCCCGGGCCGATTTGTATGCGGGGGAGCGCAGCGCATTGGCCCGCCAACGTCAGGGGGCGAGAATGACTAAACTCGACAGCCATGAGACCAAGACCGCTTTCGCCGCCCGCGTCGGCCTGACCAAAGGCCGCATCTCGCAACTGGTGGCCGAGGGTCTGCCGGTGCGCCCCGATGGTCAGATCGACGTGGCGGTGGGCCTCGCCTGGATCGAGGACAACCTCGACCCCGCCCGCCGCAACAAGGGTGGTGCCGCTGCGACCCCCGCCCGCGTCTCGACCAGGCTGGCCGAAGCCAAGCGGCTGCATGAGATCGTGAAGGTGCAGCGCGCCAAGCTGGCCTTCGAGAAGGAACAGGGCCTGCTGGTCGAAACCGCCGCCGCCACCCGCACCGTCTTCGCCCGCGCCCGTGCCGAACGCGACGCCCACATGGCTTGGGTGCAGCGCACCGCGCCGCTGCTGGCGGCCGAGGTCGGGGCCGATCCGCGCGCCACCTTCGCCGCACTGGACCGGATGATGCGCGAGCATCTCGAACACTTGGCCGACCTTCCGCTCGGGAGCTTTGGCGATGGTGCCTGACATCGACCTTGCGTGGCGGCGCGGCATCCGCCCGGAACCGCCCATCCCGGTCTCGGACTGGGCCGACCGCCACCGCATCCTGCCGCCCACCTCTGCGGAACCAGGCCGCTGGCGCACGGACCGCACGCCTTACCTGCGCGCGGTGATGGACGCGCTGTCCACCTCCAGCCCTTACGAACGGGTGGTGTTGATGAAGGGCGCTCAGACCGGAGGCTCCGAGGCTGGGCTGAACTGGCTGGGTTACATCATCCAGAATGCGCCCGGCATCGCCATGCTGGTCATGCCCTCGCTCGATATGGTGCGGCGCAACACGACGGTGCGGATCGACCCGCTGATCGAGGCCACCCCTGCCCTGCGCGATCTGGTCTCGGCCCCGAGGTCACGCGATGCCGGGAACAGCCTGTTCCGCAAATCCTTCTCCGGCGGCCAGTTGGTGATGACCGGCGCGAACAGCGCAGTCGGCCTGCGGTCTACGCCGGTGCGCTACCTGTTCCTGGACGAGGTGGACGGCTATCCCGGCGATGCCGATGGCGAGGGGGACCCCGTCGATCTGGCCATTCAGCGCACCTCCACCTTCCGGGGGCGGCGCAAGATTTACATGGTGTCCACGCCGACTCTGAAGGGTCACTCCCGCATCGAGGCGGCCTTCCTCGACAGCGATCAGCGGTATTTCCACGTCCCCTGCCAGCACTGCGGCGAAATGGCCCCGATCATGTGGGCGCGCATCCGCTGGCCAGAAGGGCAGCGCGACGCCGCCTACCTGGTCTGCGATGCCTGCGGCGGCGTGCATCACGAGCACGACAAGCCACGCCTGCTGGCCGCTGGAGAATGGCGACCAACCGCGCTGGGTGATGGCCGCACCGCGGGGTTCCACCTGTCATCACTCTATTCCCCGTGGGAGACATGGGCCGAGATCGCGCAGGAGCACGCCCGCGTCGCAAAGGATCCCGCCCGCCTGCAGGTCTGGGTCAACACCAAGTTGGGCGAGTCCTGGGAGGACCAGGCGGGCGATACCGTTCCCGCCGATCCGGTGATGGCCCGGCGCGAGGATTGGGGCAGCGACCTCGCCCCCGGCGTGGCTGTGCTGACGGCAGGCGTCGACGTGCAGGGCGACCGGATCGAGGTGCAGATCGTCGGCTGGGGCCGGGACGAGGAAGCGTGGGTGATCGACTATCGCGTCTTGTGGGGCGACCCTTCCGGCCCACGCCTCTGGTCCGACCTAGACGGCGTGCTGAACGGCACTTGGGGAGATCTGCCGGTGCGCGCAGTGGCGGTGGATACCGGTGGCCACCACACCAAGATGGCCTACGAGTTCTGCCGCACCCGCCTCGCCCGCCGCGTCTGGGCGATCAAGGGCCGCGGCGGCCCCGGCATCCCGGTCTGGCCCCGCCGCCCGACCCGCACCAACAAGGGCAAGATCCCGTTGTTCATCGTCGGCGTCGATGCCGTGAAGGATGCCGTTTACGCGCGCCTGAAACTGACCGAACCTGGCCCCGGAGCTATCCACTTCCCCCGCCGCCTCGACGCCGACTACTTCCGCCAGTTGACCGCCGAACGTGTCGTCACCCGCTTCGAGAAGGGCCGCCCCATCCGCTCCTGGCAACCCAAACGCGAAGGCGAACGCAACGAAGCGCTGGACACCTTCGTCTACGCCCACGCCGCCCTGCACGGCCTGATCAGCATGGGGATGCGGTTGAACGAGGAGGTGGAGGGAAGGGTTGGCGTACCAGTGCAGCCAATGCGTACGGCGATCCGTTCTGCATGGATGGGATAACTCGCCTCCGCTGGCAGTCAGTGCAAAAGGATTTTGGCGCGGCGCGAAACATGCTCGGAACCTGCACACAAAGGCCATCACACATCTTCAAAGCGAAGACGGTAAATGGACTTGCATCCGCCCGGTTCGAAGTGGAACTCCCAATCGTTCCGATGTAAGCTTGCCGAGAACAATAAAAGAACAGGATGATCCAGTGACAGAGGCGGTGAGGTTCACGAAACGCTATGGCGACGTTGGGGAGACCAAATCCGACGGGGCAACCTACACACCCCGGGCGCTTGCTGACTTCGTGGCTGACCGCATCCTAGCAAACGCGAACCTTGTTTCTGGGCGGGCTATCAGGGTTCTTGACCCCGCGATAGGACACGGCGAGTTGCTCCTCGCGATACTAGATCGAATTGACGGGCCTGTCGAAGTCTTCGGATTTGAAACAGACCATTTGGCGTTGGCTGTGGCCCGCAGGCGCCTGTCGCTCGAACATCCGCAGGCCATCCTGAACCTTCGCCTCGGCAGCTTCTTGGACCATGTGCTCGACGACTTCGCGGGTGGGCTGTTCGCCAGTGCCGAACCTTATGACATCATCATCGCCAACCCGCCGTATGTGCGCACACAAATCATCGGTGCCGACCGCGCGCAGCAACTCGCCCAGCAGTTTGGGCTGACTGGGCGGGTTGACCTATACCACGCCTTCCTTCTTGGCATGGCGACAGTTCTGGCACCAGAAGGCGCGGCCGGTTTCATTGTCTCAAACCGGTTCATGACGACGAAGGGCGGCGCATCCGCCCGCGCCGGGATGATGACTGGCCTCCGGCTGCGCGAAGTCTATGACTTGGGCGACACAAAGCTGTTCGATGCTGCCGTGCTGCCTGCCGTGCTGATCGCTCGGGGCGCAGGGGCGAAGTCCGCCACACCGTCCTTCGTGACAATTTACCAGACAAAGGATGAGCCCGCGCATACGGCCGCTACTCCGATAGAAGCAGTTGGAAAACATGGTGCGGTGTCTATTGACGATGGCCGGACCTTCCTTGTTCAACATGGGACGCTAGACACGGGCGGGGACCCTTTCGGGGTGTGGCGGCTGGCGTCGGCAGGTGTGGAAAGCTGGCTGGCAACCGTTGAACAGAACGCCTGGGGCACCTTCCGCGACATTGGCAAGATCAGGGTCGGGATCAAGACGTGCGCCGACAAGGTATTTCTTCCTAAAAAATGGGACTGCGAGCTAGAGTTGCACCGACCCTTGACGACGCACCACATCGCGCGGCGGTTCCGGTCCGAGCCACACAACCAGCTAGTCTTGTACCCGCATCAGGCGGTTGATGGCAAAAAGCAGGCCGTGGACCTGTCCCTGTATCCGGCCAGCCTTGCCTATCTGGAGCAGCACCGGCAGACCCTAGAAGACCGCAGCTATGTGATTGAGGCAGGGCGACAGTGGTATGAAATCTGGGTGCCGCAGAACCCGGCCGACTGGCCGGCGCCAAAGCTGGTATTCAGGGACATTTCCGAGCGGCCCACCTTCTGGCTGGACCTTGAGGGTACAGTTGTAAACGGCGACTGTTATTGGCTGACGGGGGATGAAGACCTGTTGTGGCTCGCGGTTGGCGTGGCCAACTCCACCTTCATCGAGCGCTTCTATGACCTCCGCTTCAACAATAAGCTCTATGCGGGGCGGCGGCGGTTTATCACACAGTATGTCGAACAGTTCCCCCTCCCAGACCCAGAGAGCAGCGGCGCACGGGAGATTGTGACCGCCTGCCGCGACCTTTACGCCCGGATGGCCAACGGCCCCGACCCAGCCCTTGAAAAGCGTATTGACCGGATGGTGTGGTCCGCGTTCGGCCTACCTGTAGAAGAAGTCTGACGGGAGCGGTATCTGAAGCTTCTTGTTGAGGACCTTGCCGCCAAACTGCGGGAATCGTGAGAAAAAGTTCGCTCCTGTGGTCAGGTACAGGTGGGTCAGCGTCACCGCAGCACCATCCGTTTGCGCATAGAACAGGGCATAGCGCACGTCGCAATGGCGGACCTGCGTTCCGGCGATTTGTGGCACGTCCAGCGGCTCCTCGCTGGCAGGTCTCACCAACCCCAGGTCGATGGTTGGCGAGGTCTGTAGCTTGACCTCCAGCAACTGGTTCCGAACATCCGGAAAGCGCCCATCGTCGCGGTAGTCGGCATAGCCCAGAAGCTCGCAGACGATGCGGTGCAGCGCGGCACCCCTGTTGCGTTCCTGATCCCAACCAGCATCTGGGAAGGACCGACCCACCGCGCCACGTAGCCTCTCGAAAACCTCGCCAATGGGCAGGATGAGGCCGTGCGTCGGGTGGTCTATCGGGCTGACGGTCTGGGCTAGGTTCGCCCCGGCCCGAATATGAGGCAGGAGGGCGTCGGTGTCAGTCGGGGAAATCAACTCCTCAGGCGCTGCCCCAGGAATCAGCCTCGCCTGATATTTTTGTGTCAGAGTACCGGTGGTGTCGAGCTGCGCCAGCTCCTCGCCATTGACAACCTTAACCCCTGCGATTTGGTCAGCCTCATCGACACGCAGGATGACATAGCGGCGCGTCGGGGAGAGCTCTTCATTCCAGACTTGAAGGTTGTTCGACTTCTGGGCGTAGGTGTCGAACATTTGGCCCAAAAAGCGGGGCTGGGTCTTCTTGAAGCTTGAGGGCACGGGGTAGCCCAGAGCGCGACAGACGTTCTCTTTGACGACCTTTGATCGTGTACGAAGGGCCAGGCCGGCAAGGCTTATCCCGCGCAGCCGCTCGTCTAGGAGTACCTCAAGTTCGGGTGTTGGGATCCAAAGGTCTGGATCGCCAACCTCAATGGGATCATAAATCGTAAGGCCACTATCGGCGATTGCTCGTGCGTAATCCTGACTCATCGTGCCTCAGCATTCTCAACTTCTTGAGAAGGCTAGCAGTTGGATCAATGATCGACTAGCCGCCGCGTTCTAGCCCAGCAATTTCCAATCCCGATCCTTCCCATCCGCTCGGATACCCCGAGGACGCCGTGCATGAGACACTGCGCACCATGCGGACGCTGCTTCATCGCCTCCTAGGATTCACGCGCACGCGCGGCTTTGACGCTGCGGGTGGTGGTCGGCGTTGGGAGGGGGCGCGGACGGTCGACGGGCTGAACACGGCGATCCTTGCGGGCGCGACCACGGCGGCGCGACGTGCGGGATGGTATGCGCGGAACAACCCTTGGGTCGCGGCTGCTGTGGACAGTCTGGTGGGCAATGTCGTCGGTGCGGGGATCAAGCCGCAATCCACGCACCCTGATCGCGCGGTGCGCGAACGGCTGCAGGTGTTGTGGCTGCGCTGGACGGACCATGCCGATCCGGGCGGGCTGGCCGATTTCTACGGTCTGCAAGCTATGGCCGTGCGCGCAATGGTCGAGGGCGGCGAGAGTTTCGCCCGGCTGCGAGTGGTGCGCGATGCCGCCACCGTTCCATTGCACATCGACCTCTTGGACCGGGACCAGGTGCCGCTGGACCTGCACCGCGACATCGGCGGCGGCGCGCGCATCCGAGCCGGGATCGAGTTCAACGGCGCTGGGCAGCGCACCGCCTATTGGGTCATGCGCGACCGGCCCGGCGATCCGCTGACCTCGCTGCGGCTGGAACCGCTGCGGCTGCCCGCCGCCGATTGCCTGCATTTGTTCAAGCCGCTGGCGGCTGGCCAATTGCGCGGGATCACCTGGCTGGCCCCGGTGCTGCTGCGCCTGCACGAGTTGGACCAGTTCGAGGATGCGGCGCTGGTGAAGGCCAAGGTCGCGGCGCTGTTCACCGGCTTCATCACCGATCCTGACGGCACGGCAGGCGGGCTTTCCGGCACCAACACCAACGGTGCGCTGACCGTGGGCATGGAGCCCGGCAGCCTGATCCCCCTTCCGCCCGGCACCGACATCCGGTTTTCCAACCCGACCGAGCACGATGCCTACGCGCCTTTCGTGAAGAACCACCTGCGCGCCGTCGCAGCCGGGATGGGTCTGCCCTATGAACTTGTCTCGGGCGATCTGGAAGGCGTGACCTATTCCTCGATCCGCGCCGGGCTGATCGAGTTCCGCCGCCGCGTCGAGCAGCTGCAGCACAACGTGGTCGTCCATCTGCTCTGCCGCCCGGTCTGGGAACGCTTCGTGCGGCTGGCAGTGCTGTCGGGCGATCTGCCCGCACGGGACTTCGACCGCGATCCCGCGGCCTATCTCGGGTGCGAATGGCTCCCGCCCAAGTTCGACTACGTCGATCCCAAGAAGGACGTCGAGGCCGAGATCCTCGCCATCAACGCCGGTCTCAAGAGCAGGACGCAGGCCATCTCCGAACGGGGCTACGACGCCGAACAGGTCGATGCCGAGATTGCCGCCGACAAGGCGCGCTCGGATGCGCTGGGCCTGAACTTCGGTGCTTCGCCTGTCCAGAAAGAGGACATCGCCGATGAATGACACCGTCACCCTGCTGAACCGCCGCGCCGACCTGGCCCCGGCGAGCGCCAACCGCGATGACCGCACCGTCGAGGTGATTTGGTCCACCGGTGCACCCGTGCGCCGCCGCGACATGGCTGGCCCTTATGTCGAACGCCTCAGCCTTGCGCCTGAGGCGGTGGACCTGTCGCGCTTGCAAGGGGCCAGCGTGCTGGATGCGCATCGCCAGTCCGCTGTCCGCGATGTGCTGGGCAGCGTGCAATCCGCAGCCGTCGATGGACAGCGCGGCACGGCGCTGATCCGCTTCTCGGCCCGCCCCGAGGTGGAACCGCTTTGGCAGGACGTGCTGTCCGGGATCCTGCGCCATGTCTCGGTCGGCTATTCGGTCGAGGAATGGGCCGAGACCACCGAGAACGGCGCGCGCGTGCTGACCGCCGTGCGCTGGACCCCTCACGAGATTTCCCTGGTGCCTACGCCCGCCGATCCCGGCGCCCACATCCGTATGGAGACCCACATGACCGACACCAACACCCCCGCACCGCCCGAGGCGCAGACCCGCGCCGCGATCAACACCGAGATCCGCTCCATCGCCCGCATCGCCGGGCTGGACCAGGCGTGGATTGACGGCCAGATCGACGCCGCCGCCGATGCGGACTGCGCCCGCCGTGCCGCCTTCGAGGCGCTTGCCAACCGCAGCGCGCCGACGATCCGCACCGAACAGGTCCGCGTCGAGATGGGCGATAGCCACGATGACCCGGCCCTGCGTGCCCGCCAGATGGGCGAGGCCCTCTATGCCCGGATCAACCCGCGCCATAAGCTGTCGGACCCTGCCCGCCGCTATGCCTATGCCACGCCGGTGGACATGGCCAAGGAACTGCTGACCCTGCGGGGCGAATCCACCATGGCGCTGTCGCCAGCCAGCCTGGTGACCCGCGCCCTGCACACTACGTCCGACTTCCCGATCATCCTCGGCAACACCGTGGGCCGCGTGCTGCGCGATGCCTACCAGGCCGCCCCTTCCGGCATCCGCCGCCTCGGCCGCCAGACCTCGGCGCGGGATTTCCGGGCGGTGAACAAGATCATGCTGGGCGAAGCGCCGCTCCTGGAGAAGCTGAACGAGGCGGGCGAGATCAAGTCTGGAACCATGGCCGAGGCGCGCGAGGCCTACAAGATCGAGACCTGGGCCAAGAAGATCGGCACCACCCGGCAGGTGCTTGTGAACGACGACCTCGGCGCCTTCGCAGACCTCGCCCGCCGCATGGGCCAAGGGGCCGCCGAGACCGAGGCACGGATCCTCGTGACCCTGCTGGAGGCGAACAGCGGCAACGGCCCGACGCTGTCGGACAACAAGGCGCTGTTCCATGTCGATCACGGCAACCGCGCGACGACAGGTGCCGTGATCTCGGACACCACCCTATCGGCCGCGCGTCTGGCCCTGCGCACCCAGAAGCGCATCGAGGGCCGCGTGATCCGCGTGACGCCGAAGAACCTTTTGGTACCACCCGCGCTGGAGACGGTGGCCGAGAAGTGGCTGGCGACCATCGCGCCCGCCACCGCCACCGATGTGAACCCCTTCTCGGGAGCGATGTCGCTGGTGGTCGAACCACGCCTGTCCAGCGCAACCCGCTGGTATGTGACCGCCGACCCCGGCGAGATCGACGGCCTCGAGTTCGCCTATCTCTCGGGCAACGAAGGGCCGCAGGTGGAAAGCCGCTCGGGCTGGGACGTGGACGGCGTGGAAATCCGGGTGATCCTGGACTTCGGCGCAGGCTTCATCGACCACCGCGGCTGGTTCCAGAACCCCGGGGCGTGACGTGGCCGACCTCGCCCAACTCACCGCCTGGCGCGACGCCCTGATGGCCGCCCGCTATCAGGGCATCCGCACCGTCGAATACGACGGCAAGCGGGTCACCTATGCCAGCGACGCCGAGATGGCAGCCGCGCTGGGCGACCTCAACCGCCAGATCACCGGCACCACGGCCCGCATCGCCGTGGTCCGCATCCAATCCTCGAAAGGGCTTTGACCATGAAGAACCATATTCAGAAAGGCGACGTCATCACCGCGGCTGCTCCCGCAGGCGGCATTGGCGCTGGCGAGGGGGCGATCATCGGCAACATCTTCGGCGTCGCCGCCTATGTGGCCGCCGTGGGCGAACCGGTCGAACTAGCCACGACGGGCATCTATCAACTGCCGAAAGCCACCGCCGCCGTGCTGACGGTCGGCGCCCGCGTGTCCTGGGACAACACGGCCAAGAATATCAACGTGCCGGGCACCGGGCGTTTCCCGGTGGGCATCGCGACAGAGGCCGCCGGGAACGGCATCACCAGCGTCGCGGTGCGCCTCGATGGCGTGGCAACGGTGGCGGCATGATGGAGCGGGACATACGCGCGGTGCTGGATGGCCTCGGGCTACTGGTTCAGGACAGCAAGGACGCAGGCAAGCTTCAGGCTATGCGCAACTATGCGGCTGTCATGGCCCTGTGCGCCGACCTCCGGAGGTTGGCCGAGGAGTATAACGGCACGCGGAACATCACGATGGTCATCAGCGAGTTGGAGAACCACATGGCGGCCGTCGCCGGACTGTTCCCGACTTGGGACTTGCCGAAGGATCAACACCTCGTGGGCGCACATTCCGCCATCGCCAAGCTGGCCATGGGCACATGCTTTGGCCAGTCAACCTAGTCGGGAAGGAATGTTCAGGCGGCGTGCTCGCCCTCGCCGAACGCCATGTCGGTGATCTCGCGGAGGCGGGCACGGTAATGTTCCATCGTGCCGACATGGCCCCAGTGCACCTCCTCGGGGTTGTAGCCGAAGTGGTCGGCGCTGTGGGCGGCCAACCGGGCCATCATGGCGTCGATCTCGGTCTTCGCGGCGATGAAGGTGTCCAGTGCGGCGTCGTTCGTCTTGGGCATGGCGGCTCCCGATTTGGCTTCGGGGACATGACGGCTGGGCCGTCTTGATATAGCAAGTTGTTTTCGGACGGCATTTCGGTGTTTCATCGGAGCACACCAACCTGATCGATTGGGCAATGCTTCCAAAGCCGCTGCTTGACATACTCGAACCAGCCTATCGCCCCTGCGCGCATTTCGACGGCGCATGCGCGGGTGCCTGTACGTGGGAACCGGCACGGGGCTTGGTGCCCTGTGCCTTCGGCGGCGCACTGGGCTCGCTTGATGAAGTGCGCCTGATCATCGTGACCGCAGAACCCGGCGACCCGCCAAACAGCACCGGCTATCAAGGAACGCCGCAGGACATGGTCCAGAATTCGGTGCGCATTTTTCGCGAAGCGATGCAGAACTTTGGGATAGACAGGGCCGGGCGCCCCACACCGTTTCATCGAAACATGCGCCGCATCCTTGATGCCTTCTGGCCGACAGATGGCCTCGACGTCCAACTCCGGAGGACCTGGACGACCAACGCTGTTCTCTGCCCGGCCGAGGTTTCCGGGGGTAAGCACCTCCCTCGGGTTGAGAAGGCATGTACCGAGACCTATCTTGCGCGCCAGTTGGACCTTTTCCCGAAAGCCTTCGTCCTGGCGCTGGGCGGCAAGGCGCGCGACCGCATGCAGACAGCAGGGTTGAGGTTTGACGCAGTCGGATTGCACCCGAGCGCGCGTGCATCGGAGGCCGATAAAATGGCATCTTGGGAAATCGCTGCGCGGCTGTTTCGTGGAGAGACGTCGGAAGGTAGGATCTCCGCACCGGCATCACCGCCACGACAAGATCGATCACACCGCGTAAAGCGAGGTGCAATGCCACCGCGGCCAGAATTGACCAGCGATCTTCAGGCAGCCATCAGAGCCCTTCCGCCCGGAGTAGCCGACTTCTTCCGGAGATTGGTCGATCACCCGGAGTATGGGTGTCAGGCAGGGCGGATGCAGCTGATGGTGTCCTTCCGCGGCGCGAAAGTGGGCGGTCTGAACCGCCAAGCATCGCATTGGTACTTCTCAAAGGTTTTCATCTGCGATCACGGCGATCCAGCCACAATGACGCAGCACGGTTTCGGGCATGTGGTCCACAACGAGAAGCACGAGTATTGGATGCGTCAGGGGGCCGGGGCGCAGGCTGCCTTCGAGGACGCAATGGTCGCAATGACCGGGGTACGGCCGTGAGCGACACGCCTTCGCCAACAGGAACGTCCCACGAACATCCTGCGATTCCCATGTCGCATGGGTGTTGCACGGAGGAAATCGGAACGGCTGTAAGCCTTTGGAATCGCGCAGAAAGATCTTGTTCTGTGTCGCAACGCGAAAAGCGCCCCGTGGGGCGCTCTGTTATGGCCTAAGCCTTTGATATCTTGTATGAAGATTTGGTTGCGGGGGCAGGATTTGAACCTGCGGCCTTCAGGTTATGAGTCGTGTCGAACGAACCATGAACGGTCGCGCAGGATCGCGAGTTGTTGCGCGGTTTCCGCCAGTTGCAAGCCGGGCCAACCGAAGCGGCCTGCGCGCGGATTGTCAGGATTTCGCAGCGGTTTTCACCCTCGTGCTTCCACTATGCTTCCACCGGGCAGCGAAGTGATTTTCCGGTAGCACAGCGATCATTCATGGCAGGTCAGTCGATCACGACCAGGTTCTGTGGATCCAGCGTTGCTTCACCAACCCAACGATAGGCGCAGGTCACGCGGGGATAGTCGAGACAGACTGCATTGGGTGCGTCGATGGTCGGGGTGCCCAACCGCTTGTAGTGCCCGAAGAACACCGGCTTTGCTTCGGCCCCATAGGCGCGAAAAGCGACGTCGCCCTCGATTGGCGTCGCAGGCAGTGTTTCAGGGTCCGGCACCGACAAAGCCGCGTCGCGCCAGGTCATGGCGTCCGATTGCCACCATTTCAGACGCAGCGCAGTGCGTCGGTGGCCCTTGATGTCATGGAAATGATGCGGCGCGGGCAGTTCCGCTTCCGGCCCCTTCAGCGTTGTCAGGACAGCCTCCGCAAACCCACTGGCATCATTTTCCAGCGCGATTTCCTGCAGATCGCCGTTTGTGAGCAGGCCGTCCGGACGGCGATCCATGATCGTCGCAATGCGCGCCTCATCCCAGCAGGCATGGACGAGACGTAGGCCACCCAGATCAAGGAACAGCGGCAACGACAGGAACCAGTCCATCACCTCAGTCGTGTCCGGGTGCCCAACCGGAAATTCATCAAGGAACGTCTGGTGCTGGTCCCGGTTCTTTGCCGAATGAGCCCGCATGTAGCCATCGTCCGTGCCATCGGCGTTCAGGCCCGGCCGATGGTAGAGCAGCGCATTCAACTCGTGATTGCCCATGATCGCCACGGCATGCTCCTGATCGCACATGGCGCGGACGAGGGTCAGAACCGAACGGTTCGTGCGACCCATATCTATGAAATCACCGAGGAATGCAGCGATGCGGCCTTCAGGATGTGACCATGACGCACTGCCGGGCACATAGCCAAGGGTGATGAGCGTTCGCGTCAGGCGGTCGATATCGGCGTGAATATCCGGGATGATGTCATAGTGCTGCATCAGGCGAGCTTACCCCAAAAGCCGGTCTTTTTGCCATGCTCCGCCTTCAGGCGCGCGGCATAGGCGTGATGCGGCTCGACCAGTCCGAAGTCCTCGATCCGTCCGGCCAGGTCCGCACAGGTCGCCAGGTGCTGGGCAGCATAGCCATAACGCTTCTGCCTCCCCTCGGTCAGCGTGAAATCGATCATCGCCCTCAGCGCCACCGTCGCGGCCAGCGGATGCTTCTCGGCCAATGTCTCGGCCGCCGGGGCGAGGAATTCGTAGTGATCGCCATCGACCTCGTCCTGCCGGTCGATCAGCACTCGCGCGGCGTGGCCAAGCGATGGCCAATTCAGAAAGAAGGCCAGGGCTGCAAGCGGGTCGGCATGGCCAGCGGCATGCGCCATCGCCCGCTCCTCAGCCTCGATGTCGTCGAAATCCGGCAGACGCTTCAGATAGGCCCGCAGGTGCTCACCCGACAGGTCGCGCTCGAAACACGCCCAGCGGAATGCCTGCGCCTCGACTTTCCGGTCAAGCGCCTCGAGCACGGCAAGGCGCGCGTCCTGCCACTCGGGCGGGATCCAGCGCGTCTTGTCCACTTCCGCCCGCTCGATGAAGCCAAGCGCGTCCCCTGCCCTGCCCGCCGCCAGCAGGCGCTGCGCAATTTCGGCCGCGATCTTTGGTACCTTGCGGGTCTTGGGGTCATACTGCGCGATAAAGCCGTCGACGTCGCCCTGGACGTCGGCGATGTCCCTCAGTGCCATTTCGACCGTGCTCCGCCGCGCGCGTTCCTCCATCTCGTGAGCATAGCGTGTGCCGCCGCTGCCCCAGCCGACGGCCTGCCATTCGCTCTTTGGCGGTACTGGCACGGGCGTGCGCCCAAGTTCCTCGACCAGTGTCTTCAGATGCGCAACGCCCTCCGGGCCCAGCGCCGGGGCGATAATGGCGATCAGACCGTCGTACTGGCCAAAGCCGTTGTCCTGCAGCCCATCGAGAATCTGCCGCGCCAGTGCCTCCGGCGCCGCGTCAGCCGCCTTGGCCACCTCGCCCAAATCGGCGCATGCCTGGTGGAAGATGTCGATGACGGTGCCGCTGCTGTCATCGCAGCGTTCGAACACTGGCATGGCCAGTCCCATGAACCGCCACAGGAGCGCCAATGCCTCACCCGGATCATGCGGAGCGATCTGTTCCATGATGGCGCTGCGCTGGGTCTGAAGATCCTTCACCAGCGGCTTGCGGTTCTGCCAGTTCACGAAGGTACGTGCCTTTGCGATGCTGCTCAGCCGCTTGTTGATCTCCCGCGCCGCTTCCCTTGGGCCTTCCGCTCCGGCGAGCGCCAGCCGCAGCTTGCGCTTGGCAGCGGCATCGCCGGTGCTGATCTCGATCAGCAGTTGCGCCAGACGCTCAGCGCCCAGCGCCTCCAGGTTTTTTTCATTGAGGGTGGATTTCGACGCCATCGGAATTCCGTTTCTTTTCGCGGACCTTAGCAGCGCGGTCGGAAGACCGGAACCTGCGTTCTGATTCGCCGTGGCCAGAGTTTTCGCCCACGCCTGCGATTCAGCCCCTGCGTGGCATTACGTGGATTTTCCTTTTTCCACGCAATATCAATGTGTTCGTTGACTAGCCCTCCGCGTTGGGCACTGTGGAAACCAGTCAACCCGGAAGCCGATCTCTCATGCCCAAGCTCACAAAGCGCATCGTCGACGCCGCAGAAGCGCAAACCGCTGAATACTTCGTCTGGGACAGCGACATCCCTGGTTTCGGGCTGCGGGTGCTGCCAAGCGGGCGGAAAGGCTACGTCGTGCAATACCGCGCAGGGCGCCGGTCGCGGCGTATCAGCCTCGGGCCTAGCACCGTGCTGACCTGCGAGCAGGCGCGCACCCGCGCCATCACCATCGTCGCCGCTGCGCGCAACGGACTGGACCCGGCGGCCGAACGCGACGCAGGGCGCAAGGCGATCACGATCAAGGAATTGGCCGAACGGTTCGACAAGGAACACATCGCCATCCGCGTGAAGGCCAGTACGGGCAAGGAGTATCGCCGGAACCTGCAGCGCTTCATCCTGCCCGCCCTCGGGCAGTTGACGGTCATTGGGATCACGCGGGCAGACGTCGCAAAGTTCCACCACGACTTGCGGCACATCCCCTATCAGGCCAACCGCTGCCTCGAGGTGATCTCGAAGATGTTCAGCCTGTCCGAGATGTGGGGCCTGCGGCCGGACGGGACCAACCCGCGCAAGCACATCCGGAAGTATCCCGAGGAAAAGCGCGAACGGTTCCTGAGTGCGGCCGAGCTGCGCCGGATCGGCGAGGTGCTGCGCGAAATGGAAGCGGAAGGGGTGGAACTGCCCTCAGCCATCCTCGCCGCGCGTCTGCTGATCCTCACCGGATGCCGCCTGAATGAGATCATGTCCTTGCAATGGTCCTACGTCGATCTCGACGTCCCTGCCCTGCGCCTGCCGGATTCAAAGACAGGTGCGAAGGTCGTCCACGTCGGACAGCCGGTCGTAGACCTGCTCCGGGGCGCCCAGCGCGTCGACGGCAACCCTTGGGTGATCACCGGTACTCTGCCCGGCAAGCCCCTGAGCGATCTCCAGCCCTTCTGGCAGCGCGTCCGCGCCCGCGCAGGGGTAAAGGACGTCCGCATCCACGACCTGCGCCACACCTTCGCGTCCACGGCCGTGGCGTCGGGTCAAGGCCTGCCGATGATCGGCAAGCTCCTCGGCCACACGCAGGTCCAGACCACGGCGCGATACGCCCATCTCGCGGCGGAACCCGTCCGGATGGCGGCCGACGCGGTCGCGCAGAACCTGCGGCAATCCTTGGGATAATTGCGCGCCAGCCATTCCCTTTTCGATTGATCCCCAAGCATCGCGCCGCTACGGTCGAGGAAGGCCCAGAAATTGGGCGCGCATAATTTCCATGCGCATCGACCGATGACGGGAGAGCGTGGTGAGCGACGACAGGTCGGAGCTTCGTTGGGGGGTCGAGCAAAGGCTCGAGTTCATCGAGTTCCGCCTGTTCTGGGAGGGGCATGTGAACCGCAGCGATGTGATGGAGCAGTTCGGGCTGTCGGTGAACCAGGCGTCATCCGACCTGAGCCGCTACATCGGCCTCGCCCCCCACAACATGGACTACGACCGCAGCCTGCGGACCTATGTGCGCCAACCAGGCTTCAAGCCTGTGTTCGACAAGCTCGATGCCGGTCGGTACCTCGCCCAGCTGCGGTCGGTCGCCGACGGCATCCTTGATCAAGACGACTGCTGGATCGCCGGACTGCCCGCCTACGATTCCGCCCCCACCCCGGCGCGCGGCGTAGATCCTGCAACCCTCCGGTCCGTGGTCGATGCGATCCGCCAGTCTGAAGCAATCGAGGTGCAGTATCAGTCCCTGTCCAATCCGGAGCCCCGGTCGCGCTGGATCGCGCCGCATGCCATCGCCTTCGACGGTTTCCGCTGGCACGCCCGCGCATTCTGCTTCGGTGACGAGGTGTTCAAGGATTTCCTGCTGTCCCGGATCCTCGACATCCGCGGCTCGCGCACGGCAGACGTTCTGGGCTACAACGATCAGGACTGGCACACCTTTGCAACGCTGGAAATCGGCCCCCACCCTGCCCTGTCAGAGACGCAGGCCAAGGTGATTGCGCTCGACTATGGCATGCTCGGCGGCAAGGCTGAGATCAAGGTTCGTCGGGCGTTGCTCTACTATGCGCTAAGGCGACTTGGGCTCGATACCGATCCCGCCGCCCGGAAGCCTCACGACCAGCAGATCGTGCTTTTGAACCGTGACGTGATCCTCGGCCGCCAGGGTCAGGCAGAGGAGCAGTAGGATTTTCCATGAAAGCTTTTGAATTCGACCACAATCTAATCGACTCCTATGCGCGCTTCTCGCGGTCGTTCAGCACCATCCGGGCACCGGACATCGCCGCCGAAGTCACGCGCCAATATGACGACGGCCGCTTCTGGCCCGACGCCCTTCTTTCGCTGAACCCCAAGTTCCTGTCAGGCCCCACGGTGGATGACCTTGTCGCGTCGGGGGATCTGGACGAGGCAACGGCCCGGATTTTCAGGATCGGCGCCACGCCCATCCGGTTTCACCGGCACCAGGCACAGTCCATCGCCAAGGCTCGGGCGGGTCAAAGCTTTGTCGTGACGACGGGCACAGGCTCAGGTAAATCCCTGTGCTTCTTTGTCCCCGTGGTCGATGCCATCGTTCGCTCGCGCAAGGCAGGGCAGCCGCGCAAGACGCGCGCCATCATCGTCTACCCGATGAACGCCCTCGCAAACAGCCAAATCAAAGAAATCGAGAAGTTCATTTCCCAATCCGGGTTGCCGGAAGAGCTGAAGCCTGTGGTCCGGCGATACACGGGTCAGGAGAGCCAGGAAGAGCGCCAGCGGATCGCTGACAATCCGCCCGATATCCTGCTCACGAACTTCATGATGGCCGAACTGCTCCTGACACGGCAGGATGCCCTTGATACCAAAGTCATCGACAATGCCACCGGGCTCGAGTTCATCGTGCTCGACGAATTGCACACCTACCGCGGCCGTCAGGGCGCCGATGTGGCGATCCTCGTGCGCCGCCTTCGGAACCGCTGTGCACCGGCCAAAGCGCCGATCTGCATCGGCACGTCGGCCACCATGGCAAGCGAGGGATCAGAGGCCGGTCGCGCGAAAGCAGTGGCCGATGTCGCCTCGCGCCTGTTCGGGGCGTCTATCGGCCCTGATGCCGTCATCGACGAGTCCCTTCAGCGCGCCACGGACGACCGCCTGAAGCTGGAAGATGTTCGGCCGCAACTCGCGACAACGCTTGGCAGCGACCTGCCGGAAACACTGACAGATGAGGCGCTGCGGCGACATCCCCTTGCTGTCTGGGCCGAGCTGGCGATCGGCCTTGATGACGGCCAGGAACTGAAGCGCAAGAAGCCCGTCCCGTTCGACGATGCTGTAGAACAGCTTGCGCAAGACAGCGGCCTCGACAAGGAAACATGCAGGAGAGGTTTCGAGCAATTCCTGACCCGCGTCAGCCTACCAGAGACCGAGCGCGGCGGCGAAGGGTCCGGCGCCTTCCTCGCATTCAAGCTGCATCGGTTCATTTCCGGCGCCGGAGAGATCTTCACGACGCTGACCGGTCGCCCGAGGCGGGTTCTGTTCGAGGGCCAGTTGGAAGACCCCGATGCCCCCGGCCATCGCCTCTATCCGACACGGTTCTGCAGGGAATGCGGCCACGAGGTCCATGTCGTCACTAAATCCGAGGATGCCGACGGGCTTCGCTTCCTACCCAGAAACATTGATGACACACCGATCCCGGACCCGGATGGCGATATAGCCGGCTATCTGACGCCCGTTGGCGGAAATGACCCGGACTACGCCTTCACCGGCGACGTGGAGACCTACCCGGAAGATTGGCGCGAAGAGCGCAACGGCATCGAACGCCTGCGCGCCAACCGCAAGGGCCGACTGCCGGAGCAGGTCACGGTGCGACCCGATGGACGCTACAGCCCGGACGGCGTCAGTTTCTGGTTCATTCCAGGCAAGTTCGGGTTCTGTCCCTGCTGCCTGGATCAACCCCATCCAAGCATGCGGGAGCGCAGCAAGCTTGCCGGCCTTTCGGGTGAAGGCCGAAGCTCGGCAACTACCCACCTCGTGTCGACAGCCCTTGAGTGGATGAATGGCGATGCCAGCGGCGTTCCCGCCGAGAAGCGAAAGCTGCTGGGTTTCACGGACAACCGCCAGGACGCTGCCCTTCAGGCAGGACATTTCAACGACTACCTGTTTGTCAGCTTGCTGCGCGGCGCCATCCTGCGTGCTGTCATCGACGCGGGCGCTGACGGCATGGCTGAGGATGAGTTCGGTCTGCGAGTGGTGAAAGCACTCGGCTTCACAGCATCGAACAAGGAAGCCCGCATCCATTGGATGCTAGACCCCGAAGCTGGCGCCGTGGTGCGCGAGGACGCCCAGCGTTCACTTGCCAAGGTGCTTGCCCACCGGGTCTGGACGGACCTGCGGCGGGGCTGGCGCTATACGAATCCCAGCCTGTCGGTCCTGAAGCTGGTCGACGTCGAATTCATTGGGCTCGACGACATCGCGCAAGACCGCGAAACCCTGATGGCGGTGCATCCGGCGCTCGGAGACCTGGATGCAGGAGCCTGCAAGAAGCTGCTCAAGGAAATCCTTGGCGCAATGCTGGAAGGTCTGGCCGTCAGCACCGAGGCCCTTGATCTGACCGTTCTAGACACAGTCGGCCAAAAGTCGCGGAACCTGTTGCGGGCGCCTTGGGCCATCGACCAAAAGGAAACGCCCCGAAGCCGGTCTACCCTGTTCCTGCAGGCGCCCGGAAAGGATCGTGTCGGGCTGCGAGAAGAGCAGACCATCATCCGTGCCGGCCACAACTCCCGGATCGGCCGGTCGATCAATCGCAGGAGCATGATCGGAACGAAGCTGAACAAGGACGAGTACCTTGCCGTCATGACCGGGCTTCTGGAACTGATGGCACGCGAAGGTCTGGTCTCGCTTGTCGAGATCGAGGCTGATCTCCTCGGGTGGCGGTTGTCGCCTTCAGCAGTACGTCTGGTCCCCGGAGAAGCTGTCCGCACCGGACAGGCGCAGGGGAACCGGTATTTCCACGACCTCTATAACGCCATTGCGACCGATCTTAAACGGGGCCGCAGCACCTATTGGGGTCTGGAGGGACGTGAACACACCGCTCAGGTTTCGCAAAAGCAACGCGAGTGGCGGGAGTGGCGGTTCCGCTTCGAGGATGACGATCGCGCGAAGCTCAAGGAGAACGTAGCCGAGATCAAGGCGTCCGGAGAGTCCGATCAGTTCCTGCCTGCGCTCTTCTGCTCGCCAACGATGGAACTCGGTGTCGATATTTCAGCGCTGAATGCCGTCTATCTGCGCAACGTGCCGCCGACACCTGCCAACTATGCACAGCGTGCTGGTCGGGCCGGTCGATCCGGACAGGCGGCGGTCATCGTGACCTATTGCGCGGCGCAATCCCCGCACGATCAGTATTTCTTCGAGCGCCGGAATGACATGGTGGCGGGCGTCGTCCGGCCGCCTGCGCTCGACATCACCAACGAAGAACTGGTTCGCTCGCACCTGCACGCAGTTTGGCTGGCAGAAGCCAAGCTGGCATTGTCGCCGGACATCCCCGAGATCCTTGACCTGAAGGAGGCGAAATACCCGCTGAAACAGGAGGTGATGGAGGTCATCAACCGGCCAAGCCTGGTGACGGCAGCGCGCGCGCCGATGAAGCGGGTGCTGGACCAGATCCTTGCATCAGTGGACGGCAAGAAACCGGCCTGGATGGGCGACGAGGATGATTTGATCCTCGAGGTCGCGATGCGCGCGCCGCAGGAATTCGACCGCGCGTTTGATCGTTGGCGCGAGCTCTACAACTCGGCGCGTACCCAGTTGATGGAGGCGAACAGCCGGTCCGAGATCACGGGCCTCTCCGGTGCAGACAGGCGCAAGATCAAGGCCGCCCAGATGCAGGCAAGCGACCAGATCGCCATCCTTGAACAAGGGAAGGCAACCAATGGGTCCGATTTCTATTCCTACAGATACCTTGCGACCGAAGGTTTCCTGCCGGGCTACAACTTCCCGCGGTTGCCGCTCTACGCCTTTGTCCCCGGCGAGGGCAAAGCCGGTTCCTTCCTGCAACGCGCAAGGTTCCTCGCGATTTCCGAGTTCGGGCCGCGCAGCCTGATCTACCACGAGGGCCGGGCTTACCGGGTGATGAAGGCCAAGCTGCCGCCCGAGGTCCGCACCGGCGATGGCTCGGAACTGGCCACCAAGGACATCTTCATCTGTTCCAACTGCGGCGCCTGCCACGAAGGTGAGGTCGAACGCTGTCACGCCTGCAACTCACCCATGGCGGGCGAAGTGCCGGTGCAGCGGACGCTCCGGATCGACAACGTCGAGGCGGCCCCTGCTGACCGGATCACCGCGAATGACGAGGAGCGGGTTCGCCAGGGCTTTGATATCCAGACCGTGTTCTCCTGGCCCCGCAAAGATGGGCGGCTCCAGGTGACAGAGGCTGATTTCCGTTGCGGCGAAACATCCATTCTTGCTCTTCAGTACGCCAACAGCGCCGAGATCAGCCGCATCAACAAGGGCCTGAAACGGCGCAAGAACCAGACCGTCTTCGGCTTCAACATCGATCCGCGCAGCGGCTACTGGGCAAAGTCGGAAGACGAGGAACCGGACGTCGATGTGCCGCCCGATGTCGTGCGGCCGGTGCGCATCGTGCCGATCGTGCGTGATCGCAAGAACGCGCTTCTGCTCCGCTTCCTCGATCCGGATGCCTATGCCCCTGAAACGATCGCCACCGTCCAACATGCGCTTCTGCGCGGAATCGCGGTCACCTATCAGCTTGAAGAGGGTGAGATCCTCGGCGAGCCATTGCCCGCCCGGGACAACCGGCGCTCGATCCTCGCTTATGAAGCGACCGAGGGCGGTGCCGGTGTCCTGAATCGCCTCGTCGAAGATCCACACGCCTTGGGCAAGGTCGCACGGGAAGCCCTTTCCCTGATGCATTTCGACAAGGTCGATGACGCCATCGCTGCGGGGGATGCGTCGCTCCTTGTCGACCGGGACAGCGGTGCCTGTGTCCGGGGCTGCTATCGGTGCCTGCTGTCCTATTTCAACCAGCCAGACCACGAGCTGATCGACCGCGCCAGCGCCGAGGCAAAGCAGATCCTGATCGATCTCGCCCGGGGTGAAATCGTACTGGCGGCCGGATCATCCCGCCCTGCTGGCGGCATCGACGGTTGGGATGTAGCCTTCAAGAATGCGGGCATTCCGGCCCCGGACGGCGCTTCCGTCAGCTTTGCGGACCAGGAGATGCGGTTTGCCTGGCGCACCCATTTTGTTGCCGCCTGCACCAGCGCTCTGTCCGAAGCTGCGCGAGAGATCGCTGACACCAAGGGCTGGACCCTTTTCGAATTGCCCGAGACTTGCGCGGACGGCGTGCCTGACGCGTTGATTTCGATGTTCAAGGATTGATCTGATGACCGTGAATTTTGCTCCCGGAGACCTGGTGCGCGCCCGTGGGCGGGAATGGGTGGCATTGCCGTCCCCGCGCGAGGGCATTCTGGCGTTACGCCCTCTTTCCGGCAGCGAGAATGACACGGTGATCCTTGACCCTTCGCTTGAAACCCAGCCGGTTGCCACTGCACGTTTCGACTTGCCCGCCGATGCCGTGCCAACTGTCCAGGCGAAGGCAGCGCTCCTGGCGGATGCGATGCGGCTGACACTTCGTAGGGGCGCGGGGCCGTTCCGTTCGGCCGCGCAACTGGCTTTCGAGCCCAGAACCTATCAACTCGTCCCCTTGCTGATGGCGCTTCGTCTGCAGGTGCCCCGACTGCTGATCGCCGATGATGTCGGAATCGGGAAGACGATCGAGGCAGGCTTGATCCTTCGCGAACTGATGGACCGTGGCGAAGTCGATGGTTTCTCGGTGCTTTGCCCACCGCACCTCGTCGAGCAGTGGGTCGGGGAACTGAAGCATCGGTTCGGGATCGAAGCGGTCGCCGTGACATCAGGCAGTGCCGCGCGGCTGGAACGCGGTCTTCCGCTGGCCCAGACGCTGTTCGATGCCTACCCCTATACCGTCGTCAGCCTTGACTACATCAAGGCCGAAAAGCGCCGTGAAGGGTTCGCACGTGCGTGCCCCGATTTCGTGATCGTGGACGAAGCCCATGCCTCGGTGGGCACGCACAAGGGCAAGCAGCAACGGTTTGAGCTGCTCGCAGGCCTTGCCCGCGATCCGGAGCGTCGGATGATCTTTCTCACGGCAACGCCCCACTCGGGCGACGAAGATGCATTCGGCCGCTTGCTTTCGCTGATCGACCCGTCCTTCGGCACGATGAACTTCGAGGACGCCCGCTACCGGGAACGCTTGGCGCGACATTTCGTACAGCGCCAAAGGATCGATCTCGTTTCCGGCGATTGGGACGAGAACCGTGCTTTCCCGAAGCATGAAACCACCGAGTCCCCTTATAGGCTATCGCAGCCACATCTCGATTTTCAGGACGCTGTGCTCGATTACTGCTTCGGCGTCGTCTCCCGCGCAGGATCCGGGCTTCGGGAAAGGCGTCTGGCCTTCTGGGGCACACTCGCCCTGATGCGCTGTGTGGGTTCGTCGCCGGCCGCCGCCTTGAGTGCGCTGCGCAACCGGATGTCCAATGAGAGCGACCGGCTTGAGCCGCAGATCTACGATGAGGACTCCGACGACGAAGACGCGGTGGATATTGAACCTGCGACCGGCTTTGACACGGATCCGGCCCTTCAGGCTTTGGTCGTCCACGCCGAAGAGTTGATCCACAAGCCGGATCCGAAGCTTGCGGCCCTCATCGATGCACTGACGCCACTGATCAAGAAGGGCGCGAATCCCGTCGTGTTCTGCCGCTTCCTGGCCACGGCCGAGCACGTTCGGGATGGCCTGCGGAAGGCCTTTCCCAAGCTGGTCGTCGAAGCGGTGACAGGCGTTCTGACGCCCGACGAGCGCCGTGACCGCGTGGCCGAAATGACCTCAGCCGACGACGAGAAGGAAGTCCAGCGCATCCTGGTGGCCACCGACTGCTTGTCCGAGGGGATCAACCTCCAGCAGTTGTTCGACACCGTCGTTCACTACGATCTGTCCTGGAACCCGACCCGGCATCAGCAGCGCGAGGGGCGTGTTGATCGCTTCGGCCAGCCAGCCGAACTTGTCCGATCGATCATGATGTTCTCACCGGACAGCGCCATCGACGGGGCCGTCCTGGATGTCGTCCTGCGCAAGGCGGAAGAAATCCGCAAGGCGACTGGTATCACCGTTCCTTTGCCGGACGAGCGTGGGCCGGTCACCGACGCCCTGATGGCAGCCGTAATGCTGCGGCAGGGTAAATCCCAGCAGCTGGCCTTCGACTTGCGCCTTGAAGACGGCACCCGGGCGATGGAGGCGCGGTGGCGTGACGCCTCCGAGAACGAAAAGAAATCCCGCGCGCGCTTCGCCCAGAATGCGATGAAGCCGCAGGAGGTTGCCCCGGAATGGGAGAAGGTCCGCACCCTGCTCGGATCGCCAGAGGATGCCAAGATATTCATCGAACGGGCAATGTCGCGTTTCGGCGTGCCGCTGGAACCGCGCAAGACGCTTCTGATCGCCCATGTCCATGCGTTGGAAGCGGGCCTGAAAGAACGTCTCGCCCAGCGCAACCTGGCTGGCTCGGTCCGTCTTGCGATGACTGAACCCGCGCCATCGGGGACTGAGCTGCTCACCAGGACACATCCCCTGACCGCAACCCTCGCAGAGGCGCTGGTCGAGGCCTCACTCGACCCGGAGGCGCTGTCCGGTCTCGGAATCGGTCGGGTTGGCGCTTGGCCTACCTCCGCCGTCCAGCAGATGACCCGGCTGGCACTCCTTCGGATCCGGTTCAAGCTGACCGTCCATGCACGGAAGGAGCGCCTGCTCCTTGCCGAGGAGGCCGCCCTGGTCGCGATACAGGGTGGCCGGATCGTTGCTGCTGGCGAAGCCGCCCGCGAACTTCTGAACACGCCAGCGGACGCTGACCTCGCTCCGTCGGCACGCGACCGCTTCATCGCCAAGGCCAAGGAGGATCTGCCCGGCCTGCTCGACGGCCCCTTGGCTGAGTTCGTCAGAACCAGAGCCGAAGAACTCATGCAGGATCATGCCCGCTTGCGCGCTGCGGCGGGTTCCGCCTCGCGCGTCACGGTGGAGGCTGTTCTCCCGCCTGACGTCATCGGTCTCTTCGTCCTGATGCCGAGCGAGGTCTGATCATGGCGCGCAAACCCGTCGTCGACATGTCCGCCTGGCCTTCGCTCAGCCTCGAAGGCAATCTTATCGCGCCTGCCATGGTTGCCAGCGTGGACCGCCGCGAGGCATCTGAGCAGACCGAGGCCGACTATCGCATCCGAAAGGGTCTGACGATCCGCGAGGAAATCTCGACCGCCTTCCGGGTCGGCCAGTCGCACTTCGACACCTTCGCCAGGATCGCAAATCCCTCGGCCGATGCGACGCGTCGGTTCATCAAGGCCTTCCTGCAGGAAACCTTCGGCTTCGATGACTTCGCCCCAGCGGAGGGCGCCCTTTCCTTCATTGCGGGTGGCCGGGTGCCGATTGTGGTCGTGCCCCCGTCTGACGAAAAGCTCGACCGGCGCAGCGCAACCCTATCGACCGACCGCACACGCTCGCCCGCTTTCGCCCTTCAGGACCACCTGAACGAGCATGACGATACCCTCTGGGGCCTTGTCACTAACGGAACCCTGATCCGCCTGATGCGCGACAACGCATCGTTGACCCGCCCGGCCTATATCGAGGCCGACCTCTCCCAGATCTTCACCAACGAGGATGCCGCCTCCTTCGCCGTTCTCTGGCTGCTGATCCACCGCACCCGCTTTGGCGTCGCGGGCGCCCCGGCCACCGATTGCGCGCTGGAGCGCTGGCGCGACGCGGGGTCCAAGGAAGGCGAGGTCGCCCGCGACCGGCTGGCCGTCCAGGTCCAGATCGCGCTCAAGGTTCTCGGCTCCGGCTTCCTCGAGGCCAACCCCGACCTGCGCGACAAGCTGAAATCGGGCGAGATCAACTTGACCGAATGGTTCAACGAACTTCTCCGCCTCGTCTACCGCCTGATCTTCTTGATGGTGGCCGAGGATCGCAACCTCCTGCACTCTGAAAAGGCCAAGCCCGACGCCCGCAAGCTTTATGCCGAAGGCTACAGCCTCGCCGCCCTGCGCGCCCAATGCTACCGCGCCGCCTCGTGGGACAAGCATCACGATCGCTACGAGGGCATCAAGATCGTTTTCCACGCGCTCACCCACGGGCAAGAGGCGCTGGCGCTCCCGGCCCTTGGCGGCCTATTCGCGGGCGACAAGCTGCCCCACCTTGAAACCGCCCGCCTGCGCAACCGCGCTTTCATGGAGGCGCTCTACCGCCTGTCTTGGCTTGACCAGAAAACCGGCATGGTTCCCGTCAACTGGCGCGCGATGGAGACCGAGGAACTCGGCTCCGTCTACGAATCCCTCCTCGAACTGCAGCCGCAGCTCGGCGATGACGGCAAGACGCTGGTCTTCGCCTCCGAAGCGGCCGAGCAAAAGGGCAACCAGCGCAAGACCACCGGCTCCTACTACACGCCCGACAGCCTCGTTCAGGCGCTGCTCGACACAGCACTCGACCCCGTGCTCGACAAGACCGAGGCCGAGGCGGACGATCCCGCCAAGGCGCTGCTGAAGCTCTCGGTCATCGACCCCGCCTGCGGATCGGGCCACTTCCTGCTGGCCGCCGCCCGCCGCATCGCCACGCGGCTTGCGCGCATCCGCGCCGATGGCACGCCCTCGCTCGCCGATTTCCGCCACGCCCTGCGCGATGTCGCGCGGTCCTGCCTGCACGGGGTGGACCGCAACCCGATGGCGGTAGAGTTGACCAAGGTCGCGCTGTGGATCGAGACGGTGGACCCCGGCCTTCCCCTCGGCTTCTTTGACGCGCAGATCCGCTGCGGCGATGCGCTGCTGGGGGTGTTCGACCTGAAGGTGCTGCAGGACGGTATCCCCGATGCCGCCTACAAGCCGCTGACGGGCGACGACAAGGATACGGCGCGCTACTACCTGCAGGCCAACCGCGCCGCGACCTCGGGGCAAGGCGGGTTCGACTTCGGCACGGGACAAGTCGCCATGCCCGAGATGAAACCGCTGGCGCTGGATTTCTCGGGGTTCCGCGATCTGCCCGAGGATACGGTGGAGCAGATCGGGGCCAAGGCCGCGCGGTTCAAGGAGCTGCGCAAGGGGCAGGCCTTTGTGCGCGCGACGACGGCGGCGAACCTCTATGTCGCGGCCTTCCTGTTGCCCAAGGTGGGCGGCGCACCGGCGGGGGCCTCGGCCCGCACCGTGCCGACGACCGAGGAGCTGTGGCTGGCCCTCAATCAGGGCAAGATCAGGCAGGCGATGCTGGACGCGCCCAAGGCTGCCCGCCGCGCCCGCGCCTTTCACTGGCCGCTGGAGTTCCCCGATGTGATGCAGCGCGGCGGGTTTGATGTCGTGCTGGGCAACCCGCCGTGGGAGCGGATCAAGCTGCAGGAGCAGGAGTTCTTCGCCAGCCGCTCTCCTGAAATTTCTGGTGCCCAGAATAAGTCGGAACGAAGCAAGCTGATCAAGGCGCTTGGCGCAACACCGGAGGGTAGTCCCGAACACACATTGCATCTGGCATTTGAAACCGCGAAGCGCGAGGCAGAGGCGACCAGCGAATTCGTCCGAGTGTCGGGCGAGGACGGTGGTCGCTTCGCCCTGACCGGCAGGGGTGACGTCAATACCTATGCCCTTTTTGCTGAACTCTTCGCCAAATTATCTAGACATCGGGCAGGTGTCATCGTGCCAACAGGCGTCGCTACCGATGCGACCACCGCGCCGTTTTTCGCACACCTGGTTTCCGAGAGGCGGCTAGCGCAACTGGTGGATTTTGAGAATTCCGCACCGCTCTTTGTTGGTGTGCATCGCAGCTTTAAGTTTAGTTTGCTGACGCTTGGTCGGAACGAAGGCACGGCACGTTTTGCGTTTTACATCACGTCGCCGTCGCAATTGGCGGAGCCAGAGAGAAACTTCAGCCTGACATCGACCCAGATTGCTCGATTGAACCCAAATACAAAAACCGCCTCAGTATTTAGAACCCGAGCAGACGCAGAAATCACAACCAAGATCTATGAGAACTCAACAATCTTAGTGCAAAATGAACTCGGGGCAGATGGCAACCCTTGGGGTGTCAAATTTTCAATTCTGTTTCATATGGCGAACGACAGTCATCTGTTTCAGACAACTTCATCCCTTGCGGCCCTAGGGTATTCCCAAGAAGGGGCTAATTGGACTTCCAGAGAAATCACGTCGAGTCCGGAGGTATACCTGCCCCTGTTCGAGGCTAAGATGTTTGATATCTACGACCATCGTTCGGCGTCATACGAAAGTCGCGGAGATGAACGTGGCAATAGAGTCCTGCCTGATACGGAACTTCATCACCACATGAACCCCGAGTACGAGGTTCAGCCATTTTACTGGGTTTCAAAAACCGATGTAAAAGCAGCGCTGGATGATTACTCGCTTGGGGCAATGCTGGTGTTCAACAAGGTAACAGGCATCGGAAATGAGCGCTCTTTCATTCCAACCCTTATGCCAATTGCGGGCTTTGGGGATAGCTTGAACCTGATGAAATCCGATCAGCCAGCGACCTTGTACGCCTGCCTGTATGCAAACTGTGCATCCCTTTGCTTTGATTTTGTGGTTCGCCGAAAAGTTGGTGGGGTGAATATCAATTTCTTTCACGTTGAGCAGTTGCCCGTGCTCCGCCCCAACTTCTACACCGAATCCCGCCTCGCCTTCATCACCCCGAAGGTGCTGGAACTCACCTACACCTCGCACAGCCTCGCCCCCTTCGCCCGTGATCTGGGCCATGACGGCCCGCCCTTCGCCTGGGACGAGGACCGCCGCGCCCGCCTGCGTGCCGATCTCGACGCCTTCTATGCCCGCGCCTACGGCCTGACCCGCGACGAGCTGCGCTACATCCTCGACCCCGCCGACGTGAAGGGCCCCGACTACCCCTCGGAAACCTTCCGCGTCCTGAAGGAAAAGGAAATCCGCCAACACGGCGAATACCGCACCCGCCGCCTCGTCCTTTCCGCCTGGGACCGGATGGAGGCGAACGGCGAATTCACGGCGATGGGGATGTGATGATCGAGGCCCCCCAATCCTTCGTCGTCAGCCAGGAATGCCAGAAGGCTGCCTGGCAGAACGGCTATCGCCGCGCCCTGGGCGAAGCGGACGGCTGGGCGCGCTATGGATCCACCACCGCGAAGGGCACGGTGTGGTTGGCGGCGGCAAGACATGAAGGGCCGTGGTTCCTGGCCCTCGATCACCTTGGTATTGTCGAGGATCTGAACCTGCCGACGGCCGAAGTGCCGGGCCCGGGCCTCGTCCGCTACGCCTTCCCGGACCTGACCGCGCTTTATGCCGTGATGCCTCGGGTCTACCAGTTGGGCGTAACGCTGCCCGATGGCCCGCTCGAGGAATTCCGTGCGGCCGTGGCCAACCTGCCCAAGAGCACCGAGGCCGAGAGGTTGATCATCCAGCGCGTTGGTCAGGACATCTTCCGCGACCGTCTGATGACCTACTGGCAAGGCTGCTGCCCGCTGACCGGGATCACCGATCCGGCGCTCTTGCGCGCAAGCCACATCATCGCCTGGAAGGATTGCGCCAGCGACGCCGACCGGCTGGACGTACATAACGGCCTGCTGCTTTCGGCCCTTTGGGATGCGGCCTTCGACCGGGGGCTAGTTACGTTCGATGATGACGGACATCCGCAATTCTCGCCAAAGCTGAGCGAGACGGCGCGCGCAGAGCTGCGCTGGCAATCTCCCATCCCGTTGACCGACAAACACCGCGCCCGCCTTGTCTGGCATCGGACAGAAGCCTTTGAGGACATCGAACCGTGAAACCTCGCTCGATCCGCTGACAGGTGCACAATTGTGCCCACCGCCGCACGAGACAGGTGCAGCCTTGTCGTGCAACCATTCCGGCGCAGCGAATCCCTGCCGCTCCTTGAAACCGTGAACCTGTGAGCCGGGCCGGGCGATGCGCTGCGGTTGAGGCGTTCGGCGCTTCCCATTTTGATGTCGCCCGGCCCGGGCTTCACACAAGTTGGTTCTCCATGAAGCCGGATCAGAAATCGGTCTCGAGGTAAACCCCGGCGCAGTCGTAGGCGACGGCGGCGGCTGTCGCGCCGGTGTTCATGAACAGCCGCGGCGACAGGAACTGCGTCGCGGCGGGCAGGTCAGCGGTGATCTCCTGCTCGAAGATCGCGCCTGAGACCTCGTCGACCACCCGCACCCAGACGGATGACCCATTCGGTGGGGCGGCGATGAACAGGGTCAGCACCCCGCCCGTGGCAATGGCAAAGCTCGCGCCCATGTCGGTCAGGGTCGGCGCTCCGGTGCCGTCGTTCGCGACCAGCTGCCAACGGGTGTGCGTCCCGCGCTGGAATCCGATGCCGATGCAGTTGATGGCGGCCGCCAAAGTCAGGGTGGTGGCCAGCGCGGCCGTAGATCCGTAGAGGCCGAAGAACCCCATGCCGGTCGCCTGCAGGGTCGTGAGCGAGATACGCGTCACGAAGGTCCAGCCCCCGAGGCCTGCCGCATTTCCGCGCCAGCAGGCCCAGCCTGCCGATCGCTGATCGGCGACCGAGTCCACGACCGCCGCCGAAGTCAGGCGCCAGCGGCGCATGCTGGCAGCGAGGTTCGTGGCGGCGAGCGTCGGGTGCGAAACGGTGCCGACCGAGGTGATCGGCATGCCTTCAGTGGTGATTGTTGTCGTGACGGATGGCGACCACGTCGCAATGCGGTTCACCCCGAAGTGCGGCTGCAGGGGAAAGTCCCGGCCCGATGGGCGCATGACATCGATCCACGGTGCGCCGGCCCGGTTGCGAGCATAGAGGGTGGCCTTGCCGGTGGGCGGCGGGGTCGGCGCGGCGCTGAGGCCCGGCAGGACCGTCGGCTGCGGCAATTCCAGCTGGCCATTGGTCCGGTCGATCCTGATCGCGTCGTAGAAGGCCGACCCGTCCGGGCTGACCTTGAAGCTGAAATCGTCGTTGCCGAGAAGCCCGATCAACGCCCGCGCCGAAAACCCGGTCTTGAAAGCAAAGGCGGCGTCGTTCCCCGCGGCCGCCTTGTTCACCGTCGCCTCGATCCCTGCGCCTGCGTTGTTCAGAAGCACCGCAGGCGTGTTGACCGACATCCGGTTGTAACTGTCGGCCGTGGCCCCGCCGAGGCCCAAGTGCTGCGCGGTAAGGTTCGCCTGCGGCATGCCGACCTGCGTGACCGCATTGGCGAAGGTGACCGTGGGCGTGTTCACCACCGTCGTGCCTGCGGCCCCCGCCGTGGCCGAGCCGACGTTGACGATAGTGGTCGATCCTGATGCGCCGCCTGTGCCGAGGTTCACGGTCTTGGTGACGCCGGTGGTCGTCGCTCCTGTGCCAATGCCGTAGGTGGCGGTCGTCGTCGCCGTACCGATGCTGGCCAAGGCCGCAGAGACGGTGACAGTGCCCGAGGCGGTCAGCGTGCCGGAGAAGGTCTTATTGCCCGTGAAGGTCTGGGTGCCCGCGAGGATCGCCAGTTCCGACGAGGTGTTCGGCAGTGTGAAGGTGCGTGTCGTACCGGTGGTGATCCCCGACAGCGAAAACAGCGCCTTCTTCGTCGGATCGGCGTCGTTGACGAGGCTGAAGATCGCGTCAGACACATCCTGCGGCACGCCGACCGGGTCCCAGGCACTTCCATTCCAGACAACAAAAGCCTGCTCGGCCGCGATCCAGACCAGCCAGCCTTGCCGCGGAACAAGGCGCAGCCAGACGCCATCGACCCAGAAGGCCACGTTCAGATCCCAGCCGGCCCAGAGACCCGTCGCCGCCGAGGCCACGAGGTGCCGGTCGCCATCGGAGGGGCTCGCAGGCGGCGTGGTGCGCGTCCGGTCGAGGACTGACAGTTGCACCATGGCGTCGAGCAGGCGCAGCGCCTCGTTGTGGGTGACATGCTTATGGGCTTGGGCCGCCAGCAGGTAAGGCAGGCCAAGGTGGGTGGAGGTGTCAGACATGACGGGCCTTCAGAACTGGAGGGTGACAGCGGCGGGATCGCCGCGGCCGAGGCGGTTCGAGAGCTGGTAAATGCGGATGGCCAGTGTCTGGCCGGGGGCCAACGGCGCGCCCCAGTCGGCGGTCTGCTGGGCAGCGGTGTAGAGGACGGATGTGGTGCTGCTGCTCAGCGTGCGCTTGACGACAGCTCCGTCGAGGATCTGGACGTCGTAGCTTTCCAGGTCTTCGGCCAGCGGCACCTCGACCTGTTCCCAGGCATCGGCCACCAGCGCGCGGGATCGCCGCGTCCAGCGGATCGTCAAATCGCCCGGGCTGCGCGCCGTGCGCCACGGCTGCGCGACATGCACCGGGGCGAAGGGCACGAGGCCGCGACCGGCTGGCGTGAAGGCCAGCGCGGTGTAGCTGGCGTCACTGACGGACCGCGCCGCGGGACCAATTCGCCAGTTCCACGGCAGACCGAGATCGGCTTCGGCGATCGGCAGCGGGGCAAGGGCAGAGTCCAGCACAACCACCCGCGCGCCTAGCGGGGTCGGATTGCCAATAGCACCTTCCGTTCCACGCTGACCGCGCAACAGGCGGGTCAGGCGATAGCGACCGGGGGCGATCAGTTCGGCGACACCCGCTTGCACGATTTCCCATTTGCCCAGTGTGGATTCCACTGCCAGCGCATTGGCACCGCCAAACAGGGTCAGATCGGTGACGCTTTCCAGCGTGCCGGAGGCCAGATCGACGACCAGCGCATTGCCGAGATCGAAGCGAGAGGTCGGGCCCGGGTAGAAGTCCGACACCAGTGTACCGATCCGGGCACGACTACCGAAGGTGGTCAGCAAGGCGAACCCATCGATGGAGGGGCTGCGGAATACGGCCATCTCGCCCGGCCAAGGAACGGAATAGGCCGCGACCATCGGCCGATGCGCAGGCTGGTCTTCGGACAGTTGCGGCAGGTCGAGAAGCACGACGTCCGGGGCGCCGAAGACCACCGACCGGGTCAGCGAGGCCGGTCGCGGATCGCCGGGCGGCAGATCGTAGGCGGCGCGATCCTGGCGGACGGCCTCGATGCCGCGCCCCTCGGAATCCGCAATGGACACCAGCCGCAACTCGATCTCGCGGCTGTCATGGACCAGCCGGATCACATCGGCGGGGTCTAGCGCCAGTCGCGACGGCGGCAGACGGAAGGAGGCTGTCTCCCGCCCGATCCAGGCCTCCATCAGCGCGCGGCGGCAGCGGCGTTCGGCCTCCTCGGGCGGGATCGCCATCGGGAAGCTTTCCGAGGCGATGCGGGTGGTGTCGACGGTAATACGGCGGGCCTCGACAAGCGCCGCGTCATAGTCCTCGTCGGCGCGGGCGACCTGCCATTTCAGTGCCTGCGGCAGTTCGGTTTCCTGCGCGCGGACCAGTTCCAGCGCCTCGCCTTCGCGCGATGCCACGAGGTCGTCATGGGCCACGGTGAGAACGGACGCCCTCCCCCGCATGACGAAGCGGATCATGCCTTCGGTCTCGATGGCATCGAACCCGAAATGTCGGGCCAGCGTGCTGATGGATGATCGCGGCGCTTCCAGCGCGGTGATGGCGTAACCTTCGACAGCCCCCCAGAGGCCGGACACGTCGATCAGAGCTTCAGGCATTCCGGCGCGCAGGCAGAGGTTCCGCACCAGCGCCGCCAGCGACACCGCCCCCAGCCGCCCGGTCAGCCAGTGGCCCAGCCGCCAGTTCGGGCCATCGGTCCAGACATCGGTCAGTTCGGGGAAGAAGGGATAGGGCCGCGCGTCCCAAGTCCAGGCCGCGCATTCCGGCGCATGCACCATGCGGCCGCCATAGATGCCGGAGGTCGGATTGTTGGCCGGGTCGCCCCAATGCAAATAGCTCGCCTCCAGATAGGCCCGCTGGATCGCGTCGTCCCGCCACCCGCGCGAGAAATACGGCGTGAAGCTTTCCGAGGATTTCGGGTCGAAGAAGACGTTGGGCTGATTGGTGCCCCGGTCGATGGCCGGGCAGCCCAGTTCGGTGAAGCGGATGGGCTTCGATTGCGGGATCCATGCAGTGGATGCACCGCTCTCCACCCCGCCCGGCCGGTTGTAATGCGGGTTCGTCCACCAGGCGCGGATATCCTTGGGGCGAAAGACCCACGGCTTGCCCACCGCGCCATCCGTGATG
Source organism: Paracoccus contaminans (assembly GCF_002105555.1). Taxonomy (NCBI): domain Bacteria; kingdom Pseudomonadati; phylum Pseudomonadota; class Alphaproteobacteria; order Rhodobacterales; family Paracoccaceae; genus Paracoccus; species Paracoccus contaminans. The sequence continues at coordinate 1,123,233 of NZ_CP020612.1, forward strand.
GCCGTGCGGATCTGCGCGGAGCGGTCGGCGGCGCTGGCATAGAACCAGTCGAACCCTTCACCGCCCGCGATGTTCGCCTGCAAATAGGCGCGGTCGTAAATCGCAGGCCAGCCTTCGAGCGCATCTGCATGATCGAAGCCATCCCGCCAGTCCGACAAGGGCAGGTAGTTGTCGATGCCGACGAAGTCGATGTTGGTGTCCGACCAGAGCGGATCGAGGTGGTAATAGACATCGCCGCTGCCGTCTTGCGGATGATGGCCGAAGTATTCCGACCAGTCGGCGGCATAGCCGATCTCCGTGCCCGCGCCGAGAATGGTCCTCACGTCGGCAGAAAGGGTCTTGAAGGCGGTCACGGCGGGATAGGTGCTGGTGCTGGACCGGATGGTGGTCAGGCCGGGCATCTCGGTGCCGGTCAGGAAGGCATCGACCCCGCCTGCTGCGGCACAGAGATGCGCGTAGTGCAGCACCATTCGGCGCAAGCCCCAGTCGCTGGGCGAGCCAGTAAAGCTGACAGTCTCGCCCGAAACGCTGAAATTCCCCGGCGTCGCTGTACCGAACAGCGCCGACACTTGCGTTGCCGCCGTGCCGGTCTTGTCGACCGATCCGGCAAAGCCCGCTGCCGGGGAACAGGTGATCCGCCCCCGCCATGGAAATGCGGGCTGGCCGGGCGTGGCGGCATTGGCGCTGTAGGGGTTCGGCAGCGTGTTGCCGGGCGGCACATCCATCAGCAGGAAGGGATAGAAGGTGACGCGCAGCCCCCGCGCCTTCATCTCCTGGATCGCCTGAACCACGGCAAAGTCGGCAGGCGTGCCGCCATAGACCGGACGATCCTCGGCGTCACGGCTGACCAGATGCGCGCTGGCCCGGCTGACCCCGTTCACCGACCAGTTGGCGGGTGTGGTGGCTTTGGAGGCAACCTCGACGCCGGGCTTCACCTTGCAGACCCCAGCGCGCAGGTCGTTGCCGAACCAGGTCACGACGAGGCTGACGCTCTCGACCGCCGGGGCCATGGCCTGCAGCCGGTCCAGCGCCACGACGATGTCGGGCTGGTCGGGCTGCGCGTTCAGGTTCTCGGCAACCGTCGCGCCACCACTACCTTTGCGGATGGCATCGGTGGCATAGGTGAACTCGCCCGAAGCCGGGATCAAGGTGACGGCGCGGGTCAGGCCTTCGGCGGTGTCGGCATCGGCCAGCGGGCGGAACACCTCGAAGCTGAGTTGCGGCAGGCGGTTGCCGAAGGTCGCCAGCGCCAGATCCTCGAACACGACATAGGCCGTGCCGCGATAGGCTGGGGTGTTGGCCGCGCCCATCTTGGCTGCAATGAACGGATCGGCGGTTTGCGCCTCGTTGCCGGGATACCAGCGCCAGGTCACGGCGCCCAAGTCCATTGCCTTGCCATCGGCCCAGACGCGGCCAATGCCGGTGATCGGACCCTCGCAGAGCGCCACGGCGAACGACGCATAGTAGAGGTATTCGGTGGTCTTGACCTTGCCGCCGCCACCGCCCTTGCCGCCGCCTTGGGTGGTGGTCTTGGTCTCCTCCCGGAAATCGGTGGCCCAGATGATGTTGCCGCCGATGCGCATCCGGCCGTAAAGCCGCGGGATCACCGCGCCTTCCGTGGCCGAGGTGATGCGCAGCGTGTCGAGCCGCGCGCCCTCGATCCGTTGAGCCGGGGCCAGCGACGACACGATCCAGCTGTCGACCACAGAGCCCACGGTCGAGCCGATAAAGCCGCCGATGGCCGCCCCAGAAAAGCCGAGGATCGCACCGCCAAAGGCTCCGCCGATGGCAGTGCCGACAGCGCCGAGGACGAGCGTGGCCATGGAAAACTCTCAGCGTTGGGGAAAGAGGAAGGCTAAGGCGATGCGGCGTCGCCACGTTGGGGTCAGCGGTTCCTCGATCACGCCGAGCCGCTCGTAGGCGTGCAGGAAGGTGTCGGGACCGGTGAGGATGCCAACATGCTTGGCAATGGCACGGGGCATCATGCGAAACAGGATCAGCGCGCCGGGCGGGGCATCGGTGGGTGCGATCTCCGGCAACATGCGGCGCGCGCCATCGGCCAGAACTTCGCGCGGGCCACTTTCACCCCAGTCCCGGCTGTAGGGCGGAATCGGGAAAGGTTCCGGCCCCACCACCTCACGCCAGACGCCGCGCGCCAGACCAAGGCAATCGCAGCCGACGCCTTTCAGGCTGGCTTGATCGTGGTAGGGCGTACCGAGCCAGGACCGCGCGATGGCAATGACCCTGTCGGAATCGACCGAAATCACAGCACAGCCCCCTCGTGGCCGCCGTCAGTGGTGGCATAGCGCAGGACCGCATCCTGGCCGGGGATGTTGGGGAAGCCTCGGAAGTTAGTGACATTGGCGAACTTCGTGCCGCAGGTCGCGATGCGCTTGTCGCATCCGGCGCGGATGGTGAAGGTGTCCGTCGCGGCGATGGCGCGCACCGGGGCTTCCAGCAGGGTCAGGATGGCGACACCGTCGACAAGGTCATGCGACAATACCTCAGCCCGCCGCCCGACATTGGCCCCACTCGTCCAGTCGAGGGTGCCGAAGGTGAACCAGCCGGACGTGAAACCACCAAGCCCTGAGGCTGTGAAGGCCCGGTCGCGCAGCGTGTCGATGATCGCACCGGTGTCCTTGAACGCCGGGGCCTCGAGATTGACCCCGCAACGCGCATCGCCAAGGGCGGCATCGCAACTCGCCTGAAACGTTCGCCCGACCGTCTGGCCAAGAACATGCGCAAGGGATCGCACCTCGGCCACGAACGCCAGCCGCCCGCGCCGGATCTGACCGATAGCGCCACGCCGCATCAGCAGGCGCTGGGAGGTCGCGGCCCAGTTCACCCGCCACACTTCGACGGAGGCATTGTCCCAGCGGCCGTCGAGGATATCCGTCTCGGTGATCCGGTCGGAGGACAGCACACCTTGGGCATCCTGCGCATCGACAGACAAGTCAGTCCCCGACCGCACTTCGGAGGCCGCGAAGCCGCTCTCCGGCTCGAAATCGGTGCCATCGAATGTCAGGGTTCGGTCGTGGTCGGTGAAGCCAAGCGTCACCCCATCGGCCCGCACGATCCGCCAGCACCAGGCCAGCGTCGTCGTGCCCTCGTCGAGATGGGCCTGCAGCGCAGGTTGGAGCGCCTTCACTTCCGCCCCCAGCCCCGCCACAGGGCGACCGAGGCCAACGCCGAAGAGACCACGCCCCCGGCTGTGCCAGTCAGGGCATAGAGATTGAACGGACGCAGATCAAAGCTCCCGGTCACCAGATCGAAATCCGCCAGCCCGGCCATGGCCAGCCCGGAGGCGGCAAGACAGGCCAGATAGACAAGCCCTCGTGCGAGGTTCCAGTTCATGATGTTGCCTTTCCTTTGAGAAAATCCATCAGCCGCTGCCACCACGACGGGGCGGTAGACGGTTGGGTCGGTACCGGCAGTGGCACGGTCGGCGGCACGCGAGTGCTCGCCGGACGCAGCAATGCCAGCGCCTCGGTCTCGGTAAGTCGCCGAATGGGCCTCGAGAAATCCACCCGTCCGTTGCGATCCACCGCCCAGACCGGAATGGTACCGGTCGGATAGCGGCCGTCGCGGAACAGATCGCGTTCGGCCTCGCGGCGAGCGCGGATCGCGGCTGGGCGGAGCCAGCCCATGAACCCTTGCGCTGCGGCGGCGCGGTTGCCCGCGTTCAGATGGCGGGTCAGCGATGCCTTGGCGATGCCACCGGTATTGTAGTGGAAGCTGACCAGCGCATCGAACTCGTGCGGCTCCAGCTGCACCTTCACCGCGCGCAGAACTTCTGCCTCGTAGGCCACGATGTCTGCGCGGAAGAGCCGGAACGCTTCGCGGATCCCGGCGTCGAGATCGGCGGGCATGCCGCGCGGCATCCGCGCCGGATCGGGCGGACCGGCGGCTGCAGTATGGCCGATGCCGAAGGTCCAGACGTTTTTGACGTCGAGATAAGGTCCGGGCACGAGTCCTTCGTGCCGGACAAGGGCCAGCAGGCCCCGATCAGTCATTTGCATGGGATCACCCGAAGAGTGTTGAGAGGATCAGGATCAGGACGGCGACGAGAAGGCCGATGCGCAGGCGGTGGCTGAAGGTCTGGCCCGGGTCGGCGGCGTCGCAACGGAATGAGCGCGCAATGCGGAGAAGTTCATGCATCACCGTTGCCCCCCTTGCTGCCGCGCAGCCGGGCGAGCACGACCTCGATGAAGGCGGGGCCGAAGACGCCGACGAGATAGGCGGCGGAGCCCGCCGCACCCCCGGCCGGGATTGCCTGGGATGGCAGGTCGAGCCAGGCGGTGATGACCGCCATCGACAGGCTGCCCATCCCGGCGGCGATCAGACCGCCCAGCAGGATGTGGCGCAGCGCATCGCGCAGGCGCATCCGGGTAGTGAGCGCGTTGGTTGCTCCGCCAAGCGCGCCCCAAGCGGCCAGGATGACGGCGGTGGACGTCGCGAGATCGCGCAGCACCGCGGCGACAAAGCCGGTTTCTTCGTTCATCGCCGGATCTCCAGCAGCGGAATGGATGTGATCGACCCCAGCCGCTCGAGGTCGAGGGTGACGTCGAGCATGTCAGTGTCGAAGCGGACAGGAACGTCGAACTCGAAGCCTGCCGTGATTGCGACGCCCGCACCGGGGGCGGTGGTAAAAGTGACGCTGCCGGTGGTGGTGTTGACGCTCCAGCCGGTCATCTGCTCGACGCCGTTCAGGGCAAGACGGACGGTCCCTGCCACCGGCTTGGCAATAGCGCGGGTCCAGCTTTGCGCGCCGGAGGTATAACGCTTCAGCAAAGCGAAGGTGTTGACCGCACCATTGCCGGTACCGATAGGCTGATCGGTTGGTGCGACGGCCTGCGACGGCAGGCAGGACTTGTAGTCCGCCCAGTCCTTGAAGCGGAAGCCATGCAGGCGGCCGTTCCTTGCCTCGAAGAAGGCGACGACTGCTGCCAGATCGTCGGCGCGGCGGATGCCGTAGGCCACATCATAGCGGCGGCGCGAATTCGCCCAGCTGGCGTTGCGCTCCTCGTCACCGCTGGCCAGTTCGACCACTTGCGTGCGTCGTTCCGGCCCCCCGCGCGCTCCGCGGCTGATGTTGTCCGGAAACCGGACCTCGTGGAAGGCCATCACATCCCCCTCCGGCCCAGCGACACGGCGCGGGCAATGTCGCTCGCGACCTGCGTCCGGGACTGGCGGAAGCTCTCGGCGTCGCGCGCGTTGATCGTGACGTTGACGGTGGAGGCGCCCGACTGGCCGTAACCGGCCGCCTCGCGCCGGGAGAGGACCCGCTCCCCGCGTTGCAGGATCGCGGGCACCTCATCGGGGCGAAGCCCGGCCCAGCCCCCGTTGTGCATGCGCGGGGCACCAACGAAGGCCATGGCCGGGACCACCCGGCCGGGACCGGGGGCGCCGACCATGCCGCCCGCATGCAGGATGTTGGCGAAGATGCCACCGGCGCCGCCCAGCGCGCCGGAAAGGGCATTGGCAATGGGGCCAAGGATAAAGCGGCGAGCTGCCAGCTTGGCCAGATCGGCGATCATCGACGTGATCAGATCCCGGAAATCGAGCTTCCCGGTCTTCACGAAGTCACCGATGGCGTTCTCCGCGCTTTGGAAGGCCCCGACCAGCGCGCTGCCAATATCCCCGCCGATGTCGCGCGCCTTCGCGGCATAATCGGCAAGTGCGGCGGTGACGGCTTGCCAGCCTGTCAGGGCCTGCTCGGCTCCGTCGGCAGTGTCGGCCCCTGCTTGTCGCCCGGCCGCACCGGCGCGACCCGCCGCTCCGCCGGTATCGTCCAGTTCTTCGCCCAGCGCCCCGGCCGCAGCGGCGGCATCCGACAGCGCAGTCTCAGCGTCGACCCCCGTGCCGGTCACCGCATCCTTCAGCGCCTGCCAGCTGGCGAGCGGCCGACCGGCGGCATCGGCGAACATCCCCGCCGCTTCGCGATAGCCATCGGCCCGAGCGCGGGCATCGTCGGCCATTGCGCCGAGGCCAAGATCAGGCGGCTCGAAGTAGGCCCGCGACAGCGCGGCCGAGAAGGCATCCGCCGCCGCCGCGCCCGCAGCGGTCGCGGCCCCCTCGAAGGGATTGCCGAGGCGGCCCAGTTCCACCGGGTCGAGGGTGCCGATCGTCACCCCGCCTTCGCCCGTCGCCCATTCTGGCAAGAGGGCGAGGGCCGCGTTCAGCGTCTCGATGAAGCTGTTGATGCGGGTGACGACCCCGTTCAGCATCGCCTCGATGCCCGAAATCAGCCCGTTCGCGGCCTGGAAGGCGAAGTCGCCGATGGCACCGGGCAGACTGCCCCAGATCGCCACCGCCGCGTCATAGGCCCCCTGGAAGATCGCCGCCGTCCGGTCGCCGAAGCTGACGACACCCGCGATGGTGCCTTCCAGCGCCGAGAGACCGGCCGCCTTCAGGCCCTCCCATCCGGCCGCCATTCGCGCCAGCACCGCGTCCAGCGACAGGCCGATGCGGGACCAGACCTCGCGGGCCAGATCGCCGAGCAGGCGGAATGCTTCGCCCACCCCGCCGACACGGGCCACCAGCTGCGAGAACTGATAGACGAGCTCGCCCGCACCGACGATCAGCGCCCCGATGCCGGTGCGGATCAGGGCGCCGCGCAGGAAGACCAAAGCCGTGGCGAGGCCGCGCACCGACAGGGCCGCCGCCGCCATGCCAGCCACCCAGCGCCCGGCCATGACGGCGGCGAAGGTCGTGGCATAGGTGGCCAGCCGCCCGAGGTTGTCGAAGAGCATCGTGATCGCCTGCCCGATGGGCCCCGTGGCCCGTGCCATGTCGGCGAGCTTGGTCGCGATGGTCTCCAGCGCCGGGGCGACGGCCACGGTCAGGCGGTTCACGAGGCCGGTCCAGATCAGGCTGAGCCGCGCGATTGCGTCGCCCGTCCGCTCGATCTGCGCCGCATCCGCCGCACTGACCGCCACCCCGAAATTCTGCACGTCGCGCGCGGCATCGCGCAAGGTGGCGCTGTCGATCCGCAGGAAGGCCAGCGCCGCCCGGTCGCCAAAGAGGTCGGAGGCCACGGCCGCCCGCTCCGCCTCAGGCACGAGGCGGTTCAGCGCGTCCTGGATCGCTACGATGCGCTGGTCGAGCGGCAGGGCCTGCAGTTCCGCCGCCGTCAGGTTCAGCCGCCGGAGCGCACCGACCGCCGCGCCCGAACCGCTGGCGGCCTCTGACAGCCGCGTGGTCAGCTTCTTCGTCGCCTGCTCGATCTCGCCCATCGAGACGCCCGCCAGTTCTCCGGCCCAGGTCAGGGTCTGGATGCTTTCGACCGTCGTTCGCATCGACTGCGCGAGCTTGGCCTGCGCGTCGATGTTGGCCAGCCCTGAACGAACCATCGCCACCCCGGCCGCCGCCGCCGCGGCCGTGACGGCCGCCAGCGCGATCCCGGCCCGGCGCGCGAAGCTCGCGAGGCGCGTGTTGGCGAGTTCCATTTCGGCAGAGAGACGGCCGAACCCGCGCGAGCCTGCCTCGCCGATGCCTTCCAGTTCCGCGCGCACCTGGCGGCCGCCCACGGCGGCGAGCCGGACGGAGACGCGTTTTTCGGCCATGGGATCGGGGCTCCGGTTGGAATGGGATCAGTCGCGGTTCGCTGCGATCTGTTCGTTGACGCGGCGCACCATCACCGCCTCGAGGGCGGGCAGAAGTTCGGCGATAGCAGGCGGGGAGATGCCGAGGGCCGCGCCCAAGGCCAGCGCCGCGCCCATGTCCCAGCCGATCACCGCGCCGGAGATGACGCGCATCTGGCCACCAAGGCGCTGCGCCAGGTCCCAGACCTGCGCACCCTCCAGCGTCAGCGGCCGGTTCAGCCGTGCGGGGCAGTCAGGACAGGTTGTTCCGCAGGCCGCGCAGTAGCCCTCGCCCCCACCGAAGGACCAGTCGGCAAGGGCGCAGAGGCGTTTTTTTCCGCGTCCAACAGGAGGGCCTTGGCGACGTACAGGGTCTGGAACGCCTCGAAGGCGGGCCAGATGTCGAGGAACGCGTCGATAGCCTCGGGGCTCGGATCGATGGGATTGCCGTTCGCATCCCCGATCCCCTCCCACGCGAGGATGGCCCGCCGCGCCAGCGCCTTGGCCATGGCGAGCGCGGCCTCCTCGGTCGCCGCCCCTTCGGCCAGGTCGGCAATCGCAGGATCGCCCCTCGCCGAAACCATCAGCGCGGTAGTGAGCGGGCGGAGCCGGACACGCACGCCGGGGATGAGGTCGCACCATTGCGGCGCGTTCGAAAGGTCGAGGGTCAGCATGACGGGCCTTCTCAATAGGTTGCGACGGTGTTGACGAGGACGGCAGTGCACATTCGGGCGGGGCTGGTGGCCTTGGCCGCCTGCCAGTCGAAAGTGGCCTGGATGCCCTGCGGACCCGGGATCTCGATCCGGGGGCGCGGCAGGTAGACGGCATGGGCGGTGAAGGTGAAGCTGGCGTTGGCGCCGAGGCTCCAGGCGAAGACCAGCTCGCAGGGCGTGCCGTCGATGGCCTGCGTGATCAGGGCGGTGTCGGCAAAGCGGACCTCCACCCGGCCGGTCAGCGCGGCCATACCGGGGTCGGCGCCCTCGATGCGACCGTCCGATCGGATGGTCTCGATCCGGTCAAGGCCGTTGGAATAGGTCACCTCGGCCGAGATGACGTTGCCGAGGGGCGAGCCGTTGCGCGTGATCGCCCCGTTGAAATGCCCGAACCGCTGCAGCGAAAGCGAGGTGTGCGTGCCAGCGGCCGTGGTTGCCGCGACGCTTTCTCCCTGCGCCACCAGCCGCGCCGTCGCGGTCAGCAGACCCGACCGCGCCATTTGCCACGACAGCTGGTCGCAGACGCAACCGGTGTACATCGCATAGCGCGGCACCTCCGGCATCGCCGTCTCGATGGCCATGCTCGGCAGCGTCCAGTTGCCCGACTGGAAGGTGTGGGTCTTGGGCGTCGTGCCGGTGGTCGTAGGCTGACCGAAGGCCGCCTTCAGCCAGAGGCCGAAGTTCTCGACGTCGATCGGCACCACGACATCACCATCGGCGGTGACCACGTCCTTGATCGGGGCCAACGGGTCGCGTCCCTGGCCCAGCAGTTCCGAGGCGATCAGCGGCTGTTCGGAGCCGAGCGTGGTGCTGGCGAACGGCACCGTGCGATAGCCCGTGGCGGGCGCGGTGCCGTAGACGGATTCGAACGCAAGCGCCATCTGCGCCCGCGCCCCATGGGCTCGTGCCATTGTGTTCTCCTATCGTGAGAGGGGTCAGGCCAGTGGATCGGCCGTGGAATAGTGCAGGATGACCGGGATCACCGCTGCCTTCAGGCTGGCGGCACCCTCGACGGGCAGATCGACCGGGCGAGGCGCTTCCGCCTCCACCCAATCGCATAGCCCGCCCAGCGTGCGGTCGGCGGCAATCGCCGCGCCGACACTGGCGCAGAGCGTGTCGAAAGCGGCATCACGGGCGGCACCCTGAACGACCGCCTCGATCTCGGCCTGGTGCTGATAGTGATAGCGGAGCGGCGACAGCGTGACCTCGGGCACCCCCGGCTCGCCGTCGCGAAGGATCAGGATGCCCGCAGAGGGCACGCGCTCTGGCAGCACGTCGCCGCGCAGGGCGGTGGCGGGCAACGCCGAGAGCCGCGCGTGCAGCGCAGCGAGGATGGTTTCGCGGGGGGTGGGCATAAACGGTCTCTTGCGCGTATCTTGTGACTCTACACTTCGACTGATGTGGTGCTGACCCCAAGGAGATAGATTTGAACGAAAAAGTTGCTGACAAAAAACGAGCCCCGGCTTCAATAAGTTGGAAGTTTCTTTTCTCTCTGATTGCGCTTGCAGCGATTGCGCTTCTTTTTGTTGTGAGCGTTTTCTATCATGGCGCGAGTAATGTTGAGACCTTCAAATCGCTTGGCCCCTGGGGAGACTTCGCTGCAGGATTGCTCAATCCTGTCCTGACTTTTCTTTCCTTTATTGGTGTGCTCGTAACGATCGTACTGCAAAGAATAGAGTTGTCAGAATCGCGACTAGAGCTTGAGCGATCCGCCGACGCGTTGGAAGCGCAAATTCGCTCCATTAATCTGCAGAGCTTTGAAAGCACGTTCTTTCAAATGTTGTCTGTTCACAATTCAATTGTGAACTCTATAGACCTTGTTTCATCCGAAACATCAGTGACCACAAATGGGCGCGATTGCTTCAGAGTATTCTACACTCGCCTAACAAAAATCTATCGCGACAATGAAAAGAAGGGGCAGCCAAAGCACGGCCCCTCCAAGATATTGGATGTTTCATACAGGGTATTTTGGAAGGACAGCCAACTGGAGCTAGGGCACTACTTTCGCTTCCTCTACAACTTCTTTCGACTTATTGATGAAAGTGCAGAGGCGCGTCCTTACCATGCAAAACTGATCAGGTCCCAGCTATCGGATCAGGAACTCCTGATCTTGTTTTACAACTGCACCTCCGACCAAGGAAAGAACTTCCGCAAATATGCGGTAAAGTATGAGATCTTCGACAATCTGCCGACTGTCAGGCTTTTACACCCTACTCATGCTGACCTGATTGATCGCGCTGCATTCGGTCAAAATCCAATGTTGACGGGTCGCGATGTTCGGATGCCAAATCAGGAACGAGGTTAAGAAATCAGAGCGAATTAGGTTCGCTAATTTAGCCACCCCGCCACGATCAACCCCGGCACGGCGTCATGCGCCCGAGCTGCATCCCGCGCCAGGTCCAGCCGCTTCGGCAGCTTGACCTGCGGCACCAGCAGGAAGATCGGCGCGGTGACGAGGCCCCGGCCGGTCTTCGACCGTGACGCCACGGCACGGCCCTTCGTGTTCAGCCGCCCCTCGGCCACCAGCAGGCTCGGTCCCCGACTGCGATAAATGAACCGCAAGCGCAGGCCGGTCCGGCGTTCCCATTCGCCCGGGGTGATCCGGCCGCCGCGCAGGGACTTGCCTGCGGCGGGTGTGGGGATCGCGAGCCAGAACCCATTTTTCGAGCGGATCAGCGGGCCGGTGTCGTGCGCGCCGACGATGACCGGGGCGTTGGACCAGACCACGGCCGCCGCGTTCAGGCTGGGCGTCGCTTTGGGGAACTGCTCCGACCGGATTGTGCGGGCGAGCCGGGGCCCGAGGCCCGCGCCGGTGATCTGCAGCCGCCACGCCGCCTTCAGCCCTGTCCCGGCCTCGCGGATCGCGGCCGACACCGCCCGCTCGCCCGCCGCAACCTCGGCCGCCATCATCGCGACGATGTCGGGATCGATGTCGAGCTTGAGCTTCATCGCGGTCACGCTGGCCTCAGATCGACGGTCCAGACCAGCCGCTCACGGTCGCGGACGGGCTCGCCCTGGATCAGGAAGGCGTCGCCGTCGAACTCGATGCGGTCGCCGGGGCGGGGGGCTGGAACTTCGGCCACCCGCAGGTCGATCCGGGTGGTTTCGGACCAGAGCCGGGCATCGCCAAAGTCGGTGACCGCATCGGCACGCCGGGCGACGATGCGCACAAGGACCGGCGCGCCGCCGTCGGCGATGTAGACCGCGTCCCGCCCGATGTTCGGATCGGCGAAGAGCGCGCCGACGGCGGCAGCGAAGGCGCTCATCAGAACGCCCCGTTCAAGCGCACCCGGCCGATCACATCGCCCGAGCCACCCGCTACCGCCTCGGTCGCCACGCCGATCAGCGTGTTCGAGGTGGTGACCTTGGTGGTCTGACGGGCGGTGTTGTCCCAGTAGATGCGGTCGCCGACGGCCCAAGCCTGCGAGCCGAGCTTCTTCAGCTCGTAGACGCCGACGAGCGCGGCTTCGACACCTTCGCCGAGGGCGGCGGTGCCGGAGGCCACGCCGAAGATGGAGCCGACGAGCAGACCATCGCCGGAGGTGACGGCATAGGGCGCGGTCAGGGTGACGGTGTTGCCGGGCTGGACGTAGGTTTTCATGGGGGTGATCCTCGTGGAAAGACGAAGGGCGGCCCGTCAGGACCGCCCGCGTGTCAGGGTTCAGCATGTCGGGGTGCGGGTTACGCGCCCGGGTTCTTGTAGAGGCCGCGCCAGTCGATGGCCTTGGCCCCGAAGTCGAGGCGGCACTTGATCTCCACCCCGTCGACGTCGAAGCCGTTGCGGGTCTCGATGTAGGCGCCCTGCTGGCCCTCGAGATAGGCGTACTCGATGGTGTCGATCTGGTTGGGCGAGGCCGCCAGATACCAGGAGGTGGCGCTGGCGGCATCGAGGCGCGGCTCGCTGATCGGCGAGAGGGTCCGGATCGACTGCGGCACCACCTTTGCGCTGTCAGCGGGGACGAGGTTCTGAGCGACCAGCTGCTCGGCCTTCAGTTCGAGCGCGGCCGGGACGATCAGGAAAGCGGGCCGGATGTTCAGCACCGTCTTCTTGTCGAGCCCAGTCTGCAGCGCCATCGCGGCGCGGGCCGCGCCCACGCTGCCGACATCGAGCGCGGCACCGGTGCCTGCGAGGTTCTTGTGCGTGGTGTGGAACAGCGCGTTGCCGTCGGCCATGGCCGGGTTCGCGGTGATGATGCCCCAGACCACGTCGCTTTCCAGCTGGGCGATAGAGTTGCCGTACATCGCCGGGATCCGGGTGAAGGCGTCGAGATCGTCGTTGATCAGCACCTGCCGGGTGATCGCGACGACTCGGCCATAGGTCTTGACCTTGTAGCTCTCCTTGCTCTCCCCGAGCGTGCCGCGCTTGAACTCGCCGCTTTCGCCGACCTCCAGAAGCTGCGGCGCCTCGCCCAGCTGGACCCGGTGCATGGACTTGAAGTCGGTGGCCAGCACCTGGCGGCAGAAGAGCGCGAAGGTCCGGGGATAGGCGTCATAGGCCTGCCGCAGGGTCTTGTTGGTGACGGCCGACAGGATCTCGGGAAAGTCCGAGGTCGAGTGCAGCGCCCGCGTCGCCACCTCGTCACGCGAGAGACCCCGCGTGTTGACCCCCGCATTGCCGAGGCTTTCGCGGGCCAGTTCCAGCAGGGTCATGCCGCGGTACTGGCGGGCGGCGTCTTCCAGCGGGAAGAGCGTCGGGCTGTAGCGGTGCAAGAGCGCGTTCGCCACGGCATCGCGGCGGGTGATGCGCTCGTCGCGGCCGCCAAGGGGCACGGAGACATGCGGGAAGGTGCGGGTCTCGTCGGACCTGGCCGCGACCTGGTCGAGGATCAGGCGGCGGGATTCATCCACGCTGACACCGCGGTTGACCAGATCCTCGGCGAAGCCGCGCTCGAGGTTCAGACGGCCGGTCAGATCGTAGATCGTGGACACCCGGTCGCGTTCGGCCTCGCGGGCACGGGTGGCGATGGCCTCGGTGTCGGGTGCCGGAGTGGGGTCCGGCATGCGCGCGGCGGCCGGTTCGGGCTGCTGGCGGGTTTCGGTCAAGGCGGGGACATCCCCGGCCACATTGGTCGTGCTCTCAGGCATGGATGCCTCCTTTTGCATGCGGGTGTCGACGATCTCGACGGGATAGCTGGCCTGATCGGCAGCACGCACTTGCGCGCGGGGATCAGCAGGAACGGTGACGAAGCTGACCTCGAGCGGGGTCCAGCGCTCGACGATGCGTTGCTCGACCTCGCCCTTGGCGGCGGGCTCGACCACCTTCACCCGCTCGATGGAATAGCCGACAGAGACGTTGCGGATGATGCCGTCGCTGATCAGGCCGAACATGCGGTCTGCGGCCTGGTCGAGCCCCTCGCGCGGGAAGCGGATGGTGGCCTTGCCCTCCTTGCCCTCGATCCAGGCGCGTTCGACGACGCCCACTTGCGAATGCGAGGACCAGACCGAATGGCTGTCGAGCGCCGGGGCCCCGGCATTGAGGCGCGTCAGGTCCACCGCGCGGTCGCTGACCTCGAGGATCTCGTCGAAGGGCACGGAGGTGTCCCAGCCTGTCCAGCGCCGCCGCCGGACGGCCGCGCCAGTGGTGAAGACCACGTCGACGGATCGGGCCTCGGAATTGACGGTCGCGGGCAAGATGGGCGCGCGCCGCAGTTGCATCGGAAGGGCGACCGGTGCCGCCATGATCGTGTCGGGCATGGCCCTATTTCTCCTCTGCGTCGGATGGGGGTTCGGCCGGATCGCTGGCCGGGTCGCTGGTTTGCGCGCTGCCGGTTTTCGTGACGCGGCGCGGGTCGCTGTCGAGGACCAGCCCCAGAGCATCCAGCTTGGCGTTGGTCGCTGCGATTTCCGCGAGGACCGCATCCGGGTTGTGGCCCTGCCGGGCGATGGCCTGCGCCAGCGTCATCGTGCCTGTCCGGATTGCCAGCAGGTCGGCCATCGCATCCTTGTAGGGATCAACGGCGTCGAACTTCGGCGGCGACCATTCCATCGGGACATCGGGTGTCGGGATCTGGCCCGCCGCCCATGCGGCCTCGGTGAACCAGCGCCAGACCGGTGCGCAGAGCATCGGGATGAAGAGCTGCCACTGCACCGCGTCGATCATGCGGCGGAACTCCACGAGGCCGGCGCGGATCGAGGAATAGTTGACCTGGGACAGATCCCCGGTCAGCAGCTCGTAGGGCACCCGGAACCCGGCCGAGATGGTGTGCAGGCTCGCCCGCTTGTATTCGCCATAGCCGCCGGTGGCGGCAGGCTGGTTGAAGCGGATGTCCTTGCCGCCACGCGCATAGGCGATCAGCCCCGGCTCGAACTGCTCCACCCGATTGCCGTCGGCGTCGACCACGGAGGGCGCAATGCCCTGCTGCGCCTCGTCGTCGCCGAAGACGATGGCGGTGACACAGGCCTCGGTCTTCTTGCGGACCAGTTCGGCCACCTCGTAGTCGTCGAGATCGCGCAAGCTGCGGATCACCGGCGCGCCCCAGGGAACGCCGCGCGCCTGCGTGCGCTGCTTCTCGTAGACATGGGCGATCTCGGTCGCTGGCACCGGGCGGCTCTGTAACCCGTTCTGCAATGCGCCATAGGCATCGCCAGGGTGTTCGGCATGGAGCCAGTAGGCCCGGCGCTTGCCGACCGGGTCGAACTCGATCCCCTGCACGAGGCGGCCCGCGCCGATGGCGCCGGATTTGGTGGCGTCGAGGAAGTCGGCCTCCAACACCTGCAACTGCAGTGGTTACCGGCAGCCCGTCCGAGGATCGCCGCAGGCGGCGGCGCACCAGCACCTCGCCCGCCTCGACCATCTCGCGGCAGATCAGCGTCTGCAGACCGTAGAAGTCGAGCTGGCCATCGGCGTCGCACTCCGCCGTCCAGCGCTCGAAGAGCGCGTCGACCTTGCGGTCCAGCGTGTCGTCGCCGCTCGCGGCGCGCGGCATGATGCCCGCGCCGATGATGTTGTTCACCAGCACCGCCACGGCCTTGGCCGCATGCGGGTTGTTGCGCACCAGATCGCGCATCCGGTCGCGAAGCAGCGCCCCGGCGACGCCGATCTCGGTGTCGGCCGAGGATCCCGGCGCGCGCCAGCCCTCGGTGCGACGCCCACGCGCGGCCCCGTCATAGCCCCGCGTCAGGGTCTCGAAGGCCTGCCGCGCCATCACGCGGCGCGCGGCCATGCGCGGCGCCACCGTGGCGATGGCATGATCGAACCAGGTCGCCGACATCACCGATCCCCGCGCGAGAAGCCAGCCAGCCCGGCAACCGGCAGCGGCCGCGTCGTTCCCGCGATGGCGCGTTCGATGGTCCGGATGCGCGCCAGCAGGTCTTCAGCCGAGCCGTAATCCACCGACTTGCCGTCATAGCTGACGCGCGTCGTGCCGCTGGCATAGGCCCGGCGCAGCGCCGATAGCTCGGTTTCCGTCCAGTCGGTCATGTTCAAAACCATCCTCCGCGCCGCCCGAGCCAGTCGGATCGGCGTTTGCCCTGCGGGGCCTGTCCCGGCCGGTTGATCTGCCCGGCGGGATCGCTGTCGGTGGGGGCGGCCCCGAGCTGATCCTCGAGGTCGCGCCATTTCTCCTCAGACCAGCGGTCCGCGCCCGCGATCCAGGCGGCGGCGCGGGCATAGACCCGGCAATCCAGCGCCTCGTTGCGCTCGCGGAGCTTCTGCCATTCCAGCCGGGCGAAGCCGCGCTTGGTGCGCACCGTCACCAGCTGTTCCGCGACGAACTGCTTCAGCCATTCGTTCTCGACCCAATACGGCAGATGCACCGAGCCGGGCGGGAACACCGCCCCGTCGGCCATCTCCTCTTCGGTCGGCCGCGCCAGCCGCAGGAAGCGATAGGTCTCGGCCTTGAAGGTCGAGACCGCCACGGTCCAGAGCCGCGCCCCGCGCCGCAGGCGTTTCCCGCCCTCGGTCGCGTCGACGAAGGTGGGCCCCGACACGGGGCTCGAGCGGTTGAACCCCTCGACGCCCTTCACCGGCGACACCTGCGCGAAGCCTTGCGCCCGCGACCAGGAATAGACCGCCGGGGCCTCGTAGCCCGTGTCGATGGCGAGCCGCACGATCCTGAGATGCGCCCCGCGTTCGTGCGGCCAGCTTTTGTCCAGCAGCGCGGTCAGCTCCGACCACGCGTCGTGCCGGTCGGGCCCGCCCTCGATGACGACATGATCGACGAGCCAGGACTCGAGCCCGCGGCCCCAAGCCCAGACATCGACCTCGATCCGGTCCTTCTGCACGTCGGCACCGGCGGTCAGGAACAGCCCGCCCGCGGGCACCGTGCCGGATGTCCACCGCTCGCGCCGGTCATAGAGCCGCTGCCAGTCCGGGGCTTCCCCGGTCTCGACCCATGTCTCGCCGAGGATGGTGTTGCGGAACGCCTTGATCGCCTCGTCCGACCCCTGTGCCGCGTCCCAGGCCCGCACGATCCGCTCCCAGCTCAGCCAGCCGATCGGCGAATAGAGCGCCGAGAGGTGATACCCGACCGTGGTCGGATCGGCGGCGGTGGCGGTCGCCCGCCATTCGCCGCCCTCCAGCATCGCCGTCTTGTGGTGTTCCGCGATTGCCGCGTCGCAGCCCTCGCAGTGATACTCCGCCGTCTCCGGGCGGCCCTTTTGCCAGCGCAGCCGGTCGAACTTCAGCCACTGCATGGCGCCGCAATGCGGGCACGGCACGAAGTAGCGCCGCTGGTCGGACGCCTCGAACTCCCGCTCGATGCGCGACAGCCCCCGGATGGTCGGCGTGGAGACCAGCAGCACCTTGCGCCGGTGGGCGAAGGTCAGCGACCGGGCTTCCGCCAGCGTGACCGGATCGCCTTCCTCGTCGGCCGAGGCCGGATAGGCATCGACCTCGTCGAGGAAGATGTACCGCGCCGGGGTCGAGCGCAGCCCGACCGCCGAGTTCGCCCCGGTCATGATCAGGATGCCGCCCGCGAACTCCTTCGACAGCATGGTGTTGCCCGCATCGCGGGATCGCGCGGGCTTCACCCGCTCCCGCAACTCCGGGCTCTCGTCGATCAGCGGGTCGATCCGCTGGCGCGAGTTCCGTTTCGCCAGTTCCACCGTCGGCTGGACCGCCAGCATCGGCCCCGGCGCCTGGTGGATGGCGAACCCGATCCAGTTGTTGCCCGCCTCGGTCGCGCCGACCTGCGCCGCCTTCATGAACACGACGCGCTGCGCGGGATCGCCGGGCGAGAGCCGGTCCATGATCTCGCGCATGTAGGGCGTGCGCGCGGTGCGGTACCGCCCCGCTTCGGCCGAGGCGCGGCCCGAGAGCATCCGGTGCCGGTCGGCCCATTCCGAGACGGTCAGATCCGGGTCGGGCCGCAGCCCGTTGCCCCAGGCGCGCAGGATCTCGCCCGCGCCGTCGAAATCCGTCAGTGCGTCATCATCACCGGAAGTCGGGCCGGACCTCGGCGAGTTCGTCGAGGTGGGCGCGTACATGTTTTTCCAAGGCCTTCTGCATCGCGGCCGGTTCCACACCCAGTTCCGCCGCCATCAATGCCGACGACCGCGCAGGCCAGTTCACCCATGCGTCCCGCACCTCCCGCGCCAACCGGAACACCAGCGCCAGCGCGCGGGCCCGCTCGATCAACTCCCCCTTCAGCTTCTGCAGCCGGATGCGCCGCTCCTGCGCCTTCAGCACCTCGTTCGCCGTCTTGGCCTGCAGGAAGGTCGTGCCGCCGCCGACCGCCGGTACCGCCAGTCCCTGTTCGCGCAGGGTGTCGCCGACGGCGGCCACCGCCGCCTCGGGGACGGGCTTCAGCTTCGGCGCGGGCGGTTTGCGGGTCTTCGACGGGTCCGTCGACTCGGCACGCCTTGCGTCGCTGGCCGCCGCGTTGATGCTGCCGTCGGGATAGAGGACCAGACGCTCGGCCGTCTTCGCCTTCTGGATCGCGCCCCGCGACAGTCCGACATGGGCGGCGTACTGGCGCTCGCTCATGCCCTGCATCGACGGCTCCGATTATCATTCAAGATCATATGCTTATCGAGTTGATAAGCGGCACGGACGGAGCGAACGTGTCTCCAGAAGGACGATGCAACGCACCAAGGACCCACCAAGATGACCCGCCGCGCCACCGATAACACCAAAGCCCTCGACGCCTTCATCACCGCCAAGTTCGAGATCGACGCGATGCTGCAGCGCCTCGCCGCCCTCGGCGCCGACCACTTAGAGACCAGCCCCGACGAGATCAACTGGGGCCACGTCGGCACCCTGAACCACTATCGCGCCAAGCTGCGCGAGATCACCGACATGGCCTTCAAGGAAGGCGAACACGCCGAGTGAGCATCCGCAACGCCAGCACTCTCGCCGCGCGCCCAGCGCGGCTTGGGGTCGTAGGAGGGCTGCGACGGTCGCGGCCCCCAAAACGGAGACGACCCCATGACCCAGATCCAGCTTACCGACACCCAAGCCGTTGTCCTCTCTGCGGCCTGCGCGCGCGACGATGGCGCGGTCTTTCCCGTCACCGCCAAGCTAAAGGGCGGCGCCGTCGGCAATGTCTGCAAGAGCCTCTTGAAGCTTGGGCTGATCGAGGAAATCCCCGCCACCGACCTCAACACCGTCTGGCGGTACGACGAGGAGCGCGGCCCGATCACCCTGCGCGCGACGCCGCTGGCACAGACCACGCTCGGGATCACGGAAGCCGAAACGACCACGAAGGCAGCCGAAACCGCCACCGCACCGGTCCAGCGCCGGAAAGGCACCAAGCAGGAAGCCCTGATCGAAATGTTGCGCGCGCCGGGCGGCGCTACCATCGAGGAGATCGCCACCGCGCTAGAATGGGCGGCCCATACTGTCAGGGGGGCCATGGCGGGCCCCCTGAAGAAGAAGCTCGGGCTCGAGGTGACCTCCGAGAAGGTCGAAGGACGCGGGCGGGTCTACACCCTGAAGTAGGTGCAGCAGCCCTCGACGCGCATCGGAAAAGGCGCTATATTCGCACCTAATTCGATGCGCGCCGGGAGGCCAGTCATGAACATTACCAAAGACATCAGCCCGCTGACCGAGTTCAAGCGGGATTCGGCGCGCTTGATCGCGCAGATCAAGGAAACCGGTCGGCCGCAGATCCTGACCGTGAATGGCAAGCCCTCGGTCGTCGTGATGGACGCCGCCGCGTGGCAAGAGATGCAAGACCAGCTCGACTATGCCGAAACCGTCGCCGGGATCCGCAAGGGTCTGACGCAGGCCCGTGCGGGTGAAGGTGTCGAGGCGGGCCAGTTCTTTGATGGCCTCGCCCAGACCCAATGACCACCCCCTTGCCGGTAATCATCACGCCGAATGCGGCGGATGATCTGACAGCGTCATGGACCTACCTGCGGGATCGCAACCCGAGGGCGGCGGACGAATGGCTGGCGGGAATCCGCGACACCATTCTCGACCTTGGCACAATGCCTGAAGCTCATCCGATTGCTCCAGAGTCGCGTGAATTCGATCTGGCCGTCCGTCGCGCGCTCTATGGAAAGGCGACGCGCTGGCGCATCTACTTTGCTGTCATCGACGGGGCGGTGCGGGTTCTGCATGTCCGCCACGGTCGCCGGAGCGATTGGCAACCCTGATCCGTTCAAACAGCCGCCGCAAGGCGAAGGAACGCGCGATGCTCACCACGGTGAACACCGCGCCCATCTTCAGGTTCTGGGCCAGCGTCGTGTGCAGCCCGAAGACCTGAAAAATCAAGGTCTGCGTGACCACGGCGACGCCGTAGCCGACGATTACGTTGGCGACGGCCTCGACCAGCGACATGAGGCGGGTTTGCTTCATCGCACTGCCTCATCCATCGGCCAGCAGTTCAGCAGCCAAAGTTCGCAGCGCATGCGCCGCAACCAAGGGGACCACTCCGTTGCCACAGAGGCGAAGCCGGTCCACCCGGTGGGCCAGCCCATCAGCGCCTCGACGAACAGCGGGTTCAAGGTCCGGCGCACATCGGAGGTATCGCTCCCAGCCATCGGCATCACCAGGACCTGGCGGCCAAGCAGGCCGTTCACCGGCGTGTTCGCCAGTGTCGTCGCGCCATCCTTGTGATCCCGCGCTGTCGGCGTCATCCACAGCCCCGCCGAATGGGTCAGGTCGGCCGAGCGGCGGTTGCCCGCGCTCGGCTTGTTGCCGTCGTTCGCCATCGGCGTCGGCCAGAGCGCGGCCGTCGTCGCGAGGTTCATCCCATGCTGCCCCGCCGCCTGCGATGGCGTCGGCTTCGTCTGCCGGTTCTCGTTGGCGCTGGCCCGGGGCGTCGGCCAGAGCCGCAGCAGCTCCGTCCGGTTCCCGCCACTCGACCGGGTCCCAGAGCAGGCGCGCGGGGTCGGCCAACTCGTCCCCTTCGCGGATGGCGAGGATGAATAGCCGCTCGCGCTTGTGGGGGGGCGCCGACTTCCGCCGCCGTGAAGAGGCCTGCCGCAAGGCGGTAGCCCATGCCGACCAGTCCGCTGGCGACTTCGGGGAAGCCGAGGCGGAGATGATGGGCGACATTCTCGAGGAAGACGAAGGGCGGCCGGACCTCGTCGATGATGCGGGCGACATGGGGCCAGAGGTGGCGCGGGTCGTCGGCACCCCGGCGCTTGCCCGCGACGGAGAACGGCTGGCACGGATAGCCCGCAGTGACGATGTCCACCGCGCCGCGCCAAGGGCGGCCGTCGAAGGTGGCAACATCGTCCCAGACAACAGCCTGATCCACGGACGCGTCTTCCATCCGCGCCACGAGAGTGGCTGCGGCGTAGGTTTCCCGTTCGACATGGCCCACAGCACGATATCCGGGGATGGCGATGGTGAGCCCGAGATCGAGCCCGCCTGCGCCGGAACAGAGCGAGAGGCCGAGGAGGCATGCGTATCCGGCTCCGGAAGTGTCTCCGGAGGAAGGTAGAGCCAGGTCATGCATGTCACGCGGCGGTCTTGCGCTTTCGCGCGGGTTCGGGAGCTGCGTCCGTGTCCGGCGCGTCGGCCGGGGGTTCGGCGTCGTTGCCCAGTCGCTCGGTTCTCACCTGCGCAAAGGTCCGACCGTCGCCGTCGAGGATTGCGTCGCGGCCCGACTCGGCCTGCCAGCGCTCCACGGCGACATCGACATAGGCCGGGCTGATCTCCATCGCGAAGACGCGCCGGCCATTGGCTTCGCCCGCCATGATCTGCGAGCCGGAGCCCGAAAACGGCTCGTAGCAAAGCCCGCCTCGGGCGACGTGCTGACGCATCGGGATACCGAAGGCGTCGAGCGGTTTCGGCGTGGGGTGATCGGGCCGATCATCCTTGGCGAAACTTGGCAGCGCCCATGTCGAGGGCAGCGTTTCCTCGGCCACCTTCGGTGGTCGGTTCGGACGGCGCCAGCCCATGAAACAGGGCTCGTGCTTCCAGAGGTAGTGCGACCGGGTCAGAACCCCGCGATCCTTCACCCAGATGATCTGCTGGTGGACGAAGGCGCCGGCCTTTTCCCAGCAGGCTTCCAGCATCGCCTGGCGGCGCGAGGCGTGCCAGCAATACCAGGCGGCATCCTCGGTGATCGCCTCAGCGACTGCGGCGGCGATGAAGCCGTCATAGAGGTCCGCGCCCTGGCTACTGTCATCCCAGGTCACGCCGTAGGACTGGCTCCAGTCCTTGTTGCGCGTGGGATGGTTCGAGCCGTCGTAGTCCACCAGATAGGGCGGGTCCGTCGCGAACAGGATCGCGCGCTCGCCATTCATCAGGCGGCGCACGTCGGCCGCGCTGGTGCTGTCGCCGCAGAGCAGGCGGTGGTCGCCAAGGATCCACAGATCGCCGGTGCGCGACGCAGGATTGCGCGGCGGTTCGGGGATGGTCACCGGCGGCATGGAGCCCCCGGCGCCACCTTCTTGCCCGTCCTCTTCCGGCACGAACGCCAGCAGCTTGTCCAACTCGCCGTCCGAAAAGCCGACCAATGACAGGTCGAAATCCTCGGCCAGAAGATCGTTCAGTTCCGCCGACAGAAGCGCCTCGTCCCAGGTGCCGAGCTCGGTCAACTTGTTGTCGGCGATGCGGTATGCCCGGCGCTGCGCCTCGGTCAGATGCCCGAGTACGATCACCGGTGCTTCGGTCAGCCCCAGGTGCGTGGCGGCCAGCACCCGGCCATGGCCCGCGATCAACTCGCCCTCTTCGGCCACGAGGCAAGGCACGGTCCAACCGAACTCGGCCATGCTGGCGGCGATCTTGGCGACCTGGTCGTCGCCATGCGCCTTCGCATTGCGAGCATAGGGCTGGAGCTTCGCCAACGGCCACATCTCGATCCGATCCGGGGCAAAGCTCAGCGTCATCGTCGGGTCATTCCTCGGATCAGGTGGATACCCTTGGCTTCCGGACTCCGGGGTCCAGTCTGGACTCCACGCGGGGTCCAGCGGGCACCAGGGGTGTCCAGCTTCAAGGGTTTGAATTTGCAGTGTTTCAGGCGGGTTCAGGCGATGCTGGCTTCCGGGTGGCTTCCCAAAAATCCGGCCCTGTCGCTAGCGATGTACCGCGCTTCGCCCGCCAGCATACGAATATCGCCCGGAAGGAACCGCCAACTAGCCGGAGATGGACCCCGACCGGACTCTCGCTGAATACCGGAAGCCAGTGGCCCCCTGCCCCGCGCGCTCCTCTCCCGAGCATATCAACTTTCTAGCCCGGGAGAGGGCTTTCTGTCCCTTCGAAAACTGTCCGGCGGACAATTTTCTATCTGGCGCGCGGGGTTACGCGCCACTGGCCAGTTCGATCACGCGCTGCTTCGACAGGTTGCGGTTGAACCGCCGCTTGTTGAGGGTGAGGGCGATCACGGCGAGGCCGAATTGCCAGTGCTGATGCGCGGCGGATCGGTGCAGCCCCGCGGACCAGCAGATCTCCTTCCACCGCTCGCCGTGGGCTTTCATCCAGACGATGCGACCGTCCACGGGCTCGAGGCAGGCGGTCCACGTCAGGGTTTCCTCCATGCGGCTAATCGCCTGCGGCGAGGGAAGCACGCGCATCGGTTTGGGTTCCTGCCCGACTTTGTCGCCAAAGCTGTGCAAGACCGCAGGCCAGGTGCTGAAGTAACCCTGCCTGCGGGGCTCGGGCAGACGCTTCAGGACGAAGGCGGCTTCGGCCAGGCGTTCTTCGACCAGCGAGGGGGTCCAGACGTTCATCGCTGCACCTCCTGCCCGCTGGTGGCCGGGCCATAAAGCTTCTCGCCAAGCTGGCGCACCAGTTCCCGTTCGGGCCAAGTCAGGCGGTGATCGTCGAGGGCGACGGCCAACACGCGCTGTTCGCGCCAGCCATCACGCTTGACCTCATCGGGGTTCCGACGACGGCCGCCATAGCCTTTCGGCATGAAACGCATCCCGGTCATCGCAGGCCCCCCTTAGTCTCGAGTGCCCAGAACAGGATCGCGATGGCATCAGCCTCGTTGTCATCGGCGGGACTGAAGCCCCTTGCCCGGGCGGCGGCAATCATCGCCGCCTTGTCGGCGTTGCCCTTGCCGGTGGCGTGGCGCTTGATCGTGCCGACCGGGACGCCCTCGTAAGGCACGCCCCGCAGTTCCGCCCATGCGGTCAGCGTGGCCATCAGCCCGCCATAGACATGGGCGGCGTCGGTTGCGGCGTGGCGACGGACCTCTTCGAACCAGATGGATGCGATGGGCCCGGACAGACGATCCAGCTCGCCTAGCCAGTTGGTGAATCGCAGATAGCGCATACCGCCGCCGTCGAAGCGGCCGGGACGGAAGGAGGCGGTGCCACTGGTGATCAGCCCATCAAGGCCGTGCAGCGCCCATCCCGTCGTGGTGCCGAGATCGAGGGCCAGCAGGGTGCGGCCAGACCGAACGGAAGTCGGCAGATCGGGGATGGCTGCATGGGGTCGGGTGGCGGGTGTCAGGTCAGCCATGGGTGGTCTCCTCTTCTGGTTGGCTGCTCGGTGAAAGGCGACATCGGGTGAATGTTGCGGAAGGTCGGGGCTGCGGTTCTCAGGTCGGGTGGTCAGACCAGCGACAGGCCACGCGCGCGAAACCCCTGGGGGTGGGCGAGGGAGAACCCGCCTGCGGCGTTCTCCCCCACCCCCGTAGGGGGTGGTTTCGCCCCCAAAACTTGGAACACCGATCAAGACACTGACAGCAAACGGGAATTCCAGTTTCGGGAGGTGGGTTTCGGCTGAACCTGCCGAAACTGGGTGCAGCGTAGCCGTTGCGGCTTCCGCGCAATCCTGCAGGGGCAGTTTCGGAAGCGGGCCGAAACTGGTCACAGCTGGACCCTGCGTGGTCCTGCGTGAGAATGGCGAGGCAGTCTCGGCAGCCGGGCCAATCTGGTTCAAACTGGTCCCTGCGCATTGCCGCGCGAAGCGATCTGCGGGGGCGATCATGGCCGTTCCCCCTCCGGATAGACCCAGACATGCGGGTTTTCGACCTCGAGGAGCGCGCCGGTCTGGGGCGATTTGTAATGGGTGGGCAGCACCGCAACGCGGACGGGCGTGACTTCGCCGGTCTCCGGATCGACTTCCTCGCCGCCCGTGGGCATGACCATTCCCTCGACGCATAGGTAGCCAAAGCGCGAGCGTGAGGGCCCAAGGCCATAGGGCGCTGCGTTGCGGACGAACTTGACCGCGCCCTTGGTGGCCTGCACGGCGATCCGGTCGCGGATGGCGTCCTTGCCGCCCAGACCGCCCTTGTTCTCGAAGACCTCGGCAAACTGGTTGACGGTGTAGAGCCGCCCCTCGGCCGCCTCCTCGAGCAGGATGGAGAGGATCACCTCCTGCTTGCGCACGCGCTCGGCGTCGTATTTCGCGCCAACCTCGGCGCGCACCAGGCGCTCGTTCATCGGGTTGATCTCGACCCACTGTCCACCAACCTTGTCGATCAGCTTCGAGGGCAGCGCCGGGCCATTCCTGAGCTCGATCTCGAGTTTCCGCTCCGGTGCGTCCTCGTCCGGCCGGTGCAGGATCAGGCCGGAGGTGTAGAAGCCCCGGAGCGCGCTGGCCCCCGACAGGGCGAGGAACGGATCATCCTTCAGCTGCTGCTTCGACAGTTTTCGCGTGTGATGGACCAGGATCACCCCGCAGGCCGGGTTGATGTAATCCCGCAGCACCTCGACCCGGTCCTTGAGGAAAAACATCATGGCGGTGTTGTCGTTTTCGCCGCCACTGCCCCCATGTGAATTGGCCGGCCCGCCGTCGAAAAGGTTGCGGATCGGGTCGATGCAGATGATGTCCGGGCTCACATCCGGAAAGGCCGCCTGAATGGCGCGCGCCACGCGCATGCTGCCCTCGGTATCGAGCAGCAGCTTCAGCTTCGGCGTTGCCACGAAGGTGTCGCGCGCGGCGGCCAGAACCCTGGCGGGCAGCGCGATCTGGCCCAACCGCTCGCGCAGGTAGTGATACTGGATCTCGGCCTGCAGGTAGAACACCCGCAGCGGGCGCGGCGGGGTGAAGCCGAGAAACGGCACCCCGGCAGCCATGTGCACGAGCCAGCTGATGGTCAGATCGCTCTTGCCGACCTTCGGCGCACCGCCCAGCACCAGCAAGCCACCCGGCGTCAGGACGCGGGGCGCGATGATGTCCTCGGGCATCGGGCTGGTATCGTCCAGCAGTGCGCCGAGCGTGAAGGTGGGCATTTCGCTGGGCGCGGGGGCCGCGCTGTCGAGGCGGACCAGCGGCGGCCCGTTCTTCTGGACATGCAGATCCCAGAGCCGCTCGGACTCGCGCTGCAGGCGCTCGATCGGCCAGGAGGGCCGCAACATGGCGGCGTTGTAGCCGCAGATCGCCTGCCAGCCCTCCTCCTTCGACATCCGGCCCTCGTGAACCATGCGGATGAAATGGCCGATTGCGGCCGATGCCCCCTCGAAGCGGGACCAGTCGTCCTGCCCACCCTCGCGCACCGGGGTCACCAGCACGTCGTCGAGGCGGGGCTTGTCCGGGGTGACACTGCCGCTGGCGACCATCCCGGCACCTGGCAAGGGCGGCATTTCGGCGACGCGCTCTGCGAACTCGTCGAGATCGACCTCGATGGAATGGTGCTCGCGGATTTGCACCAGGCGCTGGTTGCCATGCTTGTGATAGACAGTGCCTGCCACCCTGATCGGCTGGTGCGCGGACCGAAAATGCGTGTCGCCGCCGACCTTTAGGGCAATCTCGCCCCGCAGGCGGCAAAGACTGGCCAGCGCCGCCCCCTCGGCGGGTTCGGTCATCTTCCACCAAACATGTAGCTTGCTGGCACCTTCGGGCGTCCGCCCGCCGCTCTCGATGATCAGGGTGGGTTGACCCAGATGACGCAGCAGATGGGCGAGCTTGGCGGGGATGTCGCCCGCGTCGAGGTCGACGACCAGTGCCTGCATTTGCAGGACTTCTGCGGCTTTGGCCTGCCCTGCCCCGGCGACCGTGCCAGGGATCACATAGACGGCGGCCCCTTCGCGCCAGGCCCAGTTGGCAAATGTCGCAAGCTTTCCCGGTGCTGTGGCGTCAGCGTCGATCCAGACGTTGTGCGGTCGGCCCTCCTTGCCCTGCCCCATGTCGACAAAGCCTCGGACCGGGATCTGGCCCTCGCACCAGCCAAACACGACATCGAGGAACGTCGCGATCTGGACCGGGTCTGGCTCAACGCCAAACGGATCTTCTGCCGCCGGGGCGTCGTTGAACCAAAGGTCCGCGTCAGCGAAATCCTGCCATGGGCTGAAGTGGATGATCTTGTCGTCGCTCATGCGGGCAGCCCCCAGCAGCGCGCAGCCCACGGACAGAAGCGGCATTCGAAGAAATCGCGACTGGTGGCGATGCGTGGCAGCAGTTCGCCCGCGTCGGTCGCCTGGAGGATCCGCACGCCCCGGTCGGACATGCGCTGCGCGAGAGCAGCGTCGAAGGCGACCTGCTCGTGGTGCAGTTCGGCCGTATCCTTGTTGATCGCGGTGAACAGCGCCGGATTGGCCGATATGCCCGGGACCGTCGCCTCCATGTAGGCTTGGTAGAGCGCGATCTGCGCGGCATAGACCGGCTTCGCGACGGCGACGCCGTCCTTGACGCAGACCCGCCAGTTCTTGGCGTTCATGGTCTTGCATTCCCAGAGCGCGGGGGTGCCGATGCCAAGTGGCGCAGGTGCCGCGGCGATGATCCCGTCGACATGACCCCGAATGCGGCCGCCCGCGACAGAAAAGCCGAACTGCTCGCCGTCAGGCCGATTGCCCTTGCGGGTGTAGAGGTCGATCCCGGCCGCGCGCAGCCAGCGGATGGCCAGATCTTCGAGCTGGTGGCCGATCTCGAAGATCCGCAGCGTCTGGCCGCCGAAATCCGCGCCTTCATCCTTGGGCGCGCCCGCGAATTCGAACTGCAACGCGCGCTCGCAGGCATGGCCCAGCCGGGATGCGCCAAGATAGGTGCGGGGCGGGGTGGCCTCGCGCTCTGCGATCAGCGCGGCGTCGATGGCAGCGTTGACGCGTTCGGCAATGCCGGGGCGGTGGTTGTAGTCCAGCATCAGAACGGCACCTCCGCCGTGGCGGCGATGCGCGACATCTCGGCGCCGTAGCCTTCCAGCACCTCTTCGATCAGCGCCGTGACGTCGGCCGCCGTGAGATCGCGAAGCCGCTTGTCCCAGCCGATCCGGTCCATCGTCTGGCCCAGTCGCTTCATCACCAGCGCGATGGCCGCGCGCTCTTCCTCGGTCATTCCCTGCATGGTCAGTCCTTTGCGATGGCGGGCCGCGAACCATGCCTGGCAGGGCATCGAACAGAACCAGTGATGCTTGCGGGGGCGTGGTTTGACGGGATTAAAGAAGCCGAAGCCTTGCGCGGGGCGCAGGCAGACGGCGCAGGGCACGAAGCGTGGGTGCCAGAGGCGTGCACGGTTAGAAACCTGGTCGGGTGCAGATGCGACTTCCGCGACATGGTTCACGCCGCCCTCCCGATGTCCGGGCTGGCACGGCCAACGAGCTGGCGGATTTCGCGCTTGTTGAAGCCGAAGGTCATCAGCGCCGAGGCGCGATAGCGGGTCAGCCCGAAGTCCTGCCGGAACTCGGGGGGCAGATATTGCAGCTGCTTCTCGGTCGCAGCCTGCTTCAGCCAGCCCTTCGATTTGAACGCGCTCTCGTCGGTCTCGTATTCGTTCAGCCAGTCATCGGCCTGTGCGAGACAGACCGTCCGCTCCCCCACGCCGAGTAATCGGGGCGCGCGACCCTTCGCACCACCCACCGCGTGCCAGCGGCCTTCGAGAAAGAAGATTCCGCCCCAGGCATTGAAGCCATTGGCCATCAGCGCGGCGTCATCGCCGAAGAGATCGACCCATGCGAAGCTCGAGCGTTTCAGAAGGTCGATCTCGGACATGATGAAGCCCGAGAGCGGGATGGCATCTGGGCCTTCGCCGGGTTCCTCCACGTCGCGCGCGAACACCTCGCCGCAGAGAGGGCATTCCATGGCGGCAAGCGGGATCTCCGCTTCGCAAGCCGGGCAAGTCTTGGCCGGGGCGTCGCCGGTCTCGGTCTTGCCGTCCAGATCGACATCCTGTTCCAGCGTGCCGTGGAGCAGGCTCGATGTCCCAAAATCCAGCACGATGCAGTCGGTCTTGACGATGCCGGGGTGTTCCTCGGGATCTACTGTGCGCAGGCCCCGCCCGACCATCTGGATCATGGTGGATTTGTAGGAACTCGGCCGCAGCAGCACAATGCAGGAGGTGGGCGGATGGTCCCAGCCCTCGGTCAGCACCGCCACGTTGACGATCACGCGGATTTCGCCCGCGGCATAGGCGGCGAGGATTCGGCGGCGCGTGCCGGCATCGAGATCGCCATGGATGACGGCCGCCGAAACGCCTGCGCCGTTGAAGGCGGCCGCGACGTTTTCGGCATGAGCGACGGTGGAACAGAAGACCACGGTCGGCCGCTCGCTTGCCTTTTCTTGCCAGTGCCGCACGACCTCATCCGTCACCGGCGCGCGGTTCATGATCTGCGCGACTTCGGTCATGTCGTAGTCGGCAGCGCTCTTGCGCACGGCACGCAGTTGTTCCTGCACGCCCACGTCGATGACGAAGGTGCGGGGCGGGACGAGGTGACCCGAGGCAATCAGCTCGCCCAGCCGCACCTGGTCGCCGACATTGTCGAAGATCTCGCGCAGACCCTTGCGGTCGCCACGGTTCGGCGTCGCCGTGACGCCGAAGATCCGGCAGGCAGGATTGGCACCCCGGACATGATCGATGATACGGCGATAGCTGTCGGCCACGGCGTGATGCGCCTCGTCGATGACCAGAAGGTCGAGCGCGGGCATCGCCGCCAGATTGGCGGGTCGCGTGAGGGTCGGCACCATGGCGAAGGTCGCCCGCCCGGCCCAGCTCTTGGCCTCGGCATCGACGACGGAGGTGGTGATGTCAGGCGCGACCCGGCCGAACTTCGCCAAGTTCTGTGCGGTCAACTCCTCGCGATGCGCGAGGATGCAGGCCTTGGCATCACTGCCCTCAAGGGACTTGGCGACGACGGCCGACAGGGCGATGGTCTTGCCGAAGCCCGTCGAGGCGATGCTGAGGGTGTTGCCGTGATTGCAGAGCGCAGCGAGGCTGCGCTCCACGAAGAGGCTCTGACGGGGGCGAAGGCGCATGGATCAGACCCTCACTGCGCCCAGGAGGGACGACCCGGCACCGGCGACGCGGGCTGCTGGACCGGCTGCTGCGCCGCTGGTTGCGCGGGCGGGTGATATCCGGGCTGCGCCGAGAGCCCCATGTGCTGGGCGTAATCCCTATGGTCCGGCGTCACGGCGCTGCGGATTTCGTTCTTGTCGTCGCCGGTGGCATCGGTGCCGACATCGATCCGGGCGAGGAACTCGATCCCGTCCAGATCCCCGAGCCCGTTGATCCGGCGCGCCGCTTGCACCTGCGGGGACTGGTCCTTGTCGGAAATCCCCCGCGCCGAGTTCAGCATGCCGCGGATCATGCTGCGGCCCATGTTGGCCCATTCCGGTCCCTTCGGGCTGTAGAGGCCGATCAGCGTGAAGATCTTGCGCCGGGCATACTGCCCCTCGGTGACGGTGAACTCGCCGTTGAGGTACACCGCGCCGGTCGAGCCGCGCGTGGCATAGCCGCCCGTCCAGCCTTGCGAGGCATCATCGAAACCGCCGGGGCGGATCGTCAGCCGCACCTTGGCCAGCGTGCCCTTGGGGATGAGGTTGGTGTTGGACTGGGCGTCGTTGAAGTCGTTCCAGGAACCCATGGGGTGTCTCCTTTGCGGATCAGGATTGCGGATGGGGGTGATCGGCCGCCCCGTCGGCGGGCGGCGTGAAGGTCAGGCGCCTTGGCGCGGGCGTGCCGGGGGCGCGGATCTTGTCCATCAGGCGGCCGAGATGCGGCTCTTCCACTTGGCCGAGGCGACCGGAACGATCCTTGGCCGGGAAGCCCCAGGCGTTGATGGTGTGGCAGACGAAGGCGCGGTAGGGATCACCACCATCGGCCTTCAGCTCGGCCATGGTGATCACCTCGTCGACGATCCCTGGCAGCTCGAGCCCGGTCTTCGAGCCGTCGATCTGCGGCTGGAAGATGCGCCGGTTGAAGTCGTCGAACTTCTCGTCGAGGATCCCGACGAACCAGACGTTGCGCCCCCGGGTGTGCTGAAGGTGGGTCAGCCAGGCGATCATCTCGCGCCCGTGCAACCCGTAGGCCCCGCGCACATCCGGCTTGCCGGTCTTCTCCGACACCGCCTCGGGCTGGCACTTGCACCATTGGAAGCAGAGCCGCCCCGCCACGGTGATCGAGTCGACGAAGATCGTGTCGTAGCGATCGAGCGCGGCCGAATCGCCGAACTTCTGGCAGACGGCAGCATGATGCGCGGGGCTGTAGGGCTGTTCGTCGTGCAGGGCCGGATTGGGCCCGCCGATGAACACCGCGAAATCCCGACACTCCGCCCATGTGCGCGGCCGGATGCTGTCACCCGGCCAGCCCTCGATGGCCAGATCGCCAGCCTCGAGATCCATGAACAGCGTGCGGGCCGGGTCGAGCGTCCAGAGCAGGCTGGTCTTGCCGATGCCGGATTTGCCGAAGATGCAGCCCTTGATGCCGCGCGGCTCGGCCAGCCGCTCGTCGGCGGTGATGATGGGCAGGCTCACGCGCGATCCTCCTGCGGCAGGAGATCGATCTTCAGCGTGCCGGTCTTGACGGTGCGGGCGGGCTCGAAGCCCTGGCGGATCGCCTCGGGCCAGGCGATATAGGCACGCTCGGGCACCTTGAAGCTGATCTCGACATATTCGGCCGGATCCTCTCCCGCGGCGCGGATGCGCTCGACCATGGCGGCGAGCTTGGCTTGGTCCCATTCAACGCGCTTCGGCAGGTCGGCGACCACCGTGAAATCACCGTCGACAATGCGGACGGTACCAGTGTCCTTGCCGCAGGCGCGGCGTGCCTCGGCAGCTCGGGCGGCGTAGCGTACCTCGAGCGCGGTGGAAAAGCGCGCGGTGACGGCCTTCATCTGCTTGGCCGCGGCGTCGATTTCGCGCTGCAGGGCGGCCAGAAGCTCGACAGGAAGCTGGGCGATCTCGCCAGCCGGAAGGTTGATCAGCTGATCGATGCTGGGGGTGTTCTGCGGGAACGTCATGGGGGGCTCCGTGATAGGGGAATGGGGTCAGGCGGCCGCGAGGAGACGCACCGAAAGGGAGGGACCGGCCTGGCGCGGCTTGGTCCGGGCGATGGCGATGTAGGCGAACTGGTCGGGGCCGATCCGGGCCTGGACGAGGTGGACGAGGCCCTGCTCGGCGGCGCGCAGTGCGGCCGATGCCACCAGGCGAAGGGTGCGCTGCTGTTCAGGGGGCAGTTTCGAGATGACGGAGGTCGCGTCGACTGCGAGAAAGCCGCGGTGGTAGACGAGCGTCTCCCCGGGTGCGGCCTGCGCGATCCAGGCCGAAAGCCCGACCTCGTCTAGGGCCGGTCCTCCCGCGCCGAAGATCGACACGACGCCGGTGGCGCGGATGGTGGAATGCCGGGCCATCATGCCGCGCCCCGATCCGCAGTGCTGCGCCGCTGGCGGGCCTGTTCATAGGCCAGCACATCCTCGAGCCGGTAGACCACACGGCCCCCGATCTTCAGGAAGGCCGGGCCCTCGCCGGTCCAGCGCCAGCGTTCAAGGGTGCGCGCCGAAATGCTCCAGCGCGCGGCAAGTTCGGTCTGGTTCAGGCAGGTTCTGGTCTGCATCGTCCTCTCCCGGTGTTTCGTTGGGAGGAAGATGCACGGTGCGATGCGGGGATGTCGTCGGGATCAGAGTGGGATACGGCGGGGGATCAGCCGGACCGTTTCAATCATGGGGTGAATCGCATGTCGGAGGGATCGCTATCCCCCTCCATCCCCCGGTGCATCCATCAGAGGGGTTCCGGTAGGAGCCGCGGCGTGTCCGACTCAGACGCCTGCGAGCCGGTATGCCCCACGCTTGTTCGACTCGATGAGTAGCGGCCAATCTGTCTTGGACTTGAAGACGTCAGCCATCTTGAGGCTGCGCGACCCGGCCTGTGAGAGCACCGCCTTGCCGCTTTGCCACGGATCGCCCCGCATGGCCGCCGCATGCAGGATCCGCACGACCTGCGCCTGGATCGGACCGAGCCGGAACTCTCGGCCACTGCAGCGAACGCTTTGGTAGTCGGCCGATGCGTAAAACTTGCCAGCAGGCTTCAGGCCCGAGGCTCCGCCAAAGCCTGTCGCCGCCTCGAAACGATCGCGTTCTTCGCGCCTTAACACCAGATCCGGCTTGCGGATTTTCAGGCACTCGCGCGAACCGTAGAAGCAGGCATAGTCCGCCTTCGCTGTCCGGAACCGTGTGATGCTGACCTCGCCAAGGCGGAAGAGCTGGAAGACGTCGTGAACGTGCAGGTCCAGCAGCCCATTGAACAAGGACCGCTCGGTGGGGATCGAGAAGCAGCGGCCATCGTCGGTTTCCTCGAAATCACCGAACTCGATGGGAAGGTTCAGGATGCGGACCGACAGCCGCAGCTGGTCGTTCTCGGCCAGATAGACCAGATCGACCTCGGGCATCGACCAGCGGGCGAGGACTTCCGGCAGGGTGAAATACGCCTTTTCGATCTCCATCCGGGCCCCCGATTCCAATGCAATCTGTTTGGCTTTTGTTCTAGCCGCTTGACGATCCCAATTCAATCCTGTCTTATCCTATTCCATCCACAGCCCCTTGGGGAAAAGATGACCGAACATCACACCCTAGCCGACCGTCTGCGCGCCCGCTCCGATCAGCTCGGCCTGGCACCGGCCCATGTTGCGGAGATGGCCGGGGTCAACCGCTCCTTCGTCTATGACATCCTGCGCGGACGCTCTTCGCGCCCCAGCATCGACCGGCTGGCCGATGTCGCCCGCGTGCTGAAAGTAGACCGCGAATGGCTGATCCACGGCATCGGCGAGATCGAGGGCCCCTCCCCCTTCACCGAGAACCCCGAGGATACCTTCGTGGCGATCGCGCATGCGACGCCCCGCCCCGCCATGGGTGGCGGCGCAGTGGTGACCGAGGATGGCGACACGCCCGGTCGCGCCTACCACTTCCGCCAGTCGTGGATCCGCCACAAACTCAAGGCCAGCCCGTCGCAGCTCCGGATCATGCATGTGGAAGGCGACAGCATGGTCCCCACGCTGCAGGACGGGGATGCCGTGCTGGTCGACATGACGCGCCAGTTCCCCAGCCCTCCCGGCATCTTCGTTCTCGACGACGGCATGGGCCTCGTGGCCAAGCGCCTCGAGCACATCCCCAACAGCGACCCTCCGGCCGTTCGGGTGATCTCGGACAATCCGCTTTACCCCGCGTACGAGCGCACGGCTGACGAGATCCGCATCATCGGCCGCATCCGCTGGTTCGCGCGGGAGATTTGAGGATGGGTGGTGCCGCCCTGCGGCCCGGGGCCGGAAACGAAAAAGCGCCCGTGAGATTTCTCTCCGGGCGCACTTCTGCGATGATCAGAGGTTGAGTCAAGGGGGCAGGGTTGTCAACGCGTTTTTCTATTTATGTTCAAGGGCGTGAGCGAAGTACGAGATTTCAACTTCGTTCCGCGGAAATTCTCAAGGTTGCCCTCACAGTGAGGCTTGGCTAGCCTCCAGATAAGTTGGCGGAGTGTCATGCTTACCCCCCATTTCGGCCCGTTTTCAGAGGCATGCGATTGCAGGGTGATCTAGCGCAGAAGCCCGGGGGCTTTCCCCGCAAGAGGTGCCGAGCGCCAGTACAGGGGGACACGATGGATATGACGGGCGCAATAGCCTCGGAAGGCTTCGGCTTGCTGCTGCCTCTCTGGCCGGACCTGCATGCCCTGGCGGCCGAGGCAGAGCAGAATGCCGACAAGCTCCCTGATTTTTCGACCATCCGCCTACGCAGCTTTTCGGAGGCCATGGTTTGCCACCTTTTCCGACACCATGGCTTGCCACTGAACGACGACGAGAAGCAGTTCGACCGTTTGCAACTGCTGCAACATAATGATCTGCTGGATAGGCGGGTTCTAGGGCTCCTGCACACCATCCGGAAACTCGGAAACATCGCCGCGCACGGAAAACGTCCTGTATCGGCAGCTGAAGCCCGCAACCTGGTCGATGACGCCCTTTCGCTGACCGCTTGGTTCTGCCTTGAAATGCGCCCGGATATCGACTGGCAAGCGCAGCGACGTGCCGCGCCCATAACGCCTACGGCACATCACGAGACCTCGCAGGACATGTGTCCGGCCGTCGGCAGGGAGAAAGCCGCTGGCTTGGCCACCCTTTTCAGGCCACCGCAGACGCGGATCTCGTTGCGGGACATGTTCGAAGAGGAGCTCACGGCCGACCAGCAGAGGTGTATCTCGGCGCTCGATAGCTTCCTCGCCGATGACACCCAGCGGGTGTTTCTGCTGAAAGGCTACGCGGGAACGGGGAAAACCTTCCTTGCCGCCGGTATGACCGAGTTCTTGCTTGCCCAAGGGCGGATGTTCTCGCTTGCGGCCCCGACAGGGCGGGCAGCCAAAGTCATTGCCAAGAAAACGGGGCAGTCAGCGCGAACGATCCACAGCCTGATCTACGACTATAACGACATGACCGAGCAGACCGAAGATGACGACGACGGGTCAGCCACCTTCAAGATGATTGCCAAGATCCGGAACAATGATGACCCGGTCGATTCTGTTGCCATCATCGACGAAGCGTCGCTCGTATCGAACGTGTATTCCGAAAGTGAATTCTTCCGGTCTGGCAGCGGGCATCTGTTGCGGGATCTGATCGCGCATGTGGGGTCAACGCATTCAGGCAACGCCCGAAAGATCATCTTCATCGGCGATCCGGCGCAGCTGCCTCCGGTCGGCATGTCGACCTCTCCTGCCCTGGACGCGGATTACCTGCGTGAGACCTTCGCGCTTGATGCAGCCAGCTACGAGTTGACCGAAATCGTCCGCCAGAAAGCTGAAAGCGCGGTAATCCGCAATGTCATGCCCCTGCGCGAAGGCGTCACCAGTGGACGCTTCAGCAGCCTGACCTTCTCTTTCGACGATGACGTCATCCAACTGCCCAAGGACAGCGTCACGCCTCTCTACATGAAGATCCGCGAAGGACGCGGCCCCCAAGCGCCGATCATCGTGACCCATTCGAACACCGAAGCCGCCAATTTCAACCGCGCAATCCGGGCCGTACTGTTTCCGGGGAAGGCGTCCGTGGCCGCAGGGGACAGCGTGATCGTAGCGGCCAATGGCTTTTGCGGTCCGCATTACGTCGCCAATGGTGAAATCCTGCGGATCGACTCAGTTGAAACTACGGTCGAGCGACGGTCGGTGCAGTTGCTCCAGAAGCTCGGCAACAGCAATGTTTCGGAACCCATCAATGTTGCGCTAAATTTCCGAGAGGTCATAGTTGCCCTGCCGCAATCGGAGGGTGACGATCTCGTCCTGAAGGCAAAGATACTCGACGATTTTCTGCACGGCGACGACGCCAGCCTGGCATCTGCGCAGCAGCGCGCCCTTTACGTCGATTTTCTCAAGCGCCACAAGCATATCGACCGGAAGAAAGATCGTGATGCGTTCCAGTTGGCGCTGCGTTCGGATCCGTATTTCAACGCTCTTCGCCTCAGGTTTGGCTATGCCATTACCTGCCACAAGGCGCAGGGCGGCGAGTGGAGCCATGTGATCGTCAGTTGCGCAACCCCGCAGAACCCGCGCTCATCTGACTATTTTCGGTGGCTCTACACGGCCATGACCCGGACCAGCAGCAAGCTGTATCTTGTCGATCCGCCGGAGATCAGGCTGAAAGCGGCGGGAACCGGCTGGGTTACGCCGTCTTCCACAGAACCTGGCCCACAAAGCCCGGAGGCCGGCCCTCCCGACCAGCGAGCGATGGCCCCTGAACCAGATGGAAGGGCCCCCTCCCCGCCTATATCGCCACAATCCCTGTTTCGCACATGGCTTCAAACGGAAATCCGCAACAGGCTGGCTGACACTGGGATCGAGATCGAGGACGTCGCTCACCACCAGTATCGAGAAGCGTATTTCTTCAAGCGAGGCGCAGACGCTGTTCGGATAGACATCGGCTACAAGGGCAACTGGACTGTCTCTGGCGTGACATGCCCGAGGCCTGACGGCTTCGCCGAGGAAATCATGGCTCGCATCGCTGGATTGTCGGGCCAGAAACCAGGAACTGGCACTTCGAGTTCGGCCAGCGCGGGCGCGCCTGACCGACCGTTCTTGCGGGATTTCCATGACCGATTGATTGCCGCGCTGGCGAAGAAGGGCATCACCGCGGTCAACCTAAAGGAGCAGCAATGGAGCCAGCGCTACGTTATTGCGCGGGGCGCGGACTCGGTCACGGTCGACATCTTCTACAACGGCAGGAACCAGTTGACACGGTTCATGCCAATCAATCCATCTCCCACCCCGACACCATCACTCATCTCGCTGCAAGATGATGTCGGAACCGTTCTGACCGTCGAGGTTCACCCTTGAGCATCGTTAGCAGGAGCCGAAGCAACAGGGGTTTGGGTGGTGGAGGTTGGAACCATCGCTCGAAAGAGGTCACCGAACTCAGGAAAGGTGACCAACTTGATGCAGCTTACGCTCTCTCGGTGGAGCGCATCGCTGATTCCGAGGCTGACGACTATGACCGCGCCGCCTATGCATGGTGCCTCATTGCACTCGTTAAACAGCATTCAGCCGATGGAAAACAACAGAAGCTGTCCGAATATCTGGACCAACTACGGCGTTTCGAAGTCCCGGCCTCGGACGAGATGCTGGCAGAACATCGTGAGAAGGCTCTGTCACTCGTGGACCCCGACCGCCGCGCCATGCAGTCAGCTCGCAATTTGAGCAAGCAGGGCAAGCACGAAGAGGCCGCGAGGATCTACGCCGACCTCGATGCCAACGGCAAACTGGAGCTGGACGACCGAAAGGCCTGGGGGTGGGAACTCTACCGCCTGATCAAAGGCGAACTTGAAGGGTCGCAGGACGAGAAGCTGTCTCCGCCAGTCGTTCAGCGCGTGAAGAGGAACCTGAACACCTATCTGAAGCTGGCGATTGGCGGCCCCGACCTCCTGCACAGCCTCATGCTGCGTCAGGCGTTGCGGCTGGCAAAGGGCGAACAGCTCAAGCTGCTCCCGTTTCTTCGCCTCTGGAACCCGGATCAGTTCAGCGACGAGGACTTCGACCGGCAGACAGGAAAGGACGGCAAGACCTACCCGTCCCTCGTCGAGCAGGTTGTCCAGGCTGCGTCGGCGGAGGCCTCCCAGAGCGACCGCGCGGATGACCGCCATTTCATTCTGCCGCATGTGCAGACCGCGATGAAGCGCTTCCCGGATAATATCTGGCTCAAGTTAAATCTCGCGAAACTACTGCGGGGTATCGGGCGCATTGATGATTCGCTGAAGCTGGCCGTCGAATTTGCGCGCGAGAAGACTTCTGAATACTGGGCTTGGGAACTGATCGGTGACCTGGTGCCAAACGATACCGACCTGCGGCGGTCGTGCTATGCCAAGGCCCTGAGCTGTTCACAGGACGATGAATTCGTAGGAAAGGTCCGCCTCAAGTTCGCCGCCCTGCTGGAAGAAAGCCACCCTGCCGAAGCCCGGTTCGAGACAGAGCGTATGATTGCGCACCGCGCCCGCGCCGGATACGCGATTCCCCGTGAAGCACAGAGTCTTGTTGAAAGACTTGCAGCGGTCACCCCAAACGCGACGGATCGCGCCTTCTATGGCAGACTGAGCGATGCGGCGGAGGCTCTGCTCTTCTCGCACCTTCCGTGGACCGATGCTTGCCTCGGGGACGTTTTCACGATCGAGGGGCGAGATGGTCAGAAGCCTCGAAGGCGCCGCAGAATCTATGTGAAGGGAAATCCCTTCGCAATCGAACTGAGCCTGCCCGACAGCCATCCGGACATCCGCGGGTTGGCCGAAGGAACGCCGATCAAGTTGCAGTTTGAGACCTCAAAAGCCGGGCCAGCGCACACAATATTTCACCGGATCAGCCGCCGAGAAGATGGCACACCCATGGACATCATGCCGTTTCGGGTTGGTGTCATCGACCACATCAACCATGAAAAGTCTCTGATCCACGTGATCATCGCTCGCGGCGTGGATGGAACTTGCCCGAACTCGCTTCATCCGGGACAGCCCAAGATCGGGGCCGCCGTCGTGGTTCGCCTTGCAAAGCACCATTCAAAGAGCGGCGTGCGCACGCGTATTCTCGAAATCGCGCCCACCGAACAATCACCTTCTCCGGATGTCTGTCGCCCATTCCGCGACGCAACGAACGTGACGCCGAGCGGGCTGGGGTTCACACGTGGAGATATCTTCATTCCGCCTCACATGATCAATGCCGAAGGGATACAGGCGGGTGATCTTGTGGAAGGCGTGGCCATTACAAGTTTCGACAAGAAGCGTGGGAAATGGGGAATGAAGGCGATCCAAGCGAAAGTCGTCGCGCGAAATCACTTCGACTTTGGAAATGACGTCGAGGCGGACTACGATGACTAATAGCGCCTTCTTCAACTCTAGGGAACACAGCAGGCGCCGTGTTGAATCGCCTATGCGCTTGATTACGCGGCACTTCTCGCCCTCTTGCTTCCACAGTGCTTCCACGGGCGGTGGAAACGCAAACGCCGCCCCGGAGGGCGGCGTCTAAGCGTTTGATAACACGTATTTTTGGTTGCGGGGGTAGGATTTGAACCTACGACCTTCAGGTTATGAGCCTGACGAGCTACCGGGCTGCTCTACCCCGCGACCGTGCCGCGGCTGCGGCTTGGTTTTTCCCGCTGGATGATTTTTTGCGGGGAATTGGATCGTTCGGAGAGGATTGCGTTTCTTTCCAGGTCTGGCGGTGACCTACTCTCCCGCGTCTTGAGACGCAGTACCATTGGCGCGACGGCGCTTAACGGCCGAGTTCGGGATGGGATCGGGTGTTTCGCTCGTGCTATGGCCACCAGACCGGGAAAGAAACGCTCAGCGTGTCCCCTTTCGGGGACGCCTTGTCCAAGTTGCTTTTGAGGGAAGGACAGATGGTCTGTCTTCTTCCGGATCAAATCAAGCCAATCGAGCCATTAGTACCGGTCAACTGAACGCATTGCTGCGCTTACATCTCCGGCCTATCGACGTGGTGGTCTTCCACGGCTCTCGAGGGATACCTTGTTTTGAGGGGGGCTTCACGCTTAGATGCCTTCAGCGTTTATCCTGTCCGTTCATAGCTACCCAGCACTGCCGTTGGCACGACAACTGGTCCACCAGTGGAACGTTCACCCCGGTCCTCTCGTACTAGGGGCAACTCCTCTCAAGTATCCTACACCCACGGCAGATAGGGACCGAACTGTCTCACGACGTTCTAAACCCAGCTCACGTACCTCTTTAAATGGCGAACAGCCATACCCTTGGGACCTGCTCCAGCCCCAGGATGAGATGAGCCGACATCGAGGTGCCAAACGATGCCGTCGATATGGACTCTTGGGCATCATCAGCCTGTTATCCCCAGCGTACCTTTTATCCGTTGAGCGATGGCCCTCCCACTTGGGACCACCGGATCACTATGGCCGTCTTTCGACTCTGCTCGACTTGTCAGTCTTGCAGTCAGGCTGGCTTCTGCCATTGCACTCAACGAGCGATTTCCGACCGCTCTGAGCCAACCTTCGCGCGCCTCCGTTACTCTTTAGGAGGCGACCGCCCCAGTCAAACTACCCACCACGCAGGGTCCCGGACCCGGATAACGGGCCGCGGTTAGACATCAAGAGTGCGAAGGGTGGTATCTCAAGGATGGCTCCACGGGAACTGGCGTCCCCGCTTCAAAGCCTACCACCTATCCTGCACATCACAATCCTGATGCCAGTGCGAAGCTATAGTAAAGGTGCATGGGGTCTTTCCGTCTAACCGCGGGAAGTCTGCATCTTCACAGACAATTCAATTTCGCTGAGTCCACGTTTGAGACAGCGGGGAGATCGTTACGCCATTCGTGCAGGTCGGAACTTACCCGACAAGGAATTTCGCTACCTTAGGACCGTTATAGTTACGGCCGCCGTTTACCGGGGCTTCAATTCGGAGCTTGCACCCCTCCTTTTAACCTTCCGGCACCGGGCAGGCGTCAGACTGTATACGTCGCCTTACGGCTTCGCACAGCCCTGTGTTTTAAGTAAACAGTCGCCACCCCCTGGTTTGTGCCCCCTGCCCACAGTTGCCTGCAAACAGGGCCTCCTTCTCGCGAACTTACGGAGGTATTTTGCCGAGTTCCTTAAACGTGGTTCTCTCAAGCGCCTTGGTATTCTCTACCAGTCCACCTGTGTCGGTTTAGGGTACGATCTTGTGGAGGGCTATTTCCAGGGACCCCGCAGCTGCCAGACCAATCCAGTAAGGACTGACAACATCAAGGATCCGTCACCATCTCCTGGCCCAGGAATATTAACCTGGTTCCCATCGACTACGCCTTTCGGCCTCGCCTTAGGGGTCGGCTTACCCTGCTCAGATTAGCTTTAAGCAGGAACCCTTGGACTTTCGGCGACAGGGTCTCTCACCCTGTTTGTCGCTACTCATGTCAACATTCTCGCTTCTGATCACTCCACCGGATGCCTTACAGCCCGGCTTCACAGTAAAGCTCGCGCCTCCGCTGCCCCGAAGGACAGAAGAGGCAAGAGCTTATATCACAGAACGCTCCGCTACCGCGTGCATATGCACACCCAAAGCTTCGGCTCGTGGCTTGAGCCCCGTTACATCTTCGCCGCAAGACCTCTTGACTAGACCAGTGAGCTGTTACGCTATCTTTAAAGGATGGCTGCTTCTAAGCCAACCTCCTGGTTGTTTTGGAAGTCTCACATGCTTTCCCACTTAGCCACGAATTGGGGGCCTTAGCTGTTGGTCAGGGTTGTTTCCCTCTCCACGACGGACGTTAGCACCCGCCGTGTGTCTCCCGGATAGTACTCCTGGGTATTCGGAGTTTGCTTAGACTCAGTAAGGCTGTGGGCCCCCATCATCCATGCAGTGCTCTACCCCCC
The DNA here is from genome assembly GCF_002105555.1 of Paracoccus contaminans. Lineage (NCBI taxonomy): Bacteria > Pseudomonadati > Pseudomonadota > Alphaproteobacteria > Rhodobacterales > Paracoccaceae > Paracoccus > Paracoccus contaminans. The sequence continues at coordinate 1,164,836 of NZ_CP020612.1, forward strand.
AGGGTATTCGTCCGAGGCGCTACCTAAATAGCTTTCGCGGAGAACCAGCTATCTCCAGATTTGATTGGCCTTTCACCCCTAGCCACACGTCATCCGGACCCTTTTCAACGGGTGTCGGTTCGGACCTCCAGTTGGTGTTACCCAACCTTCATCCTGCACATGGCT
>NZ_CP020613.1 GCF_002105555.1 Paracoccus contaminans
ATGGGCCGCCGCCGCCGAAAGGTTGTGGCGCAGCACCGGGATCAGCATGAGCGCGTTCGACAGCCCATGCGGAACGTGAAAGCGCCCGCCCAGCGGATAGGCAAGCGCATGGACCGCCGCCACCGGGGCGTTGGCGAAAGCCTGCCCCGCCAGCATCGCGCCCAGCAGCATCGATTCGCGCGCAGGGCGGTCGGAGGGCGTCTCGCAGGCGGTCAGCAGGTTCGCCGACAGCAGCCGCAGCGCCGCCACGGCAAGGCTGTCCGACATCGGGTTCTTGCGGATGCGGCTGGTATAGGCCTCGATCGCATGGACCATCGCGTCGATCCCCGAGGCTGCGGTGTGGACCCGCGGCAGGCCCACCGTCAGCGCCGCATCGAGGATCACGAGGTCGGCAAAGAGCTGCCGCGCCACCACACCCATCTTGCTGTCGCGGGCCGACAGGATGGTGATGTTGGTCACCTCGGACCCGGTCCCGGCCGTTGTCGGCATCTGGACCAGCGGCAGCCGCGCGCCCCTGACCTGGCCGATCCCGTAAAGCGTTTCGATCGGCTGGTCGGAGACGGCCAGGACGGCGGCCAGCTTGGCCACGTCCAGCGACGACCCGCCGCCAAAGCCCAGCACCAGATCGGTTGCGGATGCGCGGGCCAGGGCGGCTGCGTCGATGACATTGGCCTCGGGCGGATCGGCCTGGACCTGGTCGAAGATCACCGGATCGAAGCCCGCCGCCCTGAGCGAGCCGAGCGCCGCATCCAGCAGCCCCGCGCGCCGCACGCCGGTATCGGTGACGATCAGCGGGCGCCGGGCCGGGCAGAAGGCCGAAAGGATCTCGCCCAGCTCGCCCGCCGCCCCCCAGCGGCAGCGGATGTCGGGCACGGTCGCGAAGTCAAACGGGGCGGTTGCAGTCATCGTCTTGATCCTTGCCCATACGCGCGGTCAGGCCGCCAGATAGCCGCCATCCACGGGCATGATCGCACCGTGCACGTAAGAGGCCTCGGGCGACAGAAGAAAGGCCGCGACCGTGGCGATTTCTTGCGGATCGGCCCAGCGTCCCAGCGGGATGCGCGCGTCGATGCCGGCCTTGCGGGCCGGGTCCGTCCGCGCGCCCTGCGAGATGCGCGTCTCGACCCAACCGGGCGCAACCGCGTTGACACGGATGCCGCGCCGCCCCCAGGCCACCGCGAGAGAGCGGGTCAGCGCCGCGACCGCGCCCTTGCTGGTGCCATAGGCCGGCGCCACGGGGTTGCCGAACCAGCTCCACATCGAGGCGATGTTGACGACCGATCCGCCGCTGCGCTCGAGTGCGCCGCGCGCCTGCGTGCAGCAGTTCAGCACGCCGGTGACGTTGACGGCCATCACCTGTTCAAAGATCTCCGGCTGCCATTCGCGGTCAAAGCGGATGGTGCCGGCGCAGGTGACCAGACCGTCCAGCCGGTCCAGCCCCGCGAACAGGGCGGCGACCGAGGCGGGGTCGGTCACGTCGCATTCGGCAAAGCCGAGATCGCCGGGAAAGCAGTCCTCGCTTTCCAGCCCGGCGGCGGTGACATCCCAGCCGCGGGCATGCAGCAGGCGCGCGGTGGCCAGGCCGATGCCCGTGCCCCCGCCCTTCACGACCGCGCAAGGGGCGCCGGTCACGCCCGCTGCTCCGCGTCCAGCATCCGCATGGCGCGGACCAGATCCTGCGGCGCAAGCGGGCGGTGATAGTTGCCGGCATAAGGCGCGGTCAGCGCGACCGTGGCGATGCGTTCAAAGACGGCGTCCTCGGTCACGTCAAGCCGCGCGAACGAGGTCGGCAGGCCGAGGCTGCCCAAGAAATCCGCCATCTCGCGCAGCTCATCAGGCGTGCCTTGCCCCGCGGCGATCTGGGTCAGCGTGCCCAGTGCGACCATCTCGCCATGCAGCAAGCCCGACAGCTGCGGCACCACCGAAAAGCCGCGCACCATCGAATGGGCGATCGACAGCCCGCCGCTTTCGAATGCCAGCCCGCTGAGCAGGACGGCGGCCTCGACCACCCGCTCGAAGGCCGGGTCGGGGGCGGTCGCCGCCATGGCGGCATGGCTGTCGGCCAGCAGGATGGCGCGGGCGCGCGCGACGATGGCCAGCGTCAGCTCGGTCGGCTGGCCGCCGAAGAAGTTGAGCCCGCCGCCAGCCAGCGCGCCCGCCAGCTCATAGGGTTTGGACATCGCATCGCCGATCCCGGCGGCCAGAAAACGGCGCGGCGCGGCGGCGATGACCGCGGTATCGACCAGCACCAGATGCGGGTTGGTCGCCAGGTGGCGCACGCCCTCGACCGCGTGATCGGCGGTATAGACAACGGCGATGTGGCTGGTCGGGCTGTCGTTCGAGGCGATGGTCGGGACGATCCCGACCGGCAGGCGGCGTTCGATCGCGACACCCTTGGCCGTGTCGATGGCCTTGCCTCCGCCGATCCCCAGGATCAGCCGCGCATCCTCGGCCTCGGCGGCCCGCGCGGCGATCTCGGCGCCGGTGCATTCGCCGCCGAAATCCAGCAGCCGCGCGGCCGGCAGCTGCGCGGCGATGCGCGCGCCCAGCAGATCACGCGCCACCGGGTCGATCACCACCGCGACCGGCCCGCCGCCGACGATGGCGATCTCGTCCGCCAGCCGATCGATCGCCCCCGGCCCCTGCACATAGCGCAAGGGCGCCCCCAATATCCGCATCGTTCCTATCCTTTAACGGCGCCGGCCGTCAGGCCCTGCACGAAATAGCGCGACAGCGCGATGAAAGCCGCGAAGAGCGGCAGCGCGATGAGCGTCGAGCCCGCCATCACATCCCCCCAGCGCAGGTCGAACGCCCCGATCATCGAGGCGAGCCCCAGCGGCACGGTCTTGTTGGCATCCGAGCCGATCATCACCAGGGCAAAGGTGTAGTCGGTCCAGGACAGCAGGAAGGCGAAGATCGCCACCGTCACCAGCCCCGGCGCCGACAGCGGCAGCACCACCCGCAGGAACGCGCCCAGCCGGGTGCAGCCGTCAACCATGGCCGCCTCCTCAAGCTCGAACGGCAGGGTCTTGAAGAACCCCCACAGGAACCACACCCCCAGCGGCATGGTGATCGTCAGATGCGAGATGACCAGCGACAGCAGCGTGTCGTTCAGCCCGACCAGCGTCATCATGGAATAAAGCGGGATCGCCAGCAGCAGCGGCGGGAACATGTAGGCATAGAGCATGCCCACGATGATCATCTGCTTGCCGCGGATGCGCTGGCGGGTGACGCCATAGGCGATCATCACCGAAAGCATCATGGTCAACGCGACGGTGGTGACGGCCACGATCAGGCTGTTGAGGAACTGGCGCGGATAATCGGTCTGGGCCAGCAGGCTGGTGTAATAGCCCAGCGTCCAGTGCCGAGGCACCAGCGAGGGGGTCATCAGCATCTCCTGCGTCGGGCGCAGGGATGAGACGATCATCCAGTAGATCGGAAAACCGCTATAGACGGCCAGCACGAGCGCCGCAAAATAGATGCCGGCGCGACCGGCCAGCCGGCGCGGGCCGGAACGGCGCGGCCCGGGCCGGGCCGCAGGGGAGGGGGCCTGGGTGGCGGGCCGGCTCATTTGCTCGTCTCCATCGGAAAGAGGCGGAAGTAGATCGTCACCGCCAGCATGAGCACCAGGAAGGACAGCGTGGCGACCGCCGCGCCGGTGCCGATGTCATACAGCGCGAATGCCTCGCGGTAGGACAGCACCGGCAGATGCTCGGTCGCGCCGAGCGGACCGCCACCGGTCGTCAGCCAGATCACGTCGAACTTGTTGAACATCCACACCCCGCGCAGCAGGATGACCACGGTCAGGATCGGCCGCAGCGATGGCAGGGTGACGTGCAGGAACTGCCGCACCGGACCGGCCCCGTCGACGCGGGCAGCCTCGTAAAGCTGGCGGGGCACGGTCTGCAGCCCGGCCAGGAAGGTCGTGGTGACGAAAGGCGTCCACAGCCAGACCGAGATCAGCACCACCGACAGCATCGAGGCGGTCTCTGTCTCGAACCAGCGGATCTGCGGCAGGCCCCAATCCTCCATCAGGATGGTGACGATCCCCAGCGATCCGTCCACCATCCACTTGAAGACCAGCACCGCCACGACGGTGGGCAGCAGATAGGGCAGGAATGCCAGCCCGCGCAGCAGCGAGCGGCCGAGGAAATCCTGGTTCAGCAGCAGCGCAAAGCCGATGCCCAGCACGACCTGCAGGACGATGCAGAGGCCGGCATAGACAAAGCCGTTGCCGAGCGCGTTCCAGAACTGGCCGTCCCCCAGCACCTGGGCGTATTTGCCCAGCCCCACCCAGACCGGATCGGTGGTCAGCGACGGCATGTCGTAGAAGCTGAGCGACACCGCATAAAGCGCGGGGCCGACGATCAGCAGCAGGGTCGCAACGGCCCCGACCGCAAGGAAGCCGGGCAGCAGCCAGCGCGTCATGGTATCCTCCCCTCGGGGCAAGGCGGGGAGGGTCGCCCCTCCCCGCGCCGGTCACTTGATGACATCGCGCATCCGCGCCGCGGCCGCCTTGACCGCCTCGGCGGAATCCATGCCGCGCAGGATCTTGTTCTGCAGCATCTCGGGCATCACGAAGGATTCAAAGACCTTGCCGGGGCGCACGTCCGGCGCCGGACCCTGGGTGTCGATCGAGCTGAGGATGACCGAGTTGTCGGTGATCAGGGCGCGCATCTGTTCGATCGCCGCTTCGTGCTTCTTGATCAGCGGGTTGTCGCGCCAGCGCGGGTCGTCATAGATGTCCAGGCGGGTGGGCTGGAAATGCACCGGCGCGGTGTGCAGGAAATCGACCATGCGCTCGGTCGTCAGCCAGCGCATGAAGTCCATCGTCCGGCCGGTGTTGTCGGTCTTCAGCACCACCCAGCCGTCATAGCCGTGGCTGACCGCCTTCTGCTTTCCGGCGCTGTCCATATAGGGCATCAGACCGAAATTGCCGGCCATGCCGGGGTTGTCGCGCTCGACTGCCTCGAACACGCGGCCGGCATAGGCGCCATGCCCGATCGCCCCGCCGACAAGGTTCGACAGCACATCGGCATAGCTTGCCTGCAACGCCCCCGACGGCATCGTCGGGTAAAGCCGGGCCATGAAGTCGAGATAGGCCGCAACCCTCGGCGCCATCTCGGCGCTGTCGAGGATGACGTTCCACTGGTCGTCGAACAGCCGGACGCCCTCGGCCCACAGGAAGGCGAAGGACATCCAGTTGGCCGCGCCGTTCGACCCGATCGGGAACAGGCAGCCGCGCTGGCGGCCCTCGACCAGCGCCTCGCAGTTGGCCGCAAAGGCATCCCAGGTTTCGGGCATCGCCAGCCCCTTCGCCTCGTACAGGTCCTTGCGATAATAGATGAGCGCCAGGTTGTAATCGAAGGGGTACCAGTAGACCTTGCCATCAATCGGGAACAGGATGTTGTTGCCCCATTGATGCGCGTCGGTCAGCTCGTTCAGCGGGACGATCAGATCCTGTTCGGCCAGCATCAGCACCTGCCCGATGAAGCCCACATTGGCGACATCATAGGGCGTTCCCGATCGCACGCCGTTGGTTATCTTGGTGAAGGCTTCGTCCAGCGGGACGGAATCGACGACCACCTCGGTCCCGGTCTTGTCCTGATAGTCCTTGGCCATCTTGCCGAAGAAGGCCAGCGTGTCCTTGCCGGTCTCGCAGTTGAGGAACCGGATCGGGCGGGCGGACTGCGCCCGCACCGCCGGCGCGGCCAGCCCGGCCAGCGAAAGACCCAGCCCCAGCGCGCCTGCGCCGCGCATCGTCTGCCGGCGAGTCCACAACCCGCCCCTGCCTTTCTCGTAAGTCATTGCTTCCTCCTCCCCATCATCCGCGGCCTGCGCGGTGTCGTGCTGCGTTGACGACCGCCGCCGGCGGTTCACACGGCGGCGGCCAGGCGGTTCCCATCCTGCGCGTCGAACAGGTGGATGGCCGGTCCGGGGATGGCGATGCCCACGGTGTCGCCCACCCGGATGTCGTCGCGCCGTCCGGACATGGCGCGCAGCCTGTGGCCGGCCAGCGCGCCGATGAACAGCGTCTGCGAGCCGAGCTGCTCGATCCCGCGGATCTCGAACGGCAGCCCGTCCTCGACGATGGCGACCGCCTCGGGGCGCACGCCAAGGGTGACGGGGCCGGAACGCGCGCCTGCCCGCGCCGCGATCCGCAGGCCCTGGCCGATGCCGATGCCCTGACCGTCGAGATCGCCGGGGATCAGGTTCATCTCGGGCGAGCCGATGAAGCTGGCCACGAAGGTATTGGCCGGCCGGTCATAGACCTCGAGCGGCGAGCCGATCTGCTGGACCCGTCCGTCGCGCATGATGACGATCCGGTCGGCGAGCGTCATCGCCTCGACCTGGTCATGGGTCACGTAGATCATCGCCTTGCCGATCCGCCGCTGCAGCAGCGCGATCTCCTCGCGCATCCGGGCGCGCAGCTTGGCGTCGAGGTTGGACAGCGGCTCGTCCAGCAGGAACACCGCCGGGTCGCGGACCAGCGCCCGGCCCAGTGCCACGCGCTGCATCTGCCCGCCCGAGAGCTGCCCCGGCTTGCGATCCAGCAGATGGGTGATGTCCAGCATCTGTGCGGCCGCATCGACGCGGCGGGTGATCTCGGCCGCATCCATGCCGCGCATCTTCAGCCCGAAGGACATGTTCCCGCGGATCGTCTTATGGGGGTAGAGCGCGTAGTTCTGGAACACCATCGCGATGTCGCGATCCTTCGGCTCGTTCGCTGTCACGTCGCGCCCGCCGATCAGAAGCTGGCCCGAGGTGATTTCCTCCAGCCCCGCGACCATCCGCAGGGTGGTGGACTTGCCGCAGCCTGACGGCCCCAGCAGCACGATCAGCTCGCCCTTGGCGATCTCCAGATCGACGCCCTCGACCGCCATGACCGAGCCATACATCTTGCGAAGCTTGCGCAGACTGACCTCGGCCATCACGCGGCCCCCCTGAGGGTGCGTACCGCACGGTGGTTCACGGGCGTCAATGCCGCCTTCGCCTCGCGGAAGCGGTCGAAGGCATCGTCATAGACGCCCCGCACCGAGGGATCGGGGCGCAGCGTTTCGGCCACCCGTATCGCGCGGGCGGCATCGTCGGTGTCGGCAAAGACGCCCGCGCCGATCCCCGCGATCAGCGCCGCGCCGTAAGAGGCGTCGCCCTCGGCGGGCACCTCGATGGTCAGCCCGGTGACGTCGGCGATGATCTGCCGCCACAGGGCGCTGCGGGTGCCGCCGCCGACCAGCCGCGCGGTGTCAAAGCCCATGGCGCGATCGCGCAGCACCGACAGGCAGTCGCGCAGCGTGAAGGCGATCCCTTCGTAAAGCGCGCGGCACAGATGCGGCCCCCCATGTCCAAAGCCCAGGCCCACGAAGGAGGCCCGCAGGTCGGGATCCCAGTAGGGGCTGCGCTCGCCGTTCAGATAGGGGTGGAACAACAGCCCCTCGCATCCGGCCGGGGCCTGGCGGGCAAGCCGGTCCATGCCGTCGAACCCTTCGGCCGCGAACAGCGCATCGCGCAGCCAGCGATGTGCCGAGGCGCAGGAATTGGTGCCCAGGATCGCGTAATGATGGCCGGGGACGAGATGGGGATAGTGGATCACGTCATCCGAAAAGGCCGGCGCCGCCGTCAGGGTCGAGACGGTGCCGGCGGTGGCCAGCTTCAGCGCGCCGATGCCCGGCCGGGTCATCCCGGCGGCATAGGTTTCCGCGTTGGTGTCCGATGTGCCGCAGATAACGGCGGTGCCGGCGCGCAGCCCGGTCTGCCGCGCGGCCTCGGCCCCGACCTCGCCGGTGACGGCGCTCGAGCCGGTGATCGCCGGCAGCACCTCGGGCGCGATGCCGGCCAGCGCGCACAGCTCGGCCGACCATCCGCCCGTTGCGGCATCGGCCAGCATGAGCCCCCAGGCGTCGGTGATGTCGGTGGCTGCGCTGCCGTCCAGCCGGCGGCGCAGCCAGTCCTTGGCGGGCAGGATGCGGCGGATCGCGGCATGGGTGCCCGGTTCCTCCTCGCGCAGCCAGATCAGCTGCGGCAGCGTCCATGTCGGGCTGATCCGGTTGCCCGAGCGCGCCAGGATCATGTCCCCATGGGCGGCGCGGGCGCGGGCGACCTGCGCGCCCGAGCGGGCGTCGTTCCACATGATCGCCGGCCGCAGCGTGCGGCCCTGCGCATCCTCGAGCACATGGGTATGCGCGCCGGCCGTCACCGAAACCGCCGCGATCCGCGCCGGATCGACGCCTTGCGCCCACAGATCGCGCAGCGCCCCGACCAGCGCCGCCCACCAGCCCTCAGGATCCTGCTCGCTGTAGCCGGGCCTTGGCGCCAGCGTCTCGACGGGCGCCGAGGCGGTGGCCACGACCGCGCCCGCGGCGGTGATCACGGTCGATTTCAGCGATCCCGCGCCCAGGTCGATGCCCAGCAGCAACGTCTCAGCCATTCTGGTCGGCGTCCGGGGCGCGGTCGCGGTAGGGGTCGATGGAACCGGGGCGGGGCGCGAAACCCAGCTTGCCGGGGTTGAACAGGTTCTGCGGGTCGAGAGCGGCCTTGATCTTGCGCAGCACCGCCATCCCCTCGCCATGTTCGGCATCCATCCAGGGCGCGCGGAACAGCCCGCTGCCATGATGATGGGCGATCGAGCCGCCGTGGCGCAGCGTCTCGCCGGTGGCGATCTCCCACAGTTCGGCATGCAGCGGCAGGGCCTTGTCCTGCTCCATCGGCGGAAGGCGGATGGTCATGTACTGGCACACCCCCTCGGGGTAGACATGCGACCAGTGGGCGCTGAAATGCGCGTCCGGCGCCACCGCCGCGATGCGCGCGGCGATGGTGTCGTAAAGCGAGGCCACCCTGCTCCAGTTCACGGTCACCTCGATGGTGTCGTTGTAATAGCCCTTGTCGAGCCATTGCTTGGTGATCGAGGTGTAGCGGTGGGCGCGCCAGTCGTCGAAGGGGGCGGTTTCGGTTTCCACGGCGTCCAGTTCGGCCGCAAAGCCGCGCACCAGATCGGCCTCGGCGGCGACGATGCCCGGCTCGCCGCACAGGACGATGTTGGCCATCACCGGGCGGGCGGCGAAGGCCGCGATCCCCTCCACCCGGCCGCGGGTTTCCTTTTCGTCATAGATGCGGACGATGCGCGGGTGCAGCCCCGCCTGCATGATCCGCCGGGCAAGGGACAGCGCCGCGCCGCGGTCGGGCAGGGCCAGCACGATCACCGTCTCGGCCTCGGGCAGCTTCCAGATCCGCATGGTCAACCGGGTGATGATCGCCAGCGTGCCCTCGTTGCCGACGATCAGATCCAGGATCGACGGGCCGGAGGCGCGCTTTGGCAGCGGCCGCACCGTGAGGATGTTGCCGTCGGGCATCACCGCCTCAAGGCCCACGACGATATTCTCGATCTTGCCGAAGCGGCTCGATTCCTGCCCGCCGCCGCGGCAGGCCGCCCAGCCCCCCACGGTCGAGATGGTCAGCGACTGCGGCAGGTGCCCCGAGGTATAGCCGGCCTCGTTCAGCGCCGCCTCGAAATCCTCGCCGTTCATGCCGGCCTCGACGGTGACGAGGTTGTTTTCGCGGTCGAGATCGAGGATGCGGTTCATGCGGCGCAGATCGACCATGATCTCGTGCCCCAGCGGGATGATCCCGCCCAGCACGCCCGAGCCGCGGCCATAGGGGATCAGCGGCCGGTCGTCGGCCGCGGCCTTGCGGACGATCGCCACCACGTCCTCGGTCGAGCCGGGGCGGACCACGACATCGGGCAGGGTGCCGACCAGCGCGCCCTCGCGGGCACGGAAATTGGCATAAGGCAGCCGGTCATGGGCATAGCGGCCGCGCGAATCGGGGTCCGTGAGGACGTGATCGGACCCGATCAGCGCGCCGAACGCGGTGCCGAGATCATTCTGTGTCAACGGACTGTTCTCCCTTTGCGGCGCCATTGCTCAAGCGTTGCGCAATCGTTTGCTCAAAGGGACGTTGCGCCAGCGCATGCGCGTTGTCAAATGCTATTCTACGCGGAATGCGGCGGCGCGGATGAGCCGCGGACCATCAGCTCGCCTGGCGGCAGCAGCAGCGGCCCGTCCCATCCCTCGCCGCGCGAATCGCCGTCGATCAGCGCCAGCAGCCGGCGGACCGCGGCGCCCCCCATGTCCCGCGTCGGCAGCGCCACGGTGGTGACCTGCGGATAGACGACGCGGGCCAGCAGATCATCATGCATCGTCACGACCGACACATCCTCGGGCACCCGCAGCGCCAGCTCATGCAGGCGCGAGATCGCCGCCACCCCGGTCAGCAGCGTCGCCGCCTGGATCGCCGTAACCCGCTGGGCGATCAGCCGATCGACGGCGGCGGGCACTTCGTCGGGGTTATAGCCGGCTTCGGCGACAAGATGCTCGCCATGGTCAAGGCCGGCCGCTGCCAGCGCCGTCTGCCAGCCGCGCAGCCGCATCTCGCCGTTGAAGCGCCCGCGCCGGCCGGCGAGATGGCCGATTCGCCGGTGCCCCAGGCCGATCAGGTGCGCCACGCCGATTTCCGCCGCGCGGCCGGTGTCCATCGCAACGCAGTTGTCGTTGCCGGCCAGATGCCGGTTCAGGATCACATGGGGCCGGTCGCTGGCCGCAAGGGTGCGGCGCAGGCTGTCATTTTCATCAAAGCTGGCGATGATCACCCCTTCGATGAGGCTTGTCCTGGCCAGGTCCGCCATCATCTGGCGAGCATCGCCATGTTCATAGCAGACCAGCAGCGCATAGCCGGCGCGGCGCGCCTCGATCTCGGCCCCGATGATCGCCGAGGCAAAGACCGGGTTCTCGATCTGCGGCACCACCATCAGCAGCGTGGATGAGCGCGCCGTCTTCAGCGCCCGCGCGATCGGGTTGACCTTGTAGCCCAGCCGGCCCGCCGCCTCGATGATGCGGCTGCGCGTGGCGTCGGCCACCCGCCCCTTGTTCTGCAGCACCCTGCTGACGGTCGACACATCTACCCCGACCTCGGCCGCGACATCGCGAAGGGTGACAGGGGGTTTGGGATCGGACACCGCCACTCCACAAGGTTGCCTGGGGGCAGGCGCCCGGCGCCAGCGCCAAGGCGGCGCGGCGGGCGCGGCCCTGCCTTCATACCTAGGACGGTTGCGCGCCTGCTGTAAACGGCAGGCCGCTCAGATGGAGGCCGGCGGAGCGGCGGGCGGGCAGGCCCCGGCGGCTCGGCCGCAGGCGCGCGGCAGCCCGGCCCCGCACCGGGTTCATCATGCAGCCTGATCGCCACGCATGATGCGCCTAGGGCGGCTTGCGAGCGGCGGCGGCGACGCGCGCGTTGCCGCGAGAACGCCGATGCATGCGCGCCAGCGCGCAGCTTGGTTACATAATTGCGTATATCAACAGTTCCGGAATTGCCGATGCCGGCCCCTGGCCAGACTGCGCCGGCATGCCGAGGTGACAGGCGCGCGGTCTGCTGCCGTCCTCCCCCTTCCGCGGTCCCGGCGATTGATCCGGGACGGCCGGCAGGGCTCGTCGCGGATCAACGCCTTCATGGGCGCAGGCCCATGATCGCGGCGTCCACGCGGGCGCGCCATGCCGCATCATGGGCCAGCGCGTCAGGGAACAGCCCGGCGATGGCGAAGAAGGGCGCCGAGGGCGCATCGTCCGGCATCGCCGCCGCCGCGGCCAGCAGCTCGGCCGAGCGGGGATCGTCGGCCTGCCCGCGATGGGCCAGCGCGGCCATCCAGGCGCCGGTGGCAAGGGCAAAGGCGCCACCGTCAGATCCAGCCGCCAGCGCGTCGGCCGCCGGCGACAGGATGCGCTGGGGCAGCTTTTGCGAGGTGTCCATCGCGATCTGCACGCAGCGATGGGCGATCGCGGGGTTGGCAAAGCGGGTCAGCAGGTCGGCCCGATAGGCCGCAAGGTCGATCCCCGGCACCGGGTCCAGCGTCGCCGCCGCGGCCTGCATATGCGCGCCGACCTGCGCCGCCAGCGCGGGCACGGCCATCACGTCGCGGACATGGTCCAGCCCGTTCAGGATGCCCAGATGCGCGGCCAGCGTATGCGCGCCGTTCAGCATCCGCAGCTTCATCTTTTCATGGGGGGCGACATCGGCGACGAAGATCGCGCCCGCGGCCTCCCATGCCGGGCGGCCCATGGGGAAATGATCCTCGATCACCCATTGCAGGAACGGCTCGGTTTCGACCGCCAGCGCGTCATCGGCCCCCAGCGCGGCGGCGGCGCGGGCGCGGGTTTCGTCGGTCGCGGCCGGAACGATGCGGTCCACCATGCTGGAGGGAAAGGCGACCTTGGCCGCGATCCAGTCGGCCAAGGCGGGATCGCGCCGGGCGGCGAAATCGCACACCAGGCGCGACAGCACGCGGCCATTGGACGGCAGGTTGTCGCAGGACAGCACCGTGAAGGGCGCGATGCCCGCAGCGCGGCGCCGGGCCAGCGCCTCGACCAGCAGCCCGACCGCGCCTTGCGGATGGGCGGGGTTCGCCAGGTCGGCGGCGATCGAGGGATGGGCGATGTCCAGCCCGCCTGTCGCGGGGTCAAGGCCATAGGCCTTTTCCGTCACCGTCAGCGTCACGATGCGCGTTGCCGGATCGGCCATGCGGGCCAGCACCGCCCCGGCATCCTCGGCGGCGCAAAGCCAGCCCACTGTTGCGCCGATCACCTCGGTGCTGTCACCATCCGCGCCGCGCATGGTGACGGAATACAGCCCGTCCTGCGCGGCCAGATCACGGATCGGCTGGGCCGAGCGCAAATTCACCGCGACGATCCCCCAGGGGCCGAAATCCTGCCGCAGCGCCGCCTGAGTGGCCACGGCCTGATGCGCGCGGTGGAAGGCGCCAAAGCCCAGGTGAACGATGCCCGGCGTCAGCGCCGCGCGGTCATGGCCGGGCGGGTTGACTGCGGGGGGCAGCGGGGCGGCGTCCGTCAGTCTCATGCGCCGATCCCCAGCCGGGGGTGGGACAGGGCGCGCTCGACGCCGCGCAACTCCGCCAGGCCCTTCAGCCGCCCGATCGCCGGATAGCCGGGCTGCGCCATGCGCGTCAGGTCGTCCAGGATGTCCTGCCCGTGATCGGGGCGCATGGGGATTTCGGCATCCGCCCGCCCTTCGGCCCGGCGCCGCGCCTCTTCGGCCAGCAGCGCGGCGATGACGGCGACCATGTCGGTGCCGCCCTCGAGATGCTCGTCCTCGAAGAAGGAACAGGGCGTTTCCTCCCCCTCGCGCGTGACATTGCGCAGGTGGACGAAATGGATGCGCTCGGCCAGCCGGGCGGCCATCGCGGGCAGGTCGTTGTCGCTCCGCGCGCCCAGCGATCCGGTGCAGAAGGTCACGCCATTGGCGCGGGACGGCACGGCGTCCAGCATGGCGCGGTAATCGCCTTCCGTGGACAGGATGCGCGGCAGGCCCAGCAGCGGCCATGGCGGATCGTCGGGATGGGCGCAGATATTGATGCCGACCTGTTCCGCGACGGGCACCACCTCGGCCAGGAAATCCGTCAGGTGCCGGCGCAGCCGGTCCGCGTCGATGCCGGCATAGGTGGCCAGCCTTTCGCGCAGCTGGTCCAGCGTATAGCCATCGGCCGATCCCGGCAGGCCCGCGCCGATGTTGCGCGACAGATCGGCGATGCGGCTGTCGGAAAAGACGGCAAAGCGGCGGGCTGCCTCGTCCGCCAGGGCGGCGGGGTAATCCTCGGCCGCGCCGGGGCGTTGCAGGATGTGGATGTCGAAGGCGACGAAATCGGGCAGGTCAAACCGCATCGCCCGCGCGCCATGGCGGGTTTCCCAGCGCAGGTCGGTGCGCGTCCAGTCCAGCACCGGCATGAAGTTGTAACAGACCGTGCGGATGCCGCTGCCGGCCAGCCGGCGCAGCGTTTCGGACCAATTGACGATGTGCGCGCGCCAGTCGCCCCGCTGCGTCTTGATGTCCTCGCTGACGGGGACGCTTTCGACCACGTCCCAGACAAGGCCGCCGGCACGGATCTCGGCGTGGCGCTTGGCGATCTCGTCCTGCGGCCAGACATCGCCGGTCGGGATGTGGTGCAGCGCGCTGACGATCCCGGTGGCGCCCGCCTGGGCGGCGTCCTGCACCGTCACCCGGTCCAGGGGGCCGAACCAGCGCCAGGTATGTCTCATGTCTCGTCTCCGAAGGTCAGGTGGACCTTGCAGGCCATGCTGCGGTCCGAGGCCAGTTCGAACGCCTCGACCGCGCGGGCCAGCGGCAGCGAATGGCTGATGATCGGGCGCACGTCGATTTCGCGCGACCCGATCAGCCGGGCGGCCACGGCGAATTCGTCATGAAACCGCTGCGATCCGCGCCAGGTGATTTCCTTGCCGACCAGCGCATTCAGCGGGATCGTCATGTCCCCCGTGACGCCGACCTGGATCAGCACCCCGCGCGGGCGCAGGACGGCAAAGGCGTTGCGCAGCGCGGAAGCGGCGGCCGAGCAATCGAACAGCAGATCGACCTGCCCCTTCCCTTCGGCCAGCGGCTCCATGGCCGCGGCATCGGATGCGACGTTGATCGTCTGCGCGGCGCCCATCGCCCGCGCCCGTTCCAGCGCCGCGTCGGTCAGGTCGGTGACGATCACCTCGGTCGCGCCGGCGTGGCGGGCGGCGGCTAGGACCAGCAGCCCGATCGGCCCGGCCCCGGTGATCATCACGCGCAGACCCGCCAGATCGCCCAGCAGGGCGACCGCCTGCGAAACGGCATGCAGGCAGACGGCCAGCGGCTCGGTGCAGGCTGCCTCGGCCGGGGTGGTGCCTTGCGGAAAGGCCTGGACCTGCGCGGCGGGGACAACCAGCAGGTCGCGGAACATGCCCTGCGCATGGGGCAGGCGCATCGCGCTGCCCATGAACTGCATGTTCAGGCAATGGATCGGCTGGCCCCTGGCGCAGTATTCGCATGTCCCGCAGGGCTGCGAGGGGTTGACGGCGACCAGCGTGCCGGGCGCCGGGCCGTCCACCCCCAGCCCCAGCGCCGCGACATGGCCCGATGCCTCGTGGCCCGCAATGATCGGCTGTCGCACCCTGACGGGGCCGAAGCCGCCATCGTGGTAATAATGCAGGTCCGATCCGCAGATGCCGCCCGCGGCCATGCGCAGCAGCACCTGCCCCTTGCCCGGCATCGGGGCGGGTTCGGTTTCCACGCGCAGGTCATGCGCGGCGTAAAGGCGGGCGACGCGATTCATCGGATCAGTCCCAGCTGGGTCGGCAGCCATGTCGTCAGCGCCGGCACGAAGGTGATGATCAGCAGCGCGACGAACAGCGGGATCATCCAGGGCAGGATCGCCAGCGCGGTGCGTTCCACCGACATCCTGGAAATGCGCGCCAGCACGAACAGCACCATCCCCACGGGCGGGGTCAGCAGGCCGATCATCAGGTTCAGCGTCAGGATCACGCCCAGATGCACCGGGTCGATCCCGTATTTCGCCGCGACCGGCATCAGGATCGGGACGAGGATCGAGATCGCGGCGATGGTGTCCAGGAACGCGCCCACGATCAGCAGCAGGATGTTCACCACGATCAGGAAGGTCCACCAGTTGTCGGTCAGCGCGAACATCGCGTCCGAAAACACCTGTGCCGCCTGGCTGACGGTCAGCAGCCAGGCAAAGATCGACGCGGCCGTGACGATGAAGAGGACCGAGGCGGTCGTCTCGATCGTGTCGAAGGACGCCTTGGCCAGCGTGCGGAAGGTCATCGTGCGATAGCGGACAAGGCCCAGGAACAGCGACCAAAGGACGGCCGCGACGGCGGCCTCGGTGGGCGTGAACCAGCCCATCGTCATGCCGCCGATCAGCAGCACCGGCGCCATCAGCGCCATGACGGCATGCCAGTTGAAATAGCAGTCAAGCGCGATCAGGCCCGCCAGCGCGACGATCACCGCGACGTTGATCGACAGCCCCGCCTGGATCAGCAGCCACACGGCCAGCGGAAAGCTCATCACGATCAGCACTTCCAGTCCGGCCTTGCCCAGCTCGCGCAGATCGAAGGGCGTGTCCGACCCCCAGCCATGGCGGCGGGCGAACAGCCACACGGTCAGCATCATCAGCGAGGTCATCACGATGCCGGGCAGGATGCCGGCCATGAACAGCGCGCCGATGGATGCGTTGGCCATCATCCCGTAGATGACGAAGGGCAGCGAGGGCGGAAAGATCGGGCCCAGCGTGGCCGATGCGGCGGTGACGCCCACCGCAGCCTCGACCGGATAGCCGTGGTCCTTCATCGCCTTGATCTCGATGGTGCCGATGCCGGCCGCGTCGGCCAGCGCCGTGCCGGACATGCCGGAAAACACCACCGAGCCGATGATGTTCACCTGCGCCAGCCCGCCCTTCATCCAGCCGACCAGCGACAGGGCAAAGTGATAGATGCGTCCCGTGACGCCCGCGATGTTCATCAGGTTGCCGGCCAGGATGAAGAACGGCACCGCGATCAGGGGAAAGCTTTCCACCCCCGCGATCATCCGCTGCGCCGCGACGATGTCGGGCGCGGTGCCGGTGACCAGCAGATAGATCAGCGAGGCGACCGCCATGGCGATGGCGACGGGCGTTCCGACGATCATCAGGCCCAGGAAAGAGCCGATCAGCAACAGCATGGGTCAGACTCCGATCGGGCCGGCGTCCTCGTCCACGGCGCGGCCGTGGCGCAGGTCGCGGACAAAGCGTTGCAGCGCGCGCAGCGCCATCAGGATGAAGGCGGCGAGGACGGAATAGAAGACGATGCCCCGCGGCAGATCGACGGTGACCATCCGTTCGGACCCGACAATCTCGATATAACGCCAGAACAGCCAGGCCATGTAGGCAAAAAAGCCGATCGAGATCAGGTCGACGACAACCTGCAGCACGCGCACCGCCCCCGCAGGCAGAAAGCGATAGAGCAGATCGACCGCAATATGCCGGCCCATGCGCACGCACATCGCCGCGCCGACAAAGACGATCACCACAAGGCAGTTGGCCGCGATCTCCTCGGTCCAGGCGAGGCTGTTGTTCAGCACATAACGGGTGAAGAACTGCAGGAACACGCACAGCGCCATCAGCCAGAACAGGGCCAGCGTGACCCAGTCCTCGATCCGGTAAGGGGACAGATCGACCTCGCTGGCGCCTTCATCCTCGAAGGCATGCGCCATTTCCGCGACGCTGACGGGGTGGTGCGGCTGGTGGCTCATTCGGCCGGTCCTTGGCAATCTGGGTTGGGGACAGGGGGCCGGGCGGGCCGGCCCCCGGCGCCGGTCACTGGACGGCGCGGATCGCTTCCCAGTCGGCCTTTTCATAGCCGAACTTGTCGAAGGGCACCTTTTCCAGAACGGTCTTCTCGAAGTCGGGCCTGTCCACCTCGGCCACGTTCAGGCCCTTGGCCTTGAAATCCTCGGCCAGCTTCGCCTCGCGCTCCTCGATGATCTTGGTGGTGCGCTCGGCGGCCTGCATCATCACCTCGGTGAAGATCTGCTTGTCGGCATCCGACAGGGCGGACCAGGCCGACTTGCTGACGACCGTGTTCAGGTGATCGACGATATGGCCGGTCAGGGCGATGTTCTTCTGCACCTCGTAGAACTTCTTGGCGTCGATGGCGGTCAGGGGGTTTTCCTGCGCCTCGACCGTGCCGTTCTGCAGGGCCAGATAGACCTCGGCAAAGGCGATGGGGGTGGTGTTGGCCCCGCAGGCCTGCGGCATCGCCAGATAGGCCGGCACGTCGGGGACGCGGATCTTGAGGCCCGCCATGTCGGCGCAGGCCTTGATCTGCCGGTCCGAGGTGGTGGTGTGCCGCGTGCCGTAATAGGTCGTGGCGGCGATGTGGTTGCCGGTCTTTTCCTCGTAACCCGCCGTCAGCGTCTTGTAGATGTCGCTTTTCGTGTAGGCGAGCAGATGCGAGGGATCGCGGAAGATATAGGGATAGTAGGTCACCCCGATCCTGGGAAAGTCCCGCGCCTGAAAGCTGGAGCCAGAGATGATGATGTCCACGGTCCCCATCTTGAGGCCCTGGTTCAGGTCGTTTTCCTTGCCCAGTTGCGAGGCGGGAAAGACGTCGATCTTGTAGCGGCCCTCCGTGCGCTTGGCGATCTCCTCGGCGGCCCAGACCGATTCGGTGTGGAACGGCTCGCTCGCCTCATAGACATGGGCCCATTTCAGCACGGTTTCGGCATGCGCGATGGCGGTGCTGGCCAGCAGCGCGGCGGCGCCCAAAAGGGCCTTCAGGGTCGATTTCATGCGGTTCCTCCCCGGTTGCATGTCTGTCGTTGTCAGCTGTCCAGCGCCTCGGCCGCGCGGGCCTCGGCGAAGGTTTCGGTAAAGCGGCGGCGCGACTGGGCCAGGTGCCGGCGCATCGCCTCGCGCGCGGCGGCGGGATCGCCCGCGGCGATGGCGTCGCGGATCGCGCCGTGTTCGGCCAGCGCGCAGCGCCATGTGGGCGGGCCTTCGAAATGTCCGGCCAGCCTGCTGAACAGGGGCGAAAGGCGCTTGGCAACGATGTCGGATGTCAGGCGCGCCAGCAGCGCGTTTCCCGTGCCATCGGCGATGGCCACGTGGAAGGCCGCGTCGATCGGGATGACGCGCGCCCGGTCATCCGTCGCCGCGGCCATGTCGCGCAGATTGGCATCAAGCGCCGCGATCAGCGCCGGCGTTGCGCGCCGCGCCGCCTCCTCGGCGATGGCGCTTTCCAGAACGCCCCGCGCCTCGAGGATCTCGAACGGGCCTTCGCTTTCCAGGGGATCGCTGTCCGTCCGGCGCGGGCCGTTGGCCATGTAGATGCCCGACCCCTTCCTGATCTCGACCCTGCCCTCGACCTCCAGCGCGATCAGCGCCTCGCGCAGCGAGGGGCGCGAGACCTGAAGGCGATCGGCCAGCTCGCGCTCGGAAGGCAGCCGGTCCCCCGCGCACAGCCCTTCGGCTGCGGCCAGCGACTGGATCAGGTCGGCAACCTGGCGCCACGGCCTGCGTGGCGGCGTGTCGATGCGCATTGTTCCCCCCTGCCATGACCGGCCCTGCCCTGCGCCTCCTCAAGCGATTCACGGGCAAAGTGGTCTGACCACCGGATGAAAGGTCATCTTGGCAAGGGGGTCAAGAAAAATCTGGTATACCGTTCAGCCGATCGGGGCAGTCAGCCCATGATCTGCGGCAAAGGCCGCAAAGGCCTGGGCCGTCGCCGGGTCCAGCGTCACGCCCTTGGCCCGCCGTTCGGCAGCGACAGACCATTCACGATCGCCTGGCGCCATTACCCGGCCCCCCTGGCGGGCCAGCGATCCGCGCAGCCGGTCGAGATAGCGGCGCATCCCTGCATCGAACGCGGCGCGGTCGAGGAATGCCTCCGGGTTCAGCGCCATCACGAAGCAGCCAAGCAGGCGGGGGCTGGCAAGATCCGGCCCCGCCATCGGCGGGATGTCAAAGCTGAGCCGCATCCCCGTCAGCACCGCCGACAGGATCTCGGCCAGCCCGGCCAGCGCCGCGCCCTTGAAGCCGAATTCCCCGCCAAGCGGCGCCAGCATGTCGGCCGCCTGCGCATCCGCGGTGTCGATGCCCTGCCCATCCGAGGCGACGCCCGGCGGCAGCTCGATCCCGAGGCTGCGATACAGCAGCACACGGTTATAGGGGATCGCGCTGGTCGCCATGTCCAGCAGCCATGGCTCGCCTTGCGGCACCGGCACCGCCGCGGCGATCGGATTGGTGCCGTGAAAGCGTTCGGCCCCCTCATGCAGCCGCACGAAGCTGTCGGAATTGCAGAAGGCCAGCCCGACAAAGCCGCGCCGCGCCGCATCCAGCGCATAGGCCCCCCCTGCGCCGAAATGCGAATTGTTGCGCACCGCCACCGCGCCCAGGCCGTATTGCCGCGCCAGTTCGCAGGCGCGCTGCATCCCGTGATAGGCCCCCACGGCGCCGTGCGCGTGGTCGGCATCCAGCACCTCGACCGCCCCGAACCCGCCGACCACCCGCAGGTTCGGATTGCGGTTCAGCCGCCCGCCCTGCAGCGCGGACAGGTAATGCGGCAGCAGCCGCACGCCGTGGCTGTCCACCCCCAGCTCGCTTGCATGCATCATTGCCCGCGTCGCCGCGTCCACGGTGGCATCATCCGCGCCCACGGCGGCAAGGGCGCTGCGGCAGAAGATATCGAGTTCGGAAAGGCTGACCGTGTCGTGCATGAAAGATCCTCGGCTTTTCTCAGGCCAGCTTTGCACGGCGGCGGGGAAGATCAACGAGGGTATTTCGCGCCGATCCTCATTTGGCCCCCTTGCTCGAAACCGTCCCGCGCTTTCAGGAACCATGGCCCTCGGCCTTTTCGCGGGCAGGATGCCCGCCCTTGCGGGTCATGCTGGCCCTGTCCCGGCCGCTGAGGCGGAAGAAAGCTGACGCATCACGGGGATGGAGGGGGGCAGAACGGCCGGCTGATCCCCTGGGGCGGGTTGCGGCGATGTGCCGATCGCCCCGGCAGGCGCTTTGCCGGGCAGACCGCGCAAGGCCCCCCAAGGGCCGGCCCTTTCGCTCAGCCAGCCGCGGTCACGCAGCGGGTGTTCCAGCCGGAGCAGGCCTCGCGCAGCGGCGCGGGCAAGGGCGCCTCGGTCACGACCGCGTCCAGATCGGCCAGCGAGACGACCCGCACGGGGGCCGAACGGTCCAGCTTGCTGAGGTCGGTGACAAGGATGCGGGTGCGCGCCTGGCGCAGGATGGTGCGGCTGACGCGCACCTCGGCCAGGTCGAAATCCAGCACATCGCCGTCTGCGTCCAGCGCCGAACAGCCGACAACGGCGAAATCGACCTTGAAGTTGGTCAGCAGCTCGCTGGTCAGATCGCCGATCAGCCCGCCATCCGACCGCCGCACCCGCCCGCCCGCCACGATCACCTCGCAGCTGTCGTTTTCCGTCAGGATATTGGCGACATTCATGTTGTTGGTGACAACCGTCAGGCTGCGATGGTTGAGCAGCGCGCGCGCCACCGCCTCGGTCGTGGTGCCGATGTTCAGGATCAGCGAGGAATTGTCGGGGATCAGGGCGGCGCAGGCGCGGCCGATCGCCTCCTTCGCGCCCTGGTGCAGGCCGCGCCGCGCCTCATAGCCAAGATTGGCGACACCCGCGACCAGCACGGCCCCGCCATGCACGCGGTCCATCAGCCCCTGCCCGGCCAGCTCGCCCAGATCGCGGCGGATGGTCTGCACCGACACGTCGAACCGCGCGGCCAGATCCTCGACCCCAACCTTGCCCGTCGCGCGGGCAAGGTTGACGATGTCGCGTTGCCGGATGCTGAGCGCCATGGCGGACCTTTCCTTTGCGGCAAGGGCTAGCACGGCCCCGGCCGGCTGCAAAACGAAAGCGGACGACAAAAAACGAAAATAGGTGATTGACCAATCCTGCCTTCCCGTGATCGTTTCAGGCAGGGGGGAGCGATGAGCGAAACGACCGACCTGTTCATCATCGGCGGCGGCATCAATGGCTGCGGCATCGCCCGTGACGCCGCGGGGCGCGGGCTGAGCGTCCGTCTGGCCGAGCAGGGCGATCTGGCCGGGGCCACGTCCTCGGCCTCGACCAAGCTGTTCCATGGCGGGCTGCGCTATCTGGAATTCCTCGAACTGCGGCTGGTGCGCGAGGCGCTGCAGGAACGCGAAACGCTGCTGCGCGCCATGCCGCATATCAGCTGGCCCATGCGCTTCGTGCTGCCGCTCGACCCCGAGATGCGGTTCGAAAGCCACACGCCCGTCTCGCGCATCATGCAGGCGATCATGCCCTGGCAACGCGGGCGCCGCCCGAACCTGATGATCCGCGCGGGGCTGTTCCTTTATGACAACCTGGGCAAGCGGCGCATCCTGCCGGGGACGGATTCCTATCCCCTGCACGGCCGACCCGAGGGCGCGCCGCTGCAACCGCGCCTGGCGCGGGCCTATGAATACAGCGACTGCTGGGTGGATGACGCGCGTCTGGTGGTGCTGAACGCCCGCGACGCCGCCGCACGCGGCGCCGACATCCTGACCCGCGCCCGCGTGGCCGAGGCGCGGCGGCAAGGCGATCTGTGGCATATCCGCATGCAGGACGGGAGCAGTCATCGCGCCAGGCTGCTGGTCAATGCCGCGGGCCCCTGGGTCGGCGACGTGATCAGGGGCATCGCCCGCCTGCCCAGCGACGAAGGCGTGCGCCTTGTCCGGGGCAGCCATATCATCACCCGCAGCCTGTTCGACCACGGCAAATCCTATTTCTTCCAGGGGCCGGACGGGCGCATCATCTTTGCCATCCCCTATGAGGGGGATTTTACCCTGATCGGCACCACCGACGTGGATCATGCCGGCGCCCCCGGCGAGGCCCGCTGTTCGGATGCCGAGCGTGATTATCTGCTGGCCTTTGCCGCGCGCTATTTCCGCCGCCCGCCGACCGCGGCCGACGTGGTGTGGACCTATTCGGGGGTGCGCCCCCTCTATGACGACGGGGCCAAGTCGGCGACCGCGGCCACGCGGGATTATGTGCTGTCGCTGGACGAAAGCGGGCCGCCCTGCCTCAGCGTGTTCGGCGGCAAGATCACCACCTATCGCCGGCTGGCCGAATCGGCGCTAGAACGGATCGCGCCCCATGCCCCGCGCATGGGCGCGCCATGGACGGCGGGCGCAGCCCTGCCCGGCGGGGATTTCCCCGTCGATGGTGCGCCAGAGCTGATCGCCCGCCTGCGCGCCGCCTATCCCTTCCTGACCGCCGGATGGGCCAACCGCCTGGTGCGCGCCTATGGGACCGAGGCGGCGGCGGTGCTGGGCGGGGCCGCCGGCCCGGCCGATCTGGGCCGCGATTTCGGCGCCACGCTGACCGAGGCGGAATTGCGCTGGATGATGACGCGCGAATGGGCGCGCACGGCCGATGACGCGCTGTGGCGGCGATCAAAGCTGGGCCTGCGGCTGGACGCGGCGCAGCAGGCGGCTGTCGCCGCCTTCATGGAAAGCGAAAGGGCCGCCGCATGACGCTGGAACTGCGCGCCATCACCAGGGCGGCCCAGGGACAGGTCTGGATTCACCCGACCGACCTGACGCTGACACCCGGCAGCATGAATGTGCTGCTGGGGCCGACAACGGCGGGCAAGACGACGCTGATGCGCCTGATGGCGGGGCTGGATGCGCCCAGTGCGGGTCGCATCCTGTGGAACGGCGCGGATGTGACCGGCCAGCGGGTGCAGGATCGCAAGGTGGCGATGGTCTATCAGCAGTTCATCAACTATCCGGCGATGACGGTCTATGACAACATCGCCTCGCCCCTGCGCCTGCAAGGGCTGCCGCGCGCGCAGATCGACGCGCGCGTGCGCGAGACGGCCGATCTGATGCGCCTGACCCCGATGCTGGATCGCCGCCCGCTAGAGCTTTCGGGCGGCCAGCAGCAGCGCACGGCGCTGGCCCGCGCGCTGGTCAAGAATGCGGGCCTTGTCCTGCTGGACGAGCCGCTGGCCAACCTCGACTACAAGCTGCGCGAGGAACTGCGGGCCGAGATTCCGCGCATCTTTGCCCAGTCGGGCGCGATCTTCGTCTATGCCACGACCGAACCCGAGGAGGCGCTGCTCCTGGGCGGAAACACCGCGACGATGTGGGAAGGGCGCGTGACGCAGTTCGGCCCGACGCCGCAGGTCTATCGCGCGCCGGTCGATGCCACCACCGCCCGCGTCTTTGCCGACCCGCCGATGAACTTTGCCGCCGTGCGCGTGACGGGCGGGCAGGCCGATCTGGCGGGGCAGGCCCTGCCGGTGCCCGGTCTTGCGGATGGCAGCTATCAGGCCGGCTTCCGCGCGCCTCATCTGCGCCTGTTGCCGGTGCCGGGCGCGCTGCAATTCGCCGCGCGGGTGGATGCGAGCGAGATCACGGGGGCGGAAACCTATCTGCATCTGGACGTGGACGGCCGGCGCTGGACGCTGCTGGCCGAGGGGGTGCACGCCCTTGCCCCCGATCACCGGCTGACCGTCTGGCTCGATCCCGCCCATGTCTATCTGTTCGACGCGCAGGGCCGGCTGGCCCGCCCTGCCCCCTATGCGAGGGCAGCCTGATGGCGCGCATCACGCTGGACGATCTGGCGCACAGCTATCGCCCCGACCCGCGGGGGATGCGGACTATGCGCTCAAGCCCATGACGATGACGTGGCGCGATGGCGGGGCCTATGCGCTGCTCGGCTCGTCGGGCTGCGGCAAGACGACGCTGCTCAACATCATCTCGGGCCTGCTGACGCCGTCCCGCGGGCGGGTGCTGTTCGGGGATCGGGACGTGACGCATCTGGAAACGGCCGGGCGCAACATCGCGCAGGTGTTCCAGTTTCCGGTCGTCTACGACACGATGACCGTGCGGCAGAACCTTGCCTTTCCGCTGCGCAATCGCGGCGTGCCGGCGGCGCAGATCGCGGACCGCGTTCAGGCCATCGCCCGCATGATCGGCATGCAATCCCAGCTTGACCGCCGCGCCCGCGGGCTGAGCGCCGATGCCAAGCAGAAGATCAGCCTTGGCCGCGGCATGGTGCGCCAGGACGTGAACGCGATCCTGTTCGACGAGCCGCTGACCGTCATCGACCCCCACATGAAATGGGAGCTGCGCACCCAGATCAAGGCGCTGCACCGCCAATTCGGGCACACGATGATCTATGTCACCCATGACCAGACCGAGGCGCTGACCTTTGCCGACGAGGTCGTGGTGATGTCCGAGGGGCGCGTCGTGCAGGCCGGCACGCCGCAGGCGCTGTTCGAGCGGCCGGAACATACCTTTGTCGGCTATTTCATCGGCTCGCCCGGCATGAACCTGCTGCCCGCCCGCATCGCCGGGCGCGAGGCGCTGGTGGCCGGCACCGCCGTCGCGCTGACGGGCCACTATGCCCCGGCCGAGGGGCAGATCGGCATCCGCCCCGACGCCGTCCGGCTGGGCAGCGGCGGGCCGGGCCTGCCCTTCCGGCTGGACCGGATCGAGGATGTGGGCCGCCACCGCATCGCGCGGGGCGAGGTCGCGGGCCGGCCCTTCAACGTGACCATACCCGAGGGCGCGGCGATCCCCGCTTTGCCCGACCGGGTGCTGCCGGACCCGGCCCGGACGGGGGTTTTCGTGAACGACTGGCGGGTCGAGCCGCAGGAAAGGGCCGCGTGATGGACAAGCCGCTGAACAACCGCGCCTGGTGGCTGGTCCTGCCCGTCCTGCTGCTGGTCGCCTTTTCGGCCGTGATCCCGCTGATGACGGTGGTCAACTATTCGGTGCAGGACACCTTCGGGAACAACCAGTTCTTCTGGAACGGCATCGGCTGGTTCCAGGAGGTGCTGGCCAGCGACCGCATCCGCGCCGCGCTGGGGCGGCAACTGCTGTTTTCCGCCATCATCCTGGCGATCGAGATCCCGTTGGGCATCTTCATCGCGCTGAACATGCCCAAGCGGGGGTTCTGGGCCTCGGTCTGCCTGGTTCTGATGTCGCTGCCGCTGCTGATCCCGTGGAACGTGGTGGGCACGATCTGGCAGGTCTTTGGCCGGGTGGATATCGGCCTGCTGGGGCACGCGCTGGCCGCGCTGGGGATCGACTATAATTACGTCAACGATCCCATCGACGCTTGGGCCACGATCATCGTCATGGATGTGTGGCACTGGACGAGCCTTGTCGCGCTGCTGTGCTATGCCGGGCTGCAATCCATCCCCGACGCCTATTATCAGGCCGCGCGCATCGACCAGGCCAGCCGCTGGGCCGTGTTCCGCCATATCGAGCTGCCCAAGATGTCGGGCGTGCTGCTGATCGCGGTGCTGCTGCGCTTCATGGACAGTTTCATGATCTATACCGAACCCTTCGTGCTGACCGGGGGCGGGCCGGGCAATGCGACGACCTTCCTGTCGATCGACCTTGTGAAGACCGCCATCGGCCAGTTCGACCTTGGCCCCGCGGCCGCGTTCAGCCTGATCTATTTCCTCGTGATCCTGCTGATTTCCTGGGTGTTCTACACCGTCATGACCGCCCAGAGGGAGACGCCCTGATGGCCGCGCATCAGCGCAGGGGCGCGGGTTCGGCGGTCGTGATGACCACCTATCTGCTGTTCCTGCTGATCCCGATCTACTGGCTCGTGAACATGAGCCTCAAGACCAATGCCGAGATCACGGGCGCCTTCAGCCTTTATCCGCGCGCGCTGACCCTGGCCAATTATCGCACCATCCTGACCGATCCCAGCTGGTACATGGGCTATGTCAACAGCCTGATCTATGTCGTGCTGAACACGGCCATCTCGCTGGCGGTCGCGCTGCCCGCAGCCTATGCCTTCAGCCGCTATCGCTTCATGGGCGACAAGCACCTGTTCTTCTGGCTGCTGTCGAACCGCATGGCGCCGGCGGCGGTATTCGCGCTGCCGTTCTTTCAGCTGTATTCGGCGGTGGGGCTGTTCGACACCCATATCGCCGTTGCGCTGGCGCATTGCCTGTTCAACGTGCCGCTGGCGGTCTGGATCCTCGAAGGCTTCATGTCCGGCGTTCCGCGAGAGATCGACGAAACCGCCTATATCGACGGCCATTCGTTCCCCCGGTTCTTCCTGCGCATCTTCGTGCCGCTGATCGCCAGCGGGATCGGGATCGCGGCGTTCTTCTGTTTCATGTTCAGCTGGGTCGAACTGCTGCTGTCGCGCACGCTGACATCCGTGAACGCCAAGCCGATCGCGGCGACGATGACGCGCACCGTTTCCGCCTCGGGCCTCGACTGGGGGGTGCTGGCGGCGGCGGGGGTGCTGACGATCATCCCCGGCGCGCTGGTGATCTGGTTCGTGCGCAACTACATCGCCAAGGGCTTTGCATTGGGGAGGGTGTGATGAGCCGCGCGCTGAACGCAGGCTTTGCCGCCGTCGCCCTGGCCATGCTGGCCCTGCTGGGCTGGCTGGTCGCCATCGTGCCGGTCAAGGACGGCGCGCGCGACTGGTGGGGCAGCCTCAGTCCGGGCGGCTGGATGGCCTGGACCTTTCCGACCGCGCTGTTCTACTGGATCATCGCCGCCCTGCTGCTGACCTTTACCTGGATGGCGATCCGCTGGCCGGAAACGCCGCGGCGCGGCATCCTGCGCATCGCCACCACGCGCGGCGACCGGCTGTTCATCAGCCTGCTGGGCAGCGCCTTCATCAACCTCGCCTGGGTCGGCTTCGGGGGAAAGCCCGACTGGGCGGGGCTGGTCATCGCATTCATCTACGCCGCGGCGGTGTTCCGCTGGGTGTGACAACGGGCCGCACGGGTCCACAGGGGGAGGAAGACCATGAGACTGCACAGGACCACCGCCATCGCGCTGGCGCTGATGGCCACCGGCGCGCCGGGGATCGCGCTGGCCGGGATGGACGAGGCCAAGGCCTTTCTCGACACCGAGATCAAGGATCTGTCCGCCCTGACGCGCGCCGATCAGGAAAAGGAAATGCAGTGGTTCGTGGACGCGGCCAAGCCCTTTGCCGGCATGGACATCAAGGTCGTGTCCGAAACGATCACCACCCATGAATACGAATCCAAGGTGCTGGCCCCGGCCTTCACCGCCATCACCGGCATCAAGGTCACGCACGACCTGATCGGCGAAGGCGATGTCGTCGAAAAGCTGCAGACCCAGATGCAGTCGGGCGAGAACATCTACGACGCCTATGTCAACGACAGCGACCTGATCGGCACCCATTGGCGCTATAAACAGGCGCGCAGCCTGACGGAATGGATGGCCGGCGCGGGCAAGGACGTGACCGACCCGATGCTGGACGTTGACGATTTCATCGGCAAGTCCTTTACCACCGCGCCCGATGGGCAGATGTATCAGCTGCCCGACCAGCAGTTCGCCAACCTCTACTGGTTCCGCAAGGACTGGTTCGACGACGAGAAGAACAAGGCCGACTTCAAGGCGAAATATGGCTATGACCTGGGCGTGCCCGTCACCTGGTCGGCCTATGAGGACATCGCCGAGTTCTTCACCGGCCGCGAGATCGACGGCAAGAAGGTCTTTGGCCATATGGACTATGGCAAGAAGGACCCCTCGCTCGGCTGGCGCTTCACCGATGCGTGGCTGTCGATGGCCGGGAACGGCGACAAGGGCATCCCGAACGGCAAGCCGGTGGACGAATGGGGCATCCGCGTCGATGCGAACGACCGCCCCATCGGCAGTTGCGTGGCCCGCGGGGGCGACACCAACGGCCCGGCCAGCGTCTATGCTATCCAGAAATATCTGGACTGGATGGCGAAATACGCGCCGCCGACCGCGCAGGGCATGAACTTCAACGAAAGCGGCCCGGTGCCGGGCCAGGGCGAGATTGCCCAGCAGATGTTCACCTATACCGGGTTCACCGCCGATTTCGTCAAACCCGGCCTGCCGGTCGTGAACGAGGATGGCACGCCCAAATGGCGCTTTGCCCCCTCGCCCCACGGCGCCTACTGGAAGGACGGGATGAAGCTGGGCTATCAGGACGCCGGTTCCTGGACGCTGCTGAAATCGACGCCCGACGACCGCGCCAAGGCCGCCTGGCTTTATGCCCAGTTCGTGACCTCGAAGACGGTGGACGTCAAGAAAAGCCACACCGGCCTGACCTTCATCCGCCAGTCCACGCTGGATCACCAGTCCTTCACCGACCGGGCGCCCAAGCTGGGCGGGCTGATCGAGTTCTATCGCAGCCCCGCCCGCCTGCAGTGGTCGCCGACCGGCACCAACGTGCCCGATTATCCGAAACTGGCGCAGCTGTGGTGGCAGGCGATCGGGGATGCCTCGTCGGGTGCCAAGACCGCGCAGGAGGCGATGGACAGCCTGTGCGCCGAACAGGAAAAGGTCATGGCGCGGCTGGAAAAGGCCGGCGTGCAGGGCGAGATGGGGCCGAAACTGGCCGAGGAGCATGACCTCGCCTTCTGGAACGCCGAGGCGGCCCGCGCCGGCACCATCGCCCCCCAGCTCAAGCTGGAGAACGAGGATCCGCAGCCCCAGACCGTCAACTATGACGATCTGGTGAAAAGCTGGCAGAAGCAGTGATCTGACAGCCTTGCCACAGGCCATGGCCCCGGCGCGCCGGGGCCTTGCGCCGCAACAGGGACAGGGCCAGGGCGCACCCGCGCCTTGCGCCGCGACGGGGACAGGGGACGAGGATGACCATTCTTGCCATCGACCAGGGCACGACCTCGTCGCGCGCGATCGTCTTTTCGGGCCGCCTGGACGTGCTGTCGGTCGCGCAGAGCGAATTTCCCCAGTATTTCCCCCAATCGGGCTGGGTCGAACATGACCTCTCGGATATCTGGTCCTCCACCGCCGCGGTCAGCCGGGCGGCCATCGAAAAGGCGGGCCTCAGCGGCGCCGACATCGCCGCCATCGGCATCGCCAACCAGCGCGAGACGACCGTGATCTGGGACCGGGCGACCGGCCGTCCCATCCACAATGCCATCGTCTGGCAGGACCGCCGCACCGCAGAGACATGCGCCGCGCTCAGGGCCCAAGGGCATGAGAGCGCCGTCACGGACAGGACCGGCCTGCTGCTGGACCCCTATTTCAGCGCCACCAAGGCCGCCTGGATCCTCGATCACGTCGAGGGCGCGCGGGCGCGGGCCGAGGCGGGCGAACTCGCCTTCGGCACCATCGACAGCTATCTGATCTGGCAGCTGACCGGGGGCGCGGTCCACGCCACCGACGCCACCAATGCCGCGCGCACGATGCTGTATGACATCCACCGCGGCGAATGGTCCGGGGCGATGTGCGATCTGCTGCGCGTCCCCCGGCCCATGCTGCCGCAGGTGCGCGACAGCGCCGCCGATTTCGGCACCACGCGCCCCGACCTGTTCGGCGCCGCCATCCCCATCAAGGGCGTGGCCGGCGATCAGCAGGCCGCCACCGTGGGGCAGGCCTGCTTTCGCCCCGGCATGATGAAATCGACCTATGGCACGGGCTGTTTCGCGCTGCTCAACACCGGGGCGCAGGCGGTCCCCTCGCGCAACCGGCTGCTGACGACCATCGCCTATCAGCTGGACGGCCGCCCGACCTATGCGCTGGAAGGGTCGATCTTCATCGCGGGCGCCGTGGTCCAGTGGCTGCGCGACGGGCTAGGCCTGATCCGCGATGCGAACGAAACCGCGCCGCTGGCCGAAACGGCCGATCCCGCGCAAGGGGTGGTGATGGTGCCCGCCTTCACCGGCCTCGGCGCGCCCTATTGGCGCCCCGATTGCCGCGGCGCGATCTTTGGCCTGACGCGCAACACCGGCCCGGCGGAGCTCGCGCGCGCGGCGCTGGAAAGCGTCGGCCACCAGACCCGCGATCTGCTGGATGCGATGCAGACCGACTGGCAGGGCGCGCATGATACCGTGCTGCGCGTCGATGGCGGCATGGCGGCCAGCGACTGGACGATGCAGTATCTGGCCGACATCCTCGGCGCCCCGGTGGACCGCCCGCAGGTGACCGAAACCACCGCCCTTGGGGCGGCCTATCTGGCGGGCCTTGGCGCGGGGCTGCTGCCCGCCCCCGAGGTCTTCGCCCGCCAGTGGAACCTCGCCCGGCGCTTTGAGCCGCACATGGACGCGGCCGAACGCGATGCCCGCCATGCGCGCTGGCGCCGGGCAATCGAGGCGACGATCTGACCGGCGGCCCCGCCGCAGATCAGGGCCGCAGGCGGCGCAGGCGCCGGGCCGTGCAGGATACCGCCCTTCAGCCCCGCCGCCGCGCCAAGGCCTGCGCCATCAGTTCGTTGCCAAACGGCCTTTGCGCAGCCCGGCAGGCCGGAGCCGTGCGCGGGACCGCGCCGGGGGCGGGGCGGGCTGTTCAGGAACGCGTCCGCCGCAGGAACAGCGGCACCATGACGACCAGAACGGCGATCCGCACCAGATGGTGCAGCGCCACATAGGCGGGATCATAGCCCAGCGACAGCCCGATCGCCGCCATCGCCTCGACCCCGCCCGGGGCATAGGCGACCCAGACCTGTCCCAGGGGCAGCCCCGTCAGCCGCGCCACCACCGCCGCGCAGACCAGGCTGAGCGCCGAGGCGATCGCCGCGACGACCACCGCCGCGCCCAGGTTCCGGGTCAGCGCACGCGCATCCAGCCCGGAAAACCGCGTTCCGATGGTCGTGCCGGTGATCCCGAAGCACAGGAACGACACCCACCAGGGCAGCACGCCCCCCGCCAGCCCCGTCCCATGAGCGAGCGCGCTGACACCAAAGCCCCCCAGCAGCCATGCGGCCGGCACGCGGCGGCGCGCCAGCAGCCAGCCCAGCCCGCCCCCCAGCGCCGCCAGAACGGCCAGGGGCAGCGGATCGGCCGCGCTGCGCGCCAGCGCGGGAACCTCGCCCACGAACAGCCACACCGCCACCGGCAGCACCGAGGCCAGCACCAGCAGGCGCAGGCTCTGGATCGTCAGGACCGATACGGGATCGCCGCCCCCGTCCTCGGCCACGGCCAGCGCATAGGACATGGTGCCGGGCGAAGAGGCCAGCACCGCCGTTCCCCGATCGCATCCGAAATGGCGCCGCAGGATCCAGGCGCCCGCCCCCATCGTCACCGCCAGCGACAGCACGAGGCCCGCCAGGCTGACCGCCCAGTGGCCAAGCTGCGCCAGCGCCGCCGGATCGATCCCCGATCCCAGCGACAGGCCGATCCCCAGAAAGCCCAGGTTGCGCAGCCGCGGATCCATCCGCAGCCGCAGCCCCGCCCAGGCCGCGGCCGAGACAGCGACGCTCGAGCCGATCAGTGGCGCCGCCGGCAGGCCCGCCTCGCTTGCCAGGCCGGCGCCGGCCAGCCCGATGCAGAGCGCGCGCAGAAGGGCAGGCCCGTCAGCCATGCTTCACTCGTCCTCGGCCGCCGCGCGGCCCGGGGCGGCGCGGTTGCGCCGGCCCAGCCAGGCCGGGACCAGCACGATCCCGACCGACAACGCATAGAGGATGACCGACTGCGTCGTCGAGACGAGGATCGACCAGTCCCCGGCCGAGATCGACAGCGCGCGGCGCAGGTTGTTCTCGAACAATGAGCCGAGCACGAAGCCGAGGATCACCGGCGCCAAGGCAAGGTCGAGCTTGCTGAGGAACCAGCCCAGCACCCCCAGCGCGATGCACAGGAACAGGTCGAAGCTGCTGCCGACGATGGTATAGATGCCCACGAAGGCCAGCACCGCGATCAGCGGGATCAGGTAATGCTGCGGGATCGTCAGCATCCGCGCGAACAGCCCCACCAGCGGCAGGTTGATGACCAGAAGGGCGATGTTGCCGATATACATCGACGCGATCAGGCCCCAGGCGACCTCGGGGTGCTGGGAAAACAGCAGCGGGCCGGGCGTGACGTTGAACATCATCAGCGCGCCCAGCAGGATCGCGGTGGTCCCCGATCCGGGGATGCCCAGCGTCAGCATCGGCACCATCGCCCCGCCGGCCGCGGCGTTGTTGGCGGCCTCGGGGGCGGCAAGGCCGCGCGGATCGCCATGCCCGAACATCGTGTCGTCCGGCGCCGCGATGCGCTTTTCAACGCCATAGCTGACCGCCGAGGCGACCGAGGCGCCTGTCCCCGGCAGCACCCCCACGACAAAGCCGATCAGCGACGAGCGCAGGATCGCCCATTTCGTCGCCAGGATGTCGGACAGCCCGGCGCGCGTGCTGTCCACGGTGATCCGCTCGGCCTTGCCGGCGGCCACGCTTTCGACCATGTGGAACAGCTCGGCCAGGCCGAACAGGCCGATCACCACGATCAGGAAGTCGATCCCCGCCAGCAGGTCGGGCACGCCGAAGGTATAGCGGTTGACCCCGGTATTGGCGTCAACCCCGATGGTGGCCAGCATCAGCCCCAGGCAGGCGCCGATCAGCGTCTTGACCGGCGAGGAGCCGACCAGCGAGGCCAGCGTGGCAAAGGCGAACACCATCAGCGCCACATAGTCGGACGGCTGGAAGCTGACCCCGTATTGCGCCAGCGCCGGCCCGAACAGCGTCATCAGCACGACCGAGATCGTCCCGCCGATGAAGGACGACCAGGCCGACAGCGACAGCGCCTTGCCCGCCTGCCCCTTCCTGGCCATCGGAAAGCCGTCAAGCGCCGTCATGACCGCGCCCGCATCCCCCGGCACGTTCAGCAGGATCGACGAGATGCGCCCGCCATATTCGGCGCCGTAATAGATCCCGGCCAACAGGATCAGCGCCGATTCCGGCGGAAAGCCCATGGAATAGGCGATGGGCAGCAGGATCGCGACCCCGTTGATCGGCCCGATCCCCGGCAGCGCGCCGATCAGCGTGCCGAAGAACGACCCGAGCAGCACCAGCATCAGGTTGAAGGGCGAGGCGGCGACCCAGAATCCCTGCGCCAGCCCGTCGAAGATGTCGGACATCGGTTTCTCCTCACAAGCCGGGCAGCGGGCCGGCGGGCAGGTTCAGCTCCAGCAGCCCCGCGCACAGCACGTAGCCCCCCAGCCCCATGCCCAGCCCGAACGGCACCGCGCCGCGCCAGGCGGCGCCCAGCGAACGCGCGGCCAGCGCGGAAAAGAAAAAGGTGGACAGCACGAAGCCCAGCGGCTGGAACGCCAGCGCATAGGCCGACAGCAGCGCCAGCATCACCCCCAGCCGCATCCAGCCGGGGCCATCGACGGCAAAGCGGGTCGCGGTCGGGCGCCACATCAGCAGCACCAGCGCCAGGAACATCACGGCCGCGATCAGCTGCGGCCAGCTTTCCGGGCCGAGCGGGTCATACTGGAACGGGGCCTTGATCGCGGTCAGGGCGATCACGCCGTAAGCCAGCGTCACCAGCAGCATCAGCGCGGCGAAAACACGGTCAGTCAACTCGCCCTCTCCTCATTTCGGGTGGAACGGTGCCCGCCCCGGCGCGGCGGCCGGGGCGGGCGGGCGGGCGGATCACCGGGCGATCAGCCCGGCATCCCTGGCCATCGCGGTCAGCGTCGTGATCTGCTCGCGCACCGCGGCGTCAAACGCCTCGCCGGCCTTGGGCAGCGGGAACAGGCCCTTTTCCTGCTGGACCTTCTGGAACTCGGGCGACTGATAGGCGGCCCGGAACCACTGCACCCACTGGTCATAATCGGCGTTGCCCACATCCTTGCCGACATAATAGCCGCGCAGGATCGGCCAGACGGTGTCCACGCCCTGTTCCCTGGCCGTCGGCGTCTGGTCGAAGGGGGCGGGCAGGCGCTGCTCGGCCATCACGCCCAGGATGCGCACCGAGCCGTCCATATGCGCCGTCATCTCGGCCACATCGCCCGTATAGACCTGGATCGCACCGCCCAGCAGGCCCGCCATCGCCTCGCCGCCGCCATCGAAGGCGACATAGCGCAGCGCCTTGGGATCGGCCCCCGCCGCCTTGGCGACCAGCGCGGCCTTCATCCAGTCCTGCGATCCGACGGTTCCGCCCGCGCCCATGACCAGGGCCGCGGGGTCTTTCTTCAGCGCCTCGACCAGATCGCCCAGCGTCTTGAAGGGGCTGTCGGCCTTGACGATGACGGCGCCGTAATCGACCCCGGCGGCGCCCACCCAGCGCGCGTCATCGACGCTGTACTTGCCGTATTTGCCGACCGCGAGGTTCAGCAGCGATCCGGTCGAGAAGGCGACGATCGCATTCTGGTCGCCCTTGCGGGCGGCGTTGAAGGCGTTGAAGGCCACCGCACCGATGCCGCCGGGCATGAAGGTCACCTCCATCGGGCGGGGCATGGCCTTGGCCATGCCCATCTGGGCCACGCGGCAGGTCAGGTCGAACCCGCCGCCGGGCTGGGCGGGGGCCACGCATTCGGGTTTGGAGACTTCGGCCATCGCGGTCGTGGCGGCCAGCGACAGGGCGGCGGCCAGGATCAGGGTCGGTTTCATGCGGCATCCTCCTTGCGCATGCGGGCGGCGCTGCTCGCGCCTTGACGCCCCTCTAGCGCCGAAAGCTGTCATCAAGCTATCATATGGCCCGGGGAGAGCGGGTTTGCGGATACTGGTCGTCGAGGATGCGCCCGATGTGGCCGATGCCGTCGCGCGCAGCGGCGCGCGGCTGGGATGGGCGGTTGACTGCGCCCCGACGCTGGCCGACGGCGAGGCGGCGCTGGCCACCCATGACTATGACCTCGCCATCCTGGATATCGAGCTGCCCGACGGCACGGGCACGCGGCTGCTGGCCGATCTGCGGGCGCGGCGCATCGCCCTGCCCATCATCATGCTGACCGCGCGTTCCGAGGTGGACAGCCGGATCGCGGCGCTGGATGCCGGGGCGGACGACTATCTGACCAAGCCCTTCGACCTGGGCGAGCTGGCCGCCCGCGTGCGGTCCCTGACCCGCCGCGCCCAGGGTTCGGCCGAGCCGGTGATTGATTATGGCGGGCTGACGCTTGATCCGGCGCGGCGCGTGGCACTGATGCGCGGGGCGCCGCTGACGCTGACGCGGCGGGAACTGGCGCTGCTCAAGATCCTGATGGGGCATCGCGGCTGGGTGCTGTCCAAGGACCGCATCCTCGAACGGATGTTCGGCTTTGACGACGAGGTCGGCATCAACGCGGTCGAACTTTATGTCACGCGCCTGCGCCGCAAGATCGAGGGCAGCGGCGTTTCCATCCGCACGCTGCGCGGGCTGGGCTATCAGCTGGTCCTGGATGAGTGACGGCGCGCCCCGCGGGCCGCGCCGCCCCGCCCGGATGGGCGCGGTTCCCGCCGCAGCCCGGCCCCGCGGCTGGTCGGATCAGGCCGGCCCCGCGCCCCGCCCGGTGCCGGCCGTGGAAGGGAAGGCCGGGCGGACGGTGTCGTTGCGGCGGCGGCTGGCGGCGGCACTGGCCCTTGTGCTGGGCCTGGGCGGGGCGGGTGTCGCGGCGGCGGCCTGGATCTATGGCCAGGGGGCTGCGCGGCAGGCCTATGACACGCTGCTGATCGGGACGGCCCAGCAGATCGCGCAGGCGATCCGCGTCGTCGATGGCGCGGTGAGCGTGGACATTCCGGTCTCGGCCTTCCAGCTGCTGGCGCTGGCGCCCGATGACCGGGTCTTCTACGCCGTGACCGGCCCGGACGGACGGCTGATCACCGGCGATGACCTGCCCCCCGCCCCCGACGGGGCGGGCCGGTTCTGGTCCGTCGCGGCCGGGGCCGAGCGCGCCCGTTTCGTGCGCGAGGCGCGCCCGCTGGCCGAGCCGGGCCTGCATGGCGAGGTCACCGTCATCGTCGGGCAGACCACCCGCGCGCGCGATCTGCTGGCGGCGCGGATCACGCGCAACGCGCTGATCGTGACGGGCCTTGCGGGGGCGGCGGTGGCGGGGCTGGCGATCATGGCCGCGCGCGCCGCCCTGCGGCCGCTTTCGCGGATCGAGGAGGCGCTGGCGGCCAGGCGCGCCCATGACCAGTCGCCCCTAGCCGTGGCCGTCCCGACCGAGCTGTCCGGTCTGGTCGCCACGCTGAACGACCAGCGCGCGCGCGTGGACCGCATCCTCAGCAGCCAGCGCAAGATGATCGCCGACGCATCCCACCAGTTGCGCACCCCCATCGCAGGGCTGCGCGCGCAGGCCGAACTGGCCAGGCAGGAAACCGATCCCGCCCGGCTGGCCGGCATCGTCACCCGCATCCACGGCGCCGCCGTGGACCTGTCGCGGCTGGCCGACCAGCTGCTCAGCCGTTCGCTGATCATCCACCGCGCCGATGCTGTCTCGCTCGTGCCGCTCGATCTGCGGGCCGTGGCGCTGGATGCGGCCGAACAGCTGTGCCGCGATCTGCCGCAAGCGGCGGGCGATCTGGTGCTGGACCTGGCCGAGGGGCCGGTCAGCGTGCGCGGCGATGCGCTGTCGCTGATCGAGGCGGCCAAGAACCTGATACAGAACGCCCTGACCTATGGCCGGCCTGCGGTGACGATCCGGGTGCGCGACGCGGCCCCCGACGGGACGGCGGCGCTGGCCGTGGTGGGCCGGGGGACGGGTCCCGACCCCGGACGCCCCGTCCGGGGGACCGGCCTCGGCCTCGGCATCGCCGATGCGGTCGCCCGCCCCCATGACGGGCGCCTGACCGGCGCGGCTACCGCCGAGGGCTGGCAGGCCGCGCTGCTGCTGCCAGGGGCGGGGCCATGATGCAGGGTCGATCGCCGGCCCGTTCGCGCGGGCGGGCAGCGGTCCGGCGGGCCGCGCTGCTGGCCGCCGGCCTGGCCGCGGGTCTGGCCGCGCTGCTGGCCGGGGGGCGCATCGCCGGGCCGGGGTCCGGCTGGGCGGTGGCCCGGCCGGCCGCGACGCTCGCGCCCGGCGCCGCCCGCCGGGATCGCGCCCGAGGCCGCCATCCGTTACGGCGCGGCGGATGCCGCGACGCATCTGCGGGTCCGCGGCACGGCCGACATCGACAGTTTCGGCCCTGCTCTGGCCGGCTTTGTTGCGCGCCGCCCCGATATCGCGATCGACTTCGAGCAGTGGAACAGCAACGCCCTTGCCCTGCAGGCGGCGGCGGCCTGCCGGGGCGAGGCGCCGGGCAGCGACCTGATCGTCAGTTCGGCCGTCGATCTGCAACTGGCGCTGGTCGATCATGGCTGCGCCCAGCCCTGGCGATCGGAGGTGACGGGCAGGCTCGGCCAAGGGCGGCGCTGGCGCAACGAGCTGTTCGGGCTGACCAGGGAACCCGCGGCGATCATCTATAACAGGCGGCTGGTGCCCGAGGACCAGGCGCCGCTGTCGCGCTATGCGCTGCTGGATGCGCTGGCGCGCGATCCGGGGCGCTATCGCGGCAAGGTCGCGACCTATGACATCGGCCGGTCGGGCGTGGGCTATGTGATGGCCTTTTCCGACAGCCTCAGATCCTCGACCTTCGGCCGGCTGGTGCAGGCATTCCGCTCGGTCGGGGCCGAGGCCACCTGCTGCTCGGCCGAGATCATCGACGGGGTGGCCCGCGGGCGCTGGCTGGTCGCCTATAATGTCCTGGGCTCCTACGCCCTCAGGCGGGCAGAGGCCGAACCCGACCTGAGGATCGTGCTGCCGCAGGATTACACGCTGCTGCTGGGGCTGGACAGGGAAAAGCGCCGCCGCATGCTGTCCGACTGGACGGCCGGGGCGGCCGAGGCCGAATGGAGCCGGTGACGCGGGGCCGGCCCGCACCCCCGAGTGATCGCGCAGGCAGACGAAAAGATGAGGAAATCCCTTGCGGGAATCGGGAAGGCGGGGCATTCACTTACGGAAGGCAGTGAATAAGACGCTGACAGGCGTAACAAACGAATCCGCAGGCGCGGCAACGGGGCAGGAATGGCGCAGAAGACCCGGATCGACAAGCTGGTGGGCGCGCATGCGCAGGCCCTGTCCGAGCGGCTGCAGGCGCACCGCGCCCAGCTGTTTCCCCCCGACGCCAAGCGGCAATTGCGCAAGTTCACCAGCGGCGAGGTCGCCGATCTGCTGGGCGTCAAGGACGCCTATCTGCGCAAGCTCGACCTCGACGGCAAGGGCCCCTCGCCCGAGACGCGGGCGGGGGGGCGGCGCTATTACAGCCCGGCGGAAATCCAGCAACTGCGCGAACTGCTTGAAAAGGGGGCCAAAACGCCCGGCACCTATCTGCCGGGGCGGCGCGCGGGCGATCATCTGCAGGTGATCACCGTCATCAACTTCAAGGGCGGGTCGGGCAAGACGACCACCGCCGCGCATCTGGCGCAGAAACTGGCGCTGGACGGCTATCGGGTGCTGGCGATCGACCTTGATCCGCAGGCCAGCCTGTCGGCCCTGCACGGGGTGCAGCCCGAATTCGATCTGGACGGCGGCGGCACCATCTATGACGCGATCCGCTATGACGATCCGGTGCCGCTGAGCGCGGTGGTGCAGCAGACCTATTTCACCAATCTCGACCTGATTCCCGGCAATCTCGAACTGATGGAGTTCGAGCATGACACGCCGCGCGCGCTGACCGAACGCTCGGGTAAGTTCTTCTTTACCAGGATCGGCGATGCCTTGGCCGAGGTTCAGGCGGATTACGACGTGGTGGTGATCGACTGTCCGCCGCAGCTGGGGTTTCTGACCATGTCGGCCCTGTCGGCGGCGACGGCGATCCTGGTCACGGTGCATCCGCAGATGCTGGATGTGATGTCGATGTGCCAGTTCCTGCTGATGACCTCGAATCTGCTGGGCGTGGTGGCCGAGGCCGGGGGCGACATGGATTACGACTGGATGCGCTATGTGGTGACGCGCTATGAGCCCGGCGACGGGCCGCAGAACCAGATGGTCAGCTTCATGCGCTCGATGTTCGGCGATCATGTGCTGAACCATCCGGTGCTGAAATCCACCGCGATTGCCGATGCCGGGATCACCAAGCAGACGCTTTACGAGGTGGAGAAATCCTCCTTCACGCGCACTACCTATGAGCGCGCGATCGAGAGCCTGAATGCCGTGAATGGCGAGATCGAGGCGCTGATCCAGGCCGCCTGGGGCCGCGGCACGGCCGGCAGGGAGGCGGGCTGATGGCGCGCAAGGACCTGCTGAAAGGGCTGATGGAGGCGCCTGCCGCCAAGGGCGATCCGGCCCCCCTGCCCCGCTATGACCGCGGCGCGATCGGCGCGGTGTCCAAGTCGATCAGCGATCTGCGCAACCGCGCCATCATCGACGTTCTGCCAGAACTGATCGACCCGGCGGGCCTGCCCGACCGGCTGGACGAGGATGCCGAAGGGCTGGCCGCGCTGGTCGCCTCGATCCGCGATTACGGCCAGCAGGTGCCCGTGCTGCTGCGCCACAGCCCCAATCACGAGGGCCGCTACGAGGTCGTCTATGGCCGGCGGCGCGTTGCCGCGCTGCGCGCGCTCGGCCAGCCCGTCAAGGCGATGCTGCGCGATCTGAACGATCGCGACCTGATCGTGGCGCAGGGCCAGGAAAACAGCGCGCGCAAGGATCTCAGCTTCATCGAAAAGGCGAATTTCGCCGCGCAGATGGTGCGGATGGGGTTTGACCGCAAGGTGATCTGCGATGCGCTGTCGATCGACAAGACGGTGATCTCGCGGATGCTGACGGTGACGGATGCGCTGGCCGAAGGCGTGATCCGCGCCATCGGGGCGGCCCCCGCCGCGGGCCGCGACCGCTGGCTGACGCTGGCCCGGCTGGCCGCGGGGCGGCCCGCGCGCGAACTGGCCGCCGCCGCCACGGGCCCCGATTCGGATGCCCGGTTCGAATCGGTGCTGGCGTCGCTGCAGGCGCCCAAGGCCCCTGCCCCGCGCGCCCGCCCGCTGGCCGGTGCCGATGGGCGCGCCTTGGGGAACGCGCGGATATCAAACGAGAAAACGGTGATCGAGCTGGCTGGCGAGGGGCGCGCCTTTGCCGATTGGCTGGTCGATCACATCCCCGAGCTTCACCGCGACTGGCAGCAGAACAACGGCTAGCGCGGGAAGAACGAGCAGTAACCGGAACAGGAGGCATAACGGGACAAGCCAAAAAGAAAGCCCCCCAGGACATGACATCCCGAAGGGCCGTTCTCTCGATCTAGCACCTCGAAGATAGCGGCTTTTGTTGACAGCTGTCAACAACGTCCTGACGGGCGACCGATGGTTTTCGCCCTGTGACATCATCATGCGGCATATTTCGATGACGCCCTTCGGGCGGCAGGCGGTGACGGCTGGGCTGTTGGCAACCCAGGCCCTGTCCGAGGCCCCTGCCCCGGCACAGATTCCCGACAAATGGGCGCTGCTGCGCGACCTGACCGCGGCCCGCAAGGCCCATGGGGTCAGCGACCGCGACCTGGCGGTGCTGTCGGCGCTGCTGTCCTTTCACCCCGGCCGGGAACTGGCCGATGACGATCGGCTGATCGTATTTCCGTCGAACGCGGCGCTTTCGGAACGCGCGCATGGGATGGCCGAAAGCACCCTGCGCCGGCATCTGGCGGCGCTGGTGCGGGCGGGCCTGATCGCCCGGCGCGACAGCCCGAATGGCAAGCGCTATGCGACCCGCGACAGCGCCGGGGCGCTGGATGCCGTCTATGGCTTTGACCTGCGCCCCTTGCTGGTGCTGAGCCAGCGCATCATGGCGAGGGCCGCCGAGGCGCGGGCGGCCGAGCTGGCGCAGCGGCGGCTGCGGGAGGCGGTGGTGATCCGCCTGCGCGATACGGCCAAGCTGCTCGCCTGGATCGAAGAGCGGCGCGGCCCCTGCCCCGGCCTTGCCGATCCCTTGGGCGCCATCCATCGCGGACTGCGCCGCAAGCTGAGCGCGGATGATCTGCATGATCTGGCGCAGCGGCTCGATGCGCTGAGGGCCTGGATTGATCCCATCATCGCCCAGGAAACAGAAGAAGTGAGCGGCAATGACCGCGAAAGTGAGCGGCACTATCAGAATTCAGAAACAGATATCTTTGAATCTGAACTTTGCCGTGAAAAGCAAAAAGACAGGCCGGAAACCGAAGCGGTTGCGGGCCGCGATGATCCTGCGATCCCGCTGGCCCTCGTGCTGAAGGCGGCGCCGGACATACTTGATTATCAGCCCGACGGCATCCGCAGCTGGCGCGCACTTGTCGCCGCCGCCGCCTTTGTGCGTCCGATGCTGGGCATCAGCCCCGATGCGTGGGACAGCGCCTGCGCGGCAATGGGGGCCCCGAATGCGGCAATCACGCTGGCCTGCATGCTGCAACGCGCCGGCGAGATCAACCGGCCGGGCGGCTATCTGCGGGCCTTGACGGGCATGGCCGAAGGCCCCGGCTTTTCGCCCGGCCCGATGGTGATGGCGCTGCTGAGGGCCGACAATGCCCGTCCGCTGTGACCGAGTTGACAGCTGTCAACTTGGCGGCGGCGAAACAGGGCGGCGTCGGCACGGGTCGTCTGCTTAGGGATGGCGCGGCAGGATGCGGCTGTCCCGTCACCTCGTGATGAGCAGCGTCCCGGCTTCGGCAGGCGGGTAGTGTGGAGATGCTTTCAGGGCAGGCCTTGTGCAGTCTCGGCGGCCAAATGCGCGATGCTTGGGCTTTTGGAAGGCGGATGCCGGTGAGGCTGGGCAACGCTGCATGTCAAGCCTGCGCATGGGAAGGCTGCCTGGGTGACCGAGCGAGGCACTGCTCCTGGCACAGGAGCGCAAGATTGCCGTGGCAGGCCAGGACAAGGGCCTCAGGCGGATGATCACGGCAGTCAAGCTTGCCCCAGAGCGGATCGGGCTGGCTGGGCAGGGAGCTTGTGGCCTGACTGCGCGAAAGACCCTGCTGCGCCCGCGCAATCCTGCCTCGGCGGGCGCTGGCGGCCATGATAGCGGTTCATCCTGCGCCCCCGGCTGCGGCAGGTGGCGCGGGGGCGGGGCTGTTACCCGGCGCAGGCGGGCTTTGTCGATCACGGCGCGCTGATCGACGGCGTCGCCCGCCCCGTCTGCTTGTCCTATGCCGTCGCCGCGCGGGGGATGCTGCTCGATCAGAACCTCCTGCACCCGAACGGCAATCTGCACCTGATCGGCCTGCCCTCGGATTGCCGCAGCCGCTTTCCGCTCGACCGTGTCGGGGGCCTGCGGCTGGCCAAGGGCAGCGAGATCGACCCCTGCGCCCTGCAAGATGAGCTGATGGCGCTGTGCGGCCCGTCCGGCAGCCGGGTGCGTCCACCACAGGCCGGGGCCGAGCCGCCGCCGCGGCCTGGTCGCCTTACCCGGTGGTTTGCGGAAGCCTGGCCCCGCACCGTCGATGCGCAGGTGGGCCGCATTGCGCCGGCCCGGGGCCGGGCCGCCCTGCCGGCCTTCTTCCCTGCAGGCGCGCCCTTGCAGGCCAGCCACGCGGCCCACGCTCTGCGGTATCACGATCTGCCGCACGGCAATCATATCCATGGGGCAGGGTAGGGGATGCGGGTTGTCCGGGCGATGCAGATGCTGGCAATGGGGCGGCCGGTCTGGCCGGTCATGTCCGGCACGATGCAGGCGCTGCTGCCCGACGGGCCGGCGGCGCGCAGGGGGCTGACCCGGCTGATCCGGGCCGAGGTGGATACCTGGCCCGAGGAGCCTTGCGCCGATCCGCCGACCGATCGCGCCAGCCGCGCCCTGTTGCGCGGGCCTTGCCGGCCTTGCCGCGCCGCCGGCGGGACGGAACGGATTGATCCGCCTGCGAAAAGACGGCGATTGACTGCATCCCTGCGCATGGCGCCGCCCCGGGGCGGCGCCCTTGTGGCGGCGGATCGGTCACCGGGGCGCCGCCCAGCCTTTTCACGCGGCGGTTGCGGGGCGGCGGGGCCGGGTGTTAGGCAGCGCCAATCACCCCGGCTGGCAGGCGATCCGTCCATGGCGCGTCCCGATGACAGGCAGGCGCGCACCGATGCGCTGCTGACGATGACGGGCCTTGGCGGCTCGATCCGCCTGCGCGATGCGGCGGCGCGGCTGGGTGTGGCCGAGATGACCCTGCGCCGCGATGCCGCGCGGCCCGGATCGCCGCTGCGCTGCCTGGGCGGCTGGCTGGTGCCCTCGGGCGTGGCGCCCGAATATGACCTGCGCGCCGAAACCCGCCGCAATGCCGAGGCCAAGCGCGCCGCCGCCCGCCACGCCCTCGACCTGATCGCCCCGGGCGAGCGGATCTTTCTCGACTGCGGGACGACGACGCCCCATCTGGCGCAGATGCTGCCAGACGGGGTGCGGGTCGTCACCCATTCGCTGCCTGTCGCGCGGCTGCTGGCGGCGCGCGGGGGGTGGGGCTCGAGCTGCTGGGCGGGACATATCATTCACAATCGGCCTCGTTTCACGCGCAGCCGCCGCCCGGGCTGGGGCGGATCGACCTGGCGGTGCTGTCGGCCGGGGGGCTGGCGGGCGGGCGGCTGAGCTGTTCCTATGCGCATGAGCCGCCGGTCAAGCGCGCGGCCATCGCGGCCGGGGCGCGGCGGGTCGTGCTGGCCGACAGCGCCAAGCTGGCGCAGCGCCGCACCGTCGATTTCGCCGCCGCATCCGAGATCGAGCTGCTGGTCACCGAGGCGGGGATCGGCCCGATGCCGGCGGGCGATGACATCGCGCCATCTTGACGGAGCGGGCATGAAGGTGCAACCGTCCGGCGCAGTAATGTTCGGATCGTGACAAAACCCGCATCCGGGTTACAGTCTGCTTATCGAGGGGGGAGCCATGAAACATTTTCTGACCGCCGCGTTTCTCGGCGCGGTCGCCGCGACCGGTGCCTGGGCCGAGGGCCCGGTGGACGTGTCCAAGGTGAACAAGGACCTGTTCACCGCCGCCGACGGCAAGACCTATACCATCGCCACCGTGGTCAAGGTGGACGGCATCGCCTGGTTCGACCGCATGCGCGAGGGCGTGGACCAGTTCAAGGCCGACACCGGCAACGACACCTATATGGTCGGCCCGTCGCAGGCCGACGCCGCGGCGCAGGTGCAGATGATCGAGAACCTCATCGCCCAGGGCGTGGACGCGATCTGCGTCGTCCCCTTCAGCGTCGAGGCGGTCGAGCCGGTGCTGAAAAAGGCGCGCGAACGCGGGATCGTCGTCGTGACGCACGAGGCGTCGAATATCCAGAACGCCGATTATGACATCGAGGCGTTCGACAACAAGGCCTACGGCGCCAACCTGATGAAGGTGCTTGGTGAAAAGCTGGGCGGCAAGGGCAAGTATGTTGCCACCGTCGGCAGCCTGACCTCGAAATCCCAGATGGAATGGATCGACGGCGCGGTCGAATACCAGAAGGCGAATTTCCCCGAAATGTCGCTCGCGATGGACCGTCTGGAAACCTATGACGATGCCAGCCAGGATTATACCAAGCTGAAGGAA
Source organism: Paracoccus contaminans (assembly GCF_002105555.1). NCBI lineage: Bacteria > Pseudomonadati > Pseudomonadota > Alphaproteobacteria > Rhodobacterales > Paracoccaceae > Paracoccus > Paracoccus contaminans. The sequence continues at coordinate 44,475 of NZ_CP020613.1, forward strand.
GCCTTCACCGCCCAGCCCGACATTGCGGGCATCATCGGCGGGCCGATGCCGACCTCGGCCGGGGCGGGCCGCCTGATCACCGAGGGCGGGTTGCAGGGCAAGGTTCATTTCGCCGGCACGGGGCTGGTTTCGGTCGCGGGCGAATATCTCAAGAACGACGCGGTGGAATACATCCAGTTCTGGGACCCGGCCGTCGCGGGCTATGCGATGAACATGATCGCCATCGCCGCGCTGGAAAAGAAGAACGACCAGATCAAGGCCGGGCTGAATCTCGGCCTGCCGGGCTATGACAACCTGACCGCGCCCGATCCGGCCAGGCCGAACCTGCTGTTCGGCGCCGGCTGGGTCGGCGTGACCAAGGACAACATGGACCAGTACAACTTCTGATCCAGCCTTCGCGGCCGGCGGGCGCATGCCTGTCCGGCCGCGGCCCTGTCCTGCCTGCGACGGATTGTCACCATGCCCGCGCCAGACCGCGCCACACCCCTGATCGAACTGCGCGCCATCACCAAGCGTTTCGGCGGCGTGACCGCGCTTGACGGCGTGTCGCTGTCGATCATGCCCGGCGAGATCCATTGCCTTGCCGGCGAGAACGGCTCGGGCAAATCGACGGTCATCAAGGTCATTTCCGGCGTCTATCGGCCCGACGGAGGCGAGATCCTGATCGACGGGCGCCCGGCTGGAACGCTCGATCCGGTGCGATCGACCGCCGCGGGCATCCAGGTGATCTATCAGGATTTCTCGCTGTTCCCGACGCTGAGCGTTGCCGAGAACCTGACGCTGAACAGCTTTCTGCGCGAAGGCCGCGCCATGGTGGACCGCGCCCGCGCCCGCAAGATGTCGGCCGAGGTGCTGGCGCGGCTGGGGGTGGACCTGCCGCTGGATGCGGCGGTCGAAAGCCTGCCCACCGCGGGGCGGCAACTGGTCGCCATCGCCCGCGCGGTGCTGGCCGATGCGCGGCTGATCATCATGGACGAGCCGACCACCGCCCTGACCGGGCGCGAGGTCGAGCGGCTGTTCCGCATCACCCGCGATCTGCAGGCGCAGGGCATCGCCGTGCTGTTCGTCAGCCACAAGATGCGCGAGATGCTGGACCTGTCCGAACGCCTGACGGTGTTCCGCAGCGGCCGCAAGGTCGCCGAAGGGCCGACCGCGGGTTTTGACGAGGCCGCCATCACCCGCGCCATGACCGGCCGCGATCTGGCGCGCGCGCGCTATGACGCGCCCGCCGCGACCGGCGCGCCGCGGCTGGAACTGCGCAACCTGACCGTGCCGGGCCAGGTCGAGAATGTCTCGCTGTCGCTTCATGCCGGAGAGGTCGTGGGCATTTCGGGCCTGATCGGATCGGGGCGGACCGAACTGGCGCTGGCCGTGTTCGGGATGAAGCCGGGCTTTTCCGGCCATGTCCTTGTCGATGGCCGCATCGTCGATCCGCAAGACGTGCAGAGCGCCATCGCCGCCGGCATCGCCTATGTCCCCGAGGATCGGCTGTCCGAGGGGCTGTTTCTCAGCCGCTCGATCCGCGACAATTCCATCGCCGCGGCCATCGGGCGCTTTGCGCGCGGGCCTTGGCTCGATCGGCGCCGCGCCGCCGGCGCCACGCGGGCGATGTTCGAGCGCATGACCATCGCCGCGCCCGGCACCGGGGCGCCCGTCGGCACGCTGTCGGGCGGCAACCAGCAGCGGGTGATGATCGGGCGCTGGCTGATGACCGGGGCGCGGGTGCTGATCCTGAACGGCCCCACCGTGGGCGTCGATGTCGGATCAAAGGCGACGATCCACGCGATCGTGCACCGTATGGCGCGCGAGGAAGGGCTGGCGGTGCTGATGATTTCCGATGACGTGCCCGAACTGGTGGGCAACTGCAACCGCGTCCTCGGCATGGCAGGCGGGCGGCTGGCGGGCGAATTCGCCGGCCCCGCCCTGACCGAGGACGCGCTGAACGAGACGCTGCGCCTTGGCGCACACCCGAACGGAGTTCCGGCATGACCGCCGCGGCGACATCAAGCGGCGCCCAACCCTGGTGGCGCAGCACCGAGGCGGTTGTGGGCGCCGTCCTGATCCTGGCGATGCTGGCGATCGGCGCGGTCAACCCGGCCTTCTGGTCGGCCGACAACCTGTTCAGCCTGCTGCGGTCCAACGTCGTCGTGGGGGTGATGGCGCTGGGGCTGCTGGTGGTGATGATCTCGGGCGGGATCGATGTCAGCTTTCCGGCCTTTGCGGTGGTGGCGCTGTATCTGGTGGTGCGGCTGATGGTCGATCAGGGGCTGGGCGGCCATGTCTGGCCCTTCCTTGCCGCCACCGCGATCGGGGCGGGGCTGGGGCTGGTTAATGCGGCGATCATCCACAAGCTGCGGATGATCCCGCTGATCGTGACGCTGGGCACGGCGTCGATGGCGCGGGGGCTGCTGAACGGGCTGGTCGGCACGTCGAACGTCAACATCGACCGCTTTCCCAAGTCGCTGATCGAGGTCGGCCGCATCGACCTGGTGACGCTGACCAACGCGCAGGGCGGCAGCTTTGGCCTGACGGCGATGCTGCCGGTCTATCTGGCGCTGGCGCTGGCCGTGCATCTGGTGCTGACGCGCACGATGATCGGGCGTTCGGTCTTTGCCTATGGCGCCTCGCCCGAGGCGGCGCGCCGCGTCGGTTTCCGCACCGGGCGCACGGTGGTGTTCGTCTATGGGCTGGCCGGGGCGCTGGCCGGGCTGGCGGGGATGATGCACAGCTCGATGATCTGGATGGCCAACCCGCGCGATTTCGCCGGGCTGGAGATGGAGGTGATCGCCGCCGTGGTGCTGGGCGGGGCGTCGATCTTTGGCGGCCGGGGTTCGGTCCTGGGGACGATGCTGGGCGTGTTCATCATCGTGATGATCAAGAACTCGCTGATCCTGATGGGCATCGACACGACATGGCAGCGGGTGGTGATCGGCGCCATGCTGATCGCGGCGACGGCGCTGACCGCGCTGCGCGACCGCAAGGCGCTGGTCTGAACGCGGAGAGCCGAGCATGACCGATCCCCTTTCCCCGCATAATGTTCCCGGCCCCGACCCGCTGCCCCGGCCCGCGCCGCCGCCCTCGGCGCTGTCGCGCCTGACGGGCGGCATGGGCGGGGCGGGCAACCTGCAACTGCTGCTGATCTGCATCGTCGTGTTCGCGGCGATGACGGCGATGAACCCGCGGTTTCTCAACCCCTACAACTTCCAGTCGATGGCGTCCTTCCTGCCCGAACTGGGCATCCTGGCGCTGGCGATGATGATCGCGATGCTGACCGGGGGGATCGACCTGTCGGTCGTCGGCCTGGCCAATCTGGCGGCGGTCACCGCCGGGCTGTTCTTTGCCCGGCAGGGCGGCAAGGACGCGGGCGCGGCCATCGCCCTGGCCGGGGTGATGGTGGCGCTGGGGGTGGGCGTTGCCGGGGGCATGCTCAACGGGCTGCTGATCTCGCGCCTGCGGATCACGCCGATCCTGGCGACGCTGGGCACGGGCTATGTGTTCACGGGCCTTGCGCTGGTGCTGACCGGCGGGCCGGCGATCGTCGGCTTTCCCGCCGCCTGGAACGCCATCGGCAATGCCCATATCGGCCCCGTGCCGGTGCCCTTCCTGATCTTTGTCGCCGTCTGCGCCGGGGTCTGGGCGCTGCTGTCGCGCAGCGCCTTCGGCCTGCAGCTGATGCTGATCGGGACCAACCCGCGCGCCGCGATCTTTGCCGGCATCCGGCGGGGGCGGATGCTGATGTATTCCTATGCGCTGACCGGGGCGATGGCGGCGCTGGCCGGGATCATCCTGTCGGCGCGCACCAACGCCGCCAAGTCGGACTATGGCGCGTCCTACCTGCTGCAGGCGGTGCTGATCGCCGTCCTTGGCGGCACCAACCCGGCCGGGGGCCGGGGCAGCGTCATGGGTGTCGTGCTGGCGGTCGCCTCGCTGGTGATGCTGTCCTCGGGGTTCCAGATGATGCGGGTGTCGAATTTCATGATCGACTTCATCTGGGGGGCGTTCCTGATCGCGGTGCTGACGATCAACGTCCTGCTGAACCGCCGGGGCGAGGGCTGAGCCATGATCGCCACCATCCCCCTGACCCGCGACCAGTTCACCGCCGCCCCGCGCGTGATCGCCCGCATCGGCGGGCTGACCGCCACCGCGCGCCGTTATCCGACAGGGATCGAGGCGCTGACCATCGCCAATGCCCGCGGCCATGTCGAGGTGCTGCCCTTCATGGGGCAGATGCTGTGGGACGCGGCCTTTGACGGGCTGCGCCTGACCATGGACAGCCAGTTCGACGCCCCGCGCCCCGCCGCCACCATCATCGGCACCTATGGCTGCCTTGGGTTCCATTCGGGCCTGCTGGCGAACGGCGTGCCCACCGCCGCCGACAGCCACCCCGTCCACGGCGAGTTTCCGACCTGCGCCATGGACGAGGCGTGGCTGGAACTGGGTCAGGCGGATGGCCGCGCCTTTGTCCGCCTTGGCGGGCGGCGCGATCACGTCGAGGGGTTCGGCCCCCATTACCGGGCGACGCCTTCGGTCACGCTGGCCGACGGGCAGGCGGCGCTTGACTGGACGATGAGCGTGCAGAACCGGTCCGCCTTTGCGATGCCGCTGCAATACATGGCGCATCTGAACCCGGCCTGGCTGGACGGCGCCACGATCCATCAGCCCGCGCCTTGGACGCCCGAGCGCACGCAGGTGCGCGCCGCCGTCCCCGCCCATGTGGCGCCCAACCCGGATTATCTGGCGCTGATCGGGCGGCTGGCTGACGATCCCGCGCGGATGCGGGTGCTGGACATGGCCGATCTGGACCCCGAGCAGGTGTTCTATATCCGCCGCCCCGCTAGTGACGCCGAGGGCCGCGTCAGCGTGATGCTGCGCCGGCCCCAGGGCGACGGGATCGCCGTCAGCTACCGGGCCGACCATTTCCCGCATCTGGTGCGCTGGCTGCTGGCCAATGGCGACACCCGCGTCGCGGCCTTTGCCCTGCCCTCGACCTGCGAACCCGAAGGGCGCGCGGCCGAGACGGCCAAGGGCAACATCCGCCATCTGGCGCCCGGCGCGCGGGCCGATTTCGCCCTGCGGGTCGGCTATCTCACCCCGGCCGAGGCGGCGACGCTCGCCCGGGCCATCGACAATGCAGGAGCAGGCGCATGAGCGGACGGATCGGCGTGGTCGGGTCGAACATGATCGACCTCGTGACCTATATCGACCGGATGCCCGGTCCGGGCGAGACGGTCGAGGCGCCCGATTTCGCCATCGGCTTTGGCGGCAAGGGCGCCAACCAGGCGGTCGCCGCCGCCCGGCTGGGATCGCGTGTGACGATGGTCACGCGGGTCGGCGACGACATGTTCGGCCCCCGGCAGCTGGAAAACTTTCGCGCGAGCGGCATCGACACCGCCCATGTGCGCACCGCGCCCGGTCTGGCCTCGGGCGTCGCGCCGATCTTTGTCGAACGCTCGGGCGAGAATGCGATCCTGATCGTCAAGGGCGCCAATGCCGCCCTGTCGCCCGCCGATGTGGACGCGGCCGAGGAGGCGCTGGCCGCCTGCGACGTGATCCTGCTGCAACTCGAGGTGCCGCTCGAAACCGTCTATCACACCATCGCGCTGGCCGCGCGGCGGGGGGTGCGCTGCGTGCTGAACCCCGCCCCGGCGGCGCGCGATCTGGACCTGTCGCGGCTGGCCGGCCTCAGCTTCTTCACCCCCAATGAGACGGAACTGTCGGTGCTGACCGGCATGCCCGCGGGCGGCGAGGCGGAAATCGCCGCCGCCGCCCGCAGCCTGATCGCCAAGGGCATCGGGCAGGTCGTGGTGACGCTGGGCGGGCGCGGGGCGCGGCTGGTGACGGCGGACGGGGTTCAGGCGATCGCGCCGGTGTCGGTCACGCCCGTGGACACCACCGGGGCGGGCGATGCCTTCATCGGCAGCTTTGCCCATTTCCTCGCCGCCGGGCAGGGGGCGCCGGCGGCGCTGGCCCGCGCGGCGCGCTATGCGGCCCTGTCCGTGACGCGGCGCGGCACCCAGGCATCCTATGCCGCCCCGGACGAATTCGCCGCCTTCTGCGAGGCCCATCCATGAACGACGCGCGCAACCCCGGCACGCCCCTGACCCCCGACTGGTTCGAGGGCGTGACCGTCAACCGCAGCGCCGCCGAACGCCGCACCGCCCAGATCCCCGCCCGGCGCAGCGTGAAGAAGGATCACCAGGCCGCCTGGCTGATCCATGCGATCCGCTGCATCGACCTGACGACGCTGGCGGGCGATGACACCGCCGAACGGGTGCGGCGCCTGTGCGCCAAGGCCCGCCAGCCGGTGCGCCCCGACATCCAGGCCGCGCTGGGGCTGGCGGAGGAACGCATCGCCACCGCCGCCGTCTGCGTCTATCCGACCATGGTGCCCCATGCCGTCGCGGCGCTGGCGGGCAGCGGCATCCCCGTCGCCTCGGTCGCCACCGGCTTTCCCGCCGGGCTGATGCCGCTGCCGCTGCGGCTGGCGGAAATCCGCTGGTGCGTCGAGCAGGGGGCGGCGGAAATCGACATCGTCATCACCCGCGAACACGCCCTGCGCGGCGACTGGCCCGCGCTTTACGACGAGATCGCGGCGATGCGCGAGGCCTGCGGCGATGCGCACATGAAGGCGATCCTGGCCACCGGGGAACTGGGGTCGCTGACCACCGTTCATGCCGCGTCGATGGTTGCGATGCAGGCGGGGGCGGATTTCATCAAGACCTCGACCGGCAAGGAAACCGAGAACGCCACCCTGCCCGTCGCCCTGACCATGATCCGGGCCTTGCGCGACTATCAGGGCAGGACCGGCCACGCCGTCGGCTTCAAGCCCGCGGGCGGGCTGCGTTCGGCCAAGGAGGCGATGGTCTGGCTGTCCCTGATCCGCGAGGAGCTGGGCCTGCGCGCGATGCAGCCGGACCTGTTCCGCATCGGCGCATCCTCGATGCTGGGCGACATCGAACGGCAACTGGAACACCACGTCACCGGGCGTTACGCCGCCCAGTCCCACCACCCGATCGGTTGAGGCGCCCATGAGCATCCGCGAGATCCTGACGACGCTCGATTACGGCCCCGCGCCCGAGGATGCCTCGGCCGTGCGCGGCTGGCTGGCCGCCCGTGACGGCTGGGGACAGTTCATCGACGGCGCCTTCACCGCCCACGACCCGGCCCGCGCCATCGCGGTCGAGAACCCCGCGACGGGCGAGGTCATCGCCGCCGTCACCGCCGCGGACGCGGCCGAGCTGGACCGCGCCGTCGCCGCCGCAACCCGCGCCCTGCCCGGCTGGCAGGCGCTGGGTCCGACGGGGCGGGCGCGGTTCCTCTATGCCCTCGCCCGCGCGGTGCAGAAGCGCGAGCGGTTCCTGTCGGTGCTCGAGACGATCGACAACGGCAAGCCGATCCGCGAAAGCCGCGACATCGACATCCCGCTCGTCGCGCGCCATTTCTATCACCACGCCGGCTGGGCCGCCGCCCTGCCCGCGATGTTTCCGGGGATGGAACCGGTCGGCGTGTGCGCGCAGGTCATCCCGTGGAACTTTCCGCTGCTGATGCTGGCGTGGAAGGTCGCGCCGGCACTGGCGGCCGGCAACACGGTCGTTCTGAAACCGGCCGAACAGACGCCGCTGACGGCGCTGGCCTTTGCCGAGATCTGCGCCGAAATCGGCCTGCCCGCCGGGGTGCTGAACATCGTCACCGGCGCGGGCGAGACGGGGGCGGCGCTGGTTTCGCATCCGGGCATCGCCAAGGTTGCCTTCACCGGCTCGACCGAGGTCGGCCGGGCGATCCGCCGCGCCACCGCCGGGCAGGGCAAGTCGCTGACGCTGGAGCTGGGCGGCAAGTCGCCCTTCATCGTCTTTGCGAGCGCCGATCTGGATGCCGCGGTCGAAGGCGTTGTGGACGGCATCTGGTTCAACGGCGGGCAGGTCTGCTGCGCCGGATCGCGCCTGCTGGTGCAGGAACCCCTCGCCGAACGGTTCCAGGCGCGGCTGGCGGCGCGGCTGGCCGGCTTGCGCGTCGGCGATCCGCTGGACAAGTCCACCGACATCGGCGCCATCGTCTCGGCCGAGCAATTGTCGCGCATCAACGGCCTGCTGAACATCGGCCGGGCCGAGGGGGCAGTGATCCATCAGTCGGGACCGGTGCCCGAGGGCGGGCATTTCTGCGCGCCGGGCTTTGTCACCGGCGCGGCTACCGCATCCACCCTGCAGACGGTCGAAATCTTCGGCCCCATCGCCACGCTGACGACCTTCCGCACCCCGGACGAGGCGGTGGAACTGGCCAACAACACCGCCTATGGCCTTGCCGCATCCATCTGGGCGCAGGACATCGACACGGCGATGGACGCGGCGGCAAAGGTGAAGGCGGGCGTCGTCTGGATCAACGGCACCAACCTGTTCGACGCCGCCGCCCCCTTTGGCGGCATGCGCGAAAGCGGTTTCGGCCGCGAGGGCGGGGCCGAGGGGATGCTGGCCTATCTGCGCCGCCCCGGCGCGGATGACGTGGCTGACGACGGGGCCGAGGCCGGGCCGGTGGATCTTTCCCCCGCGCCCGCCCCGGCGTCGGGCATGCGGGGCAATGACGCCCCGGCGCTGGACCGCACGATCAAGCTGTTCATCGGCGGCAGGCAGGTGCGCGCCGATGGCGGGGCCAGCTATGCGCTGCGCGGCCCGCAGGGCGTCTTTGGCGCGGCCGCGCTGGGGGGCCGCAAGGACATCCGCAACGCCGTCGAGGCGGCGCGCAAGGCCGCCGGCTGGTCATCGCAGGCCGGCCACAACCGCGCGCAGGTGCTGTGGTTCATGGCCGAGAACATGGACCAGCGGCGCGAAACCCTGGCCCGCGCCCTGGCCCTGACCGGCACCCCGGATGCCGAGGCCGAGATCGCCGCCAGCATCGACCGCCTGGGCCTGATCGCGGGGCTGGCCGACAAGCTGGCGGGCCGCGTGCAATCCACCCGCGCGCGGCACCTGACCGTTTCGCTCGCCGAGCCGTGGGGGGTGATGGGGCTGGCCTGCCCGCATCGCCAGCCGCTTTTGTCGATGGTGACGATGATCGGCGCGGCTATCGCCATGGGCAACCGCGTGGTCTGCATCCCCGATCCGCGGCAGGCATGGCTCGCGGCCGATCTGGCCCAGCTGTGCGACAGCTCGGACGTGCCGGGGGGCGTGGTGAACCTGGTGACCGGCGATTCCGCGGCGCTGGCCGAGGTGCTGGCGCTGCATGACGATGTGGACGCGCTGTGGCACCAGGGCGCGCCCGGCCTGACCGCGCGGCTGGAGGCGGCCGCCGCCGGCAACCTCAAGCCGGTGATCCGCCACGCCGTCGCCGACTGGGCGATGGACCCGGCGGCGCTGCTGGCGCTGATCGCGGCCGGGCAGCAGGTCAAGACGATCTGGGTGCCCTACGGGGCGTGACAGGGCGTCGCGGCCCTGTGCGCGCGCGCCCCGCGCCTGCGGATGGCGGGCGGCCCTGATCTGCCGCCCGGCGAAGGGCGCGGCGCTGTCGATCAGCCGCGCCGCGATGCGGCCTTGCCCGCCGCCCGCGCCGATGCCCGTGGCAGCTTGCAGGGCGTGGCCTTCGGCCGGCGCGTCGATTGCCGCGGAGCGGACATAGCGCCCCCATGACCGGGCGATCGGGCAGGGCAGGGCAGGATGCGAGGGGGCTGGACGGCAGCGCCGCAGTGAACTAGGTTGATCTGACTAAGCCCGGATTGGTGCCATGAAGACAGTCAACATGCATGAGGCCAAGACCCACCTGTCGCGCCTGGTCGAGGAGGCCGTGCGCGGCGAGCCGTTCGTCATCGCGCGCGCGGGAAAGCCCATGGTCCGCGTGGCGGTGATCGAGGATGTGCCCCCGCCGCGGCTGGGTTTCCTGGCCGGGGCCTTCACCGTCCCCGAGGATTTCGACCGCATGGGCGCGGACGTGATCGCCGCGATGTTCCAGGGCGACGAACCCGCATGAACCTGCTGATCGACACGCATCTGCTGCTGTGGGCGGCGGCCCAGCCCGACAGGCTGCCCGCCGAGGCGCGGCGGCGGATGCTCGATCCGGCCGCGGCCTTGCATTTCAGCGTCGCCTCCCTGTGGGAGGTGGCGATCAAGCGCGCCCTGAACCGCCCCGATTTCCGTGTCGATCCGGGGCCGCTGCGCGCCGGCCTGCTGGCCAGTGGCTATCTGGAGCTGCCGGTCGAGGGGCGCCATGTCCTGGGGCTGGCAACCCTGCCGAGGCACCATGCAGACCCCTTTGACCGCATCCTGATCGCCCAGGCCGCGGCCGAGGGCATGACGCTGCTGACCGTGGACGAGGCGATGGAGCCTTATGGCGGGCCGGTCCTGCGGCTTTAGCGCGCAAGGATCGGGCATCACGGAAAGGCGCGCCCGCCCTGCGCCAGGGCTGCCCTTGTGCATCCGGGCGAGCCGCGCTGCGGCCGCTTTCGGCGCATCGGGCGGCGCGCGGCGTCCGGGCGCGTGCCGCGCCGCCCCAGGGGGGCAGGGGGATGGTGCGCCCCCCCCCGGCCAGGATGCGGCCCGCCGGGGCGATCGCGCGCATCCGGCAGGGCGCCACCCGAAAGCCGCATCCGCGTTGCCGCCATGGCCTGCGCCGGCCCCTCTGCGCCCGAGGGGCCCGCCCCGCCTATGGCCCCGCCGGCCCTTCGTCCTCCGGGCCGATCACGCTGTCCTGGCCAAGCCAGGCGGGATTTTCCGCATACATGTCGCGGATCAGTGCCCTGACCAGCTTCAGCTGATCAGAGCTGTCGCCCATCCGGTGGCTGAGGATGACGGGGGACAGCGCGCCCGGGTCGCTGATCGGGCGATAATGCACATCCGACCGCATCTGCCGGGCCGATGAGGGGATGATGCACAGCCCCGCCTCGGCCGCGACCAGACCCAGCGCGGTCTGGATCTCGCGCACCTCCTGCACCTCGCCGGGGCGGATGGCGGCGCCGGTGAACAGGCCAAAGACGAAATCGGCATAGCTGGGGCGCGGCTCCTTGGGATAGACGATCAGCGTCTGCCCCGCCAGTTCGGCCAGCGCGACCGGCTCTGCCCCATGGGCAAGCGGGTTGCCGGGGGGCAGGGCTGCGACAAGGCGTTCCTTGCGCAGCACGGTGCCCGCGACATTGGGATCGCTATGGGGCAGGCGGCCGAAGCCGATATCGATCCGGCCTTCCTTCAGCGCGGCGATCTGCTGGATCGACAGCATCTCCAGCAGCCGGATATCGAGATCGGGCGCATGTTCGCGCAGCTTGCGGACCAGCAGGGGAAGCCCGCCGTAAAGGGTGGATGCGACAAAGCCGATCGACAGGACCCTGTTGCGGTTGAGCCCGACGCGCCGCGTCGCCTCGACCATCTGCTCGACCCGGCCCAGCACCTGCAGGGCCTGTTCATAGAAAAGCCGCCCCGAACCGGTCAGCTGCACGGGCCGGCTTGACCGCAGCAGCAGCACGACGCCCAGCTCATCCTCCAGCAGCTGGATCTGGCGGCTCAGCGCGGGCTGGGCGATGTGCAGCACCTCGGCGGCACGGGTATAGTTGCGTTCGCGGGCGACGGCCACGAAATAGCGCAATTGCCGCAGATCCATCCCGATGTCCTTTCGCCGTGAATGAACAAAGCCCCTTTTCAAATATTCTGCAGCGCAGAAAATCCGTGATACAGAATTGATTTATTATCTTAATACTTTTTCAATATAGTTCAAAAGCCAAATAGTCTTGGACCGGCAGGATCACCCTCCCCCATCCTCGGGGCATGAACCAGATCCTCACCCCCGCCCGCAGCCTCAGCGCCGCCCCCGTGATCGAGCGGGTCGAGACGGTGCTGGTCGATCTGCCCACCATCCGCCCGCACAAGCTCTCGGTCGCCACGATGAACGGCCAGACGCTGATGCTGGTGAAAATCCACTGCAGCGACGGCGTGACCGGCATCGGCGAGGGCACGACCATCGGCGGGCTGGCCTATGGCGCCGAAAGCCCCGAGGGGATGAAGCTGGCGGTCGATACCTATTTCGCGCCGCTGCTGGCCGGCCAGGACGCGACGCGCATCGCCCCGGCGATGGACCGCATCGGCAAGATGGTCAAGGACAACCGCTTTGCCAAATGCGCCGTCGAAACCGCCCTGCTGGATGCGCAGGGCAAGCGGCTGGGCCTGCCGGTCAGCGAATTGCTGGGGGGGCGGCGGCGCGAGCGGCTGCCGGTGGCCTGGACGCTGGCCTCGGGCGACACGGGCCGCGACATCGACGAGGCGGAACGGATGCTGGACCTGCGCCGGCACCGCATCTTCAAGCTCAAGATCGGGGCGCGCCCGGTTGCCGAGGACGTGGCCCATGTCGCCGCGATCAAGCGCGCCCTGGGCGAGCGCGCCGCCGTGCGCGTCGATGTGAACATGGCCTGGAGCGAGACGGATGCCGCCCGCGGCATGGCCGCGCTGGCCGATGCGGGCTGCGAGCTGGTCGAACAGCCCGTCGGCTCGGCCGCGGCGCTGGGGCGGCTGGTGCGCCGCTTTCCGGTGGCGCTGATGGCCGACGAATCCCTGACCGGGCCGGAATCGGCCTTTGCGATCGCCCGCGACAACGCCGCCGATGTCTTCGCCATCAAGATCGAGCAGAGCGGCGGGCTGACGGGCGCGCAGCGCGTCGCGGCGATCGCCGATGCCGCCGGTATCGGGCTTTACGGCGGCACCATGCTGGAAGGCGGGGTCGGCACCATCGCCTCGGCCCAGGTCTTTGCGACCTTCGCCAACCTGCAATGGGGGACCGAACTTTTCGGCCCGCTGCTGCTGACCGAGGAAATCCTGCGCACGCCGCTGGATTACAGCGATTTCGAGCTGACCGTGCCCTCGGGGCCGGGGCTGGGGATCGAGCTGGACGACGAGCGCGTGCGCTTCTTTGCCCGCGACGGGTTCGCCCGCAAGCCGCGATAGGAGGCTGTGATGCTGTTTCACGTCCGCATGGATGTCCACCTGCCGCGCGATCTGCCGCCCGAGGAGGCGGCCGAGATCCTGGCGCGGGAAAAGGCCTATTCGCAGGCGCTCCAGCACAGCGGCAAGTGGCGCCATATCTGGCGCCTGGCCGGCGAATACGCGAATTTCAGCATCTTCGACGTGCAGGACAATGCCGAGCTGCACGAGATCCTGACCGGCCTGCCGCTGTTCCGGTTCATGAAGATCACCGTGACGCCGCTGCTGCGCCACCCCTCGTCGATCCGCGAGGATGACAGCTGATCCCCAAGTGATTTCACGCCGAGCCAAGGGCCGCCGAGGAGCCGCCCCTTGCTAGCCAAGACCAGGAGGAGACGACTATGACCGTGAAGATCCATGACCGCCTCGACATGCAGGCATTCCTGCGCGAGCTCAGCGGGATGAACGCCGCGGACGGCAATCCCCGCATGAAGGAGATCACCCACCGGCTGATGTCCGACCTGTTCAAGGCCATCGACGATCTGAACATCACCCCCGACGAATACTGGACCGGCGTCGCCTGGCTGAACGATCTGGGCGCGGCGGGGCAGGCGGGTCTGATCTCGCCCGGCCTGGGGCTGGATCATTTCATCGACGAAAGGCTGGATGCGATCGATGCCGAGCTGGGGATCGAAAACCCCACCCCGCGCACCATCGAAGGCCCGCTCTATGTCGCGGGCGCGCCGGAATCGGTCGGCTTTGCGCGGCTTGATGACGGCACGGCCGAGGGCCAGACGCTGATCATGCACGGCGTTGTCCACGGCGCCGACGGCCAGCCGCTGCCCGGCGCCAAGGTCGAGGTGTGGCACTGCGACACGCGGGGCTTCTATTCCCACTTTGACCCGACCGGCAAGCAGGCGCCCTTCAACATGCGCCGGACGATCTTTGCCGACGACAATGGCCGCTACAAGTTCCAGTCGATCCTGCCCTCGGGCTATGGCGTGCCGCCCGGCAGCCCGACCGAGAAGCTGCTGTCGGCCCTGGGCCGCCACGGCCAGCGCCCCGCGCATATCCATTTCTTCGTCAGCGCGGACGGCCATCGCAAGCTGACCACCCAGATCAACATCGAGGGCGATCCGCTGATCAACGACGACTTTGCCTATGCCACGCGCGAAGGCCTCGTCCCGTCGGTCAAGGAACGCACCGACGAGGAAAGCATCCACGCCAACAACCTCAACGGTCCGTTCGCGGAGATCGAGTTCGACATCCATCTGACCGCCCTGGTCGACGGCGTGGACAACCAGGTCAACGAACAGCGCCGCCGCGCCGCCGCCTGACGGCCCGCGACGACAGTCCCGACATCCACCGACATCAGAGCGGGGGCCGCGCCCGGACCGGCGCACCCCCGCGGGGGAGGAGAGATCATGTCTGCGATCATCGACAAGGCGCGCGATCTGGATCACCTGCTGGCAACGGCCGTGCAGGACGACGAGGAGGCCGGCACGTTCCGCTGCCGCCGCGACATCTTCACCAACGAAGACCTGTTCGAGCTGGAGATGCGGCATCTGTTCGAAGGCAACTGGGTCTATCTGGCGCATGAAAGCCAGATCCCGGACGTGAACGATTACTACACGACCTTCATCGGCCGTCAGCCCATCGTCATCACCCGCGACAAGACGGGCACGCTGAACGCCGTCATCAACGCCTGCGCCCACAAGGGGGCGATGCTGTGCCGGCGCAAGCATGGCAACAAGGGCAGCTTTACCTGCCCGTTCCACGGCTGGACCTTTTCCAACACGGGCAAGCTGCTGAAGGTCAAGGACGAAAAGACCAGCCAGTATCCCGCACAGTTCAACAAGGACGGCTCGCACGATCTGGTCAAGGTGGCCCGCTTCGAAAGCTATCGCGGCTTTCTGTTCGGCAGCCTCAACGCCGATGTCGCCCCGCTGAGCGACTATCTGGGCGAGGCGCGCGTCATCATCGACCAGATCGTCGGGCAGGCCCCGAACGGGATCGAGGTGCTGCGCGGCAGCTCGTCCTATATCTATGACGGCAACTGGAAGTTGCAGATGGAAAACGGCTGCGACGGCTATCACGTCAGTTCGGTCCACTGGAACTATGCCGCGACGATGGGCCGGCGCAACGAGGAAGGCACCAAGGCGGTCGATGCCTCGGGCTGGTCGAAATCGGTCGCGGGCGTCTATGGCTTTGAAAACGGCCATATCCTGCTGTGGACCAACGCGATGAACCCCGAGGTGCGCCCGGTCTGGGGCCAGCGCGAGGAAATCGCCTCGCGCGTGGGCGCGGAACGGGCCGATTTCATCGTCCGCCAGACCCGCAACCTCGGGATCTATCCCAACGTGTTCCTGATGGACCAGTTCTCGACCCAGATCCGCGTCGTGCGCCCGCTCAGCGTGGACAAGACCGAGGTCACCATATTCTGCTTTGGCCCCAAGGGCGAAAGCGCGGCCGACCGCACCCACCGCATCCGCCAGTATGAGGATTTCTTCAACGTCTCGGGCATGGGCACCTCGGACGATCTCGAGGAATTCCGCGCCTGCCAGACCGCCTATCACGGCACAGCCGCGCTGTGGAACGACATGTCGCGCGGCGCGCCGCTGTGGATTAACGGCCCCGACGAGAATGCCCGGCGCATGGGCCTGAACCCGCAGCTTTCGGGCGAGCGCAGCGAGGATGAGGGCCTGTTCGTGCGCCAGCACGCCTATTGGGCCGATGCCATGCGCAGCGCCCTGGCGCGCGAGAAAAGCGGCCAGTCGCTGCTGCATGCGGGCCTGAGCGCCGAATGCGGGGGGCAGGCGGCATGAGCATTCCCCATGACACCATCTGCGCCTTCCTCTACCGCGAGGCGCGCCTGCTCGATGACCGGCAATGGGATGAATGGCTGACCTGCTATGCGCCCGATGTCCGCTACTGGATGCCCGCCTGGGACGACGACGACCAGATCACCGAAGACCCGCAGTCCGAAATCTCGCTGATGTTCTATCCGACGCGGGACGGGCTGGAGGATCGCGTGTTCCGCATCAAGACGGAACGCTCGGGCGCATCCACGCCCGAGCCGCGCACCAGCCATACCGTCAGCAATGTCGAGGTGCTGGCCGATCGCGGGGACGAGGTGGACGTGCGCTACAACTTCCTGACGCTGAACCACCGCTACAAGGTCACCGACCAGTTCTTCGGCACGATGTTCGTGACGCTGCGCCGGGGCGGGGACGGGCTGGTGATCTCGTCCAAGAAGATCGTCCTCAAGAACGACTATATCCGGCAGGTCATCGACGTCTATCACGTCTGATGGCCAGGCCGGACACCCAAGGGAGGAGTGTCCATGTCCAGCTATAGCATCGCGCTGAACTTCGAGGACGGGGTGACGCGCATCATCGACTGCCAGCCCGGCGAAAAGGTGCTGGATGCGGCCTATCGCAACAAGATCAACCTGCCGATGGACTGTTCGGACGGCGTGTGCGGCACCTGCAAGTGCCGCGCCGAAAGCGGCGCCTATGAGCTGGGCGACGATTTCATCGAGGACGCGCTGACCGAGGACGAGGCCGCCGAGGGGCTGGTGCTGACCTGCCAGATGACCGTCAGCAGCGATTGCGTGCTGTCGGTGCCGACCAGCTCGACCGCGTGCAAGACGGGGATGCAAAGCTTTGCCGCGACGGTGGCCAGCGTGCAGCCCCATCACGACGCGGCGATCGTGCTTGAACTGGACATGGATGCCGCCGCGCCCGCCTTTCTGCCGGGCCAGTATGTCAACATCACGGTGCCCGGCAGCGGCGATCACCGCTCCTATTCCTTCAGCACCGCGCCCGGCGAAAGGCGCGCCGGCTTCCTGATCAAGATGATCCCCGGCGGGCTGATGAGCGGCTGGCTGGCCGGCGCCGCGCCGGGGGACAAGCTGACGCTGACCGGGCCGCTGGGCAGCTTTTATCTGCGCGATCCGGTGCGCCCGCTGCTGTTCCTGGCCGGGGGCACGGGGCTGGCGCCCTTCCTGTCGATGCTCGAGGTGCTGGCCCGCAGCGGCTCGGACCAGAAGGTGCATCTGATCTATGGCGTGACGCGCGATCTGGACCTGGTTCTGGTCGAGCAGATCGAGGCCTATGCCGCGCGCCTGCCCAATTTCACCTATTCGACGGTGGTGGCCGAGGACGGATCGGCCCATCCGCGCAAGGGCTGGGTCACGCAGCACATGCCCGCTGACCTGACGGCGGGCGGGTTCGACCTGTATCTGTGCGGCCCGCCCCCCATGGTCGATGCGGTGCGCCACTGGCTCGACGAGAACGGCATCCGCCCCGCCAGCTTTCATTACGAGAAGTTCACCCCCAACGCGCCCGCCGCGCAGGCCGTCGCATGAGCGGCGCGGTCTTTCCCGGCCGCTTTGCCGGCAAGGTCGTCGTCGTCACCGGCGCGGCGCAGGGGATCGGCCGCGCCGTCGCCCTGCGCGCGGCCGCCGAGGGCGGGCAGGTCGTGCTGGTCGACCGGGCCGATTTCGTCGCCGATGTCGCGGCCGAGGCGCAGGGAACGGCCGCGGCCTTCAGCGCCGATCTGGAAACATGGGACGGGGCCGAGGCCGCGATGCGCTTTGCCGCCGAAACCTTCGGCGGCATCGACATCCTGATCAACAACGTCGGCGGCGCGATCCGCATGCGCCCCTATGAGGCGTTCGAGCCGGCCCAGATCGACGCCGAGATCCGCCGCTCGCTGATGCCGACGCTGTATTGCTGCCGCGCGGTGCTGCCGCATCTGTTCGCGCGGGGCAGCGGCACCATCGTCAACGTCTCGTCCAACGCCACGCGCGGGATATACCGCGTGCCCTATTCGGCGGCCAAGGGCGGGATCAATGCGATCACCATGTCGCTGGCGATGGAGCTGGCCGGGCGCGGCATCCGCGTGGTCGCCACCGCGCCGGGCGGAACCGAGGCGCCCCCCCGGCGCATCCCCCGCAACGCCGAAGGCGACAGCGCCGAGGAAAAGGCATGGATGGCCGAGGTCGTGGATCAGGTGAAGCAGTCAAGCTTCATGCACCGCTACGGCACCATCGACGAACAGGTGGCGCCGATCCTGTTCCTGGCCTCGGACGAGGCGGGCTATGTCACCGGCACCATCCTGCCGGTCGCGGGAGGCGATCTGGGCTAGGCGCGGCGGCCCGATCACAAGCTTGAGGGGAGGAGAGGACATGCGAACGATAGATGTCGGCCAGGCGATGGACCAAAGTCCGTTCGGCCGCTTTCAATGGATGGTGGTCGCGCTGTGCGGCGCGCTGCTGATCGTCGATGGCTATGACGTGTTCGTGGCCGGCACGGTGCTGCCGACGCTGATCAAGGAATGGGGCCTGACCAAGCCGCAGGCGGGGGCCTTGCAGGCCTGGGCGCTGTTCGGGATGATGTTCGGGGCGCTGGTCTTCGGCCCGCTGGCCGACCGGATCGGCCGCAAGAAGGGCATCGCGCTCAGCTTTGCGCTGTTCACCACGGCGACGCTGCTGACGGGATTTGCCAATACGCCCACGCAGTTCAAGATCTTCCGCTTCATCGCGGGTCTGGGCTGCGGCGGGCTGATGCCGAACGCCGTTGCGCTGATGAACGAATACGCACCAAAGCGCCTGCGCGGCACGATGGTGGCCATCATGTTCTCGGGCTATTCGATCGGCGGCATGGTGGCCGCGATCCTTGGCATCCAGCTGATCCCCGTCTGGGGGTGGAAGCCGATGTTCTTCATCGCCGCGCTGCCGCTGGCGCTGCTGCCGCTGGTGCTGTGGAAGCTGCCCGAATCGCTGGGCTTCCTGATCCGGCAGGGCCGCCAGGACGAGGCACGGCGGCTGCTGGCCCGCATCGATCCGGGCGTGGGCGCGGGCGACCAGCTGGTCTTCACCGATACCAAGGGCGCCCCGGCCTCGGTCGCGGCGCTGTTCGGCCATAACCGCGCCACCCGCACGGCCATGCTGTGGGTGTCGTTCTTCTGCTGCCTGTTGCTGGTCTATCTGCTGTCCTCGTGGCTGCCCAAGGTGCTGCAAGAGGCCGGCTATGCCGAAAAGGCCAGCCTGCTGAGCCTTTTTTCGCTGAACTTCGGCGGGATGATCGGGGCGATCACGGGGGGCCGGCTGGGCGACCGGTTCGGCCTGCCCAAGGTCGTGGTGGCCTTCTTCGCCGCCGCCGCCGCCTCGATCGCGCTGATCGGCTTTGGCCCGTCGCCCGCGGTGCTGTTCGCGCTGATCTTTGTGGCCGGGGCATCCACGATCGGCACGCAGATCCTGCTCTATGCCAGCGTCGCGCAGCTTTATGACCTGTCGGTCCGCTCGACGGGCCTGGGCTGGGCGTCGGGCGTGGGCCGTGTCGGGGCGATCGTCGGGCCGACGCTGGGCGGGTTCCTGCTGGCCCGGCAACTGCCGCTGCGCGACAACTTCCTGATCTTCGCGATCCCGGCGGTGGTGTCGGTGGCGGCGATGGTGGTGTTCACCCTGGCGCATCGCCGGGATACGACGACGCGGCCGCTGGCTGCGGCCTGATCAGACGCAGGGCCGACCGGGTGCATCATCGCCTTGGTCGGCCCATCAATCCCGAAAGGACAGCTCATGGACGCCAGCGCAACAATCCCTTCGCCGGGGGCGACCCGCCCATGCTGACCGCAACCGTGAACGGGGCCGACCTGCATTATCGGCTCGACGGCCCGGAGGGCGGCCCGGTGGTGGTGTTTGCCAACTCGCTGGGCACCGATCTGCGGGTGTGGGACGATCTGTTGCCGCATCTGCCCAGCGGCCTGCGCGTGCTGCGCTATGACAAGCGCGGCCATGGCCTGTCCGAGGAAACCCCCGGCCCCTATGCGATCGAGACGCTGGCCGACGACGCGGCGGCGCTGATGCGGCATCTGGGGCTGGGCCGCGCCCTGTTCGTCGGGCTGTCGATCGGCGGGCTGATCGGGCAGTCGCTGGCCCTGCGCCATCCGGGCCTGCTGGCGGGGCTGGTCATCTCGAACTCGGCCGTGCGCATCGGGGATGGGGCGATGTGGAACGCCCGCATCGCGGCGATCCGGGCCGATGGCCTGGCCAGCATCGCGGATGCGACGATGGAGCGGTGGTTTTCCCCAGCCTTCCGGGCCGCGGGCCGGCAGGCCCCCTGGGCGCGCATGCTGGCCCGCCAGCCGGCCGAGGGCTATGTCGCCTGCTGCGCGGCCATCGCATCGGCCGATCTGCGCGATGCGGCGCGCGATCTGCGCCTGCCCGTGCAGCTGATCGCGGGCGGCCATGACGGCGCCACCCCGCCCGACATCGTGCAGGCCACCGCCGATCTGATCCGAGGGGCCCGGTTCGATCTGATCGAGGAGGCCGCGCATATCCCCTGCGTGGAAACGCCGGACGCATATGCCGCGATCCTGGCCCGGTTTCTTGGCGAAACCGGCCATCTGTGAACCCGCACGCGCCACGAACCAACCCAGGAAGCACCCATGTCTGACGTCTCTGGCAAGCCCTGCATCATCTGCGTTGCGATCACCGGGTCGCTGCCGACCAAGGAGAACAACCCGGCGGTTCCGATCACCATCGCCGAGCAGGTTGAATCGACGCATGAGGCCTTTGAGGCCGGTGCCACCATCGCGCATTGCCATGTGCGCGACGACGAGGGGCGCCCGACCTCGGACCCCGAACGCTTCGCCCGGCTGAAGGAGGGGATCGAGACGCACTGCCCCGGCATGATCGTGCAGCTGTCCACGGGCGGGCGGTCTGGCGCGGGGCAGGCGCGGGGGGGCATGCTGCCGCTGGCCCCCGACATGGCGTCGCTTTCGGTCGGCTCGAACAACTTTCCGACCCGCGTCTATGAGAACCCGCCCGATCTGGTGGACTGGCTGGCGGCGCAGATGCTGGCCCATGGCGTCAAGCCCGAGATCGAGGCGTTTGACCTGTCGCATATCCTGCAGGCCAAGCGGATGGCCGATGACGGGCGGCTGGCCGGCACGCCCTATGTGCAGTTCGTGATGGGCGTGAAGAACGCCATGCCCGCCGACCGCGACGTGTTCGACTATTACATCCGCACGGTGGAACGGCTGTTCGGCGCGGATGCGCCCTGGTGCGCGGCCGGGATCGGGCCAAGCCAGATCGTGCTGAACGAATGGGCGATCAGCTCGGGCGGGCATGCGCGCACGGGGCTTGAGGACAATGTCCGGCTCGACCGCGAGAGGCTGGCGCCGTCGAATGCGGCGCTGGTGCGGCGCGCGGCGGATCTGTGCGCGCGATATGACCGCCCCGTGGCCGACTGGCGGCAGGCCAGGGCGATCCTGGGCCTGCGCATGCCCGCCGCGGCCTGACGCCGCCGCGCCCCGCGGCACAAGGCGCGGGGCATGAACGGACCCGGCTTGATCCATGTCATATTCTTCTTACAGCGGATGGCGAGGCTGGCGAAGATGGGCAGGGATGGGCCTGACAGCGCCGATCCCCGGATGCCGCCATGACGGGAGGAAGACCAGTGCCGATGATGAAAGCCGCCGTGTTCGTCGAAAAGGGCCGCATTGTCCTTGAGGACAAGCCGATCCCCTCGCCCGGTCCGCTGGATGCGGTCATCCGCATCACCACCACGACCATCTGCGGCACCGATGTCCATATCCTCAAGGGCGAATATCCCGTGGCGCGGGGGCTGACCATCGGCCACGAACCCGTGGGAATCATCGAAAAGCTCGGCTCTGCCGTCGAGGGGTTCAGCGAGGGGCAGCGGGTCATCGCCGGCGCGATCACGCCCTCGGGCTATTCCAACGCCTGCCTGTGCGGGCAATGCTCGCAGGACGGGCCGCGCAGCCGGCACGGCTTTCAGGCGATGGGCGGCTGGCGCTTTGGCAACACCATCGACGGGGCGCAGGCGGAATACCTGCTGGTGCCCGACGCGATGACGAACCTTGCGGTGATCCCCGACGGCCTGACGGACGAGCAGGTGCTGATGTGCCCCGACATCATGTCCACCGGCTTTGCCGGCGCCGAACAGGGGGGCGTGCGCATCGGTGACACGGTTGCGATCTTTGCCCAGGGGCCGATCGGCCTTTGCGCCACCGCGGGCGCCCGGCTGAGCGGCGCGACGCGGATCATCACCGTCGATTCCATCGCCCGCCGGATGGAGGTGTCGCGCCGCATGGGCGCCGACGAGGTGGTGGATTTCACCGCCTGCGATCCGGTCGAGCGCATCATGGAACTGACCGATGGGCGCGGCGTCGATGTGGCGATCGAGGCGCTGGGGACCGCGCGCACCTTTGAAAGCTGCCTGCGTGTGCTTCGGCCCGGCGGGGTGCTGTCCAGCCTGGGCGTCTATTCCGGCGACCTGCGCATCCCGCTGGACGCCTATGCAGCGGGCCTGGGCGATCACAAGATCATCAGCGGCCTGTGCCCCGGCGGCAAGGAGCGGATGCGCCGCCTGATGGCCGTCATCGATTCCGGCCGCATCGACCTGTCGGAAATGGTGACGCACAGCTTCACCCTCGACCAGATCGAGGAAGCCTACGACCTGTTCGCCAACCAGCGCGACGGGGTGCTTAAGGTGGCGCTGAGGCCCTGATCGCCTCGCGGCAGGCTGCCGGGCCGGGCGCAAGGCCGCGCGCCCTCGGGCCGGGATGAGGGCAGGGGCACCGCCATCGGCGCCGGCGCTTGTCCCGGCCCCCCGCGCTCGGTCGGCGATGCGGGCTTTTCAGCCGCGTGGCCCGGTGGGGACGGCAAGGCCCGCATCGCCCATCCGCCGCATCCTTTCGCGGGGCAGGGCGCAGCCGCGCCCCGCCGGTCGGGGGGCGGGAAAGCCAGGCTGATCCTGCGCGCCGCCCCCGTCCCGCGCCCCTTGCCCGGCCGGCCCGATCAGGACAGCCGCTCGATGGCGAGGGCGGTGGCCTCGCCCCCGCCGATGCACAGCGCGGCGACGCCCCGCGACAGGCCATGGGTTTCCAGCGCGTTCAGCAGCGTGACCATGACCCGCGCACCCGATGCGCCGATCGGGTGGCCAAGCGCGCAGGCCCCGCCATGGACGTTCACCCGGTCATGGGGCAGGTCCAGCTCGCGCATCGCGGCCATGGCGACGACGGCAAAGGCCTCGTTCACCTCGAACAGGTCCACATCCCCCAGGTTCCAGCCGGTGCGCTCGGCCAGCCGCCGGATCGCCCCGACCGGGGCGGTGGGGAACAGGCTGGGCTTGCCGGCATAGGTCGCATGGCCGGTGATGACCGCGCGCGGCCTCAGGCCCAGCCTTTCGGCCCGGCTGCGGCGCATCAGCACCATGGCCGCAGCCCCGTCCGAGATCGAGGAGCTGTTCGCCGCCGTCACCGTCCCGTCCTTGCGGAAGGCGGGCTTGAGCGTGGGGATCTTGTCGGGCATCGCCTTGCCGGGCTGCTCGTCGATCTCGACCAGCATGTCGCCCTTGCGGCCGGGAACGGTCACGGGGGTGATCTCGGCGCGAAAGGCGCCGCCCTCGATGGCGCTGCGGGCGCGGGTCAGCGATTGCAGCGCATAGGCATCCTGGTCCTGCCGGGTGAAGCCGTAGGCATCGGCACATTCCTCGGCAAAGCTGCCCATCAGGCGGCCCTTGTCATAGGCGTCCTCCAGCCCGTCGAGGAACATGTGGTCCTTGATCTCGCCGTGACCCATGCGAAAGCCGCCCCGCGCCTTGGCCAGCAGATAGGGGGCGTTGGTCATGCTCTCCATCCCGCCCGCCACGGCGATGTCGGCCGAACCGGCCAGCAGCAGGTCATGGGCGAACATCGCCGCCTTCATCCCCGATCCGCACATCTTGTTGACGGTCGTGGCCCCCGCGCCCAGCGGCAGGCCCGCGCCGATTGCCGCCTGGCGCGCCGGCGCCTGCCCCTGCCCGGCCGGCAGCACGCAGCCCATGACGATTTCCTCGACCGCATCCGGCGCAATGCCGCTGCGCTCAACCGCGGCGCGGATCGCGGCCGCGCCAAGCTGGGCGGCCGTCAGGCCGGACAGATCGCCCTGGAACCCGCCCATGGGGGTGCGGGCGTCGCCCAGGATGACGATGGGATCATGATCGGTCATGGCAGCAATCCTCATTTCGGGGCCATGCGAAGCGCCCCGTCCAGGCGGATCACCTCGCCGTTCAGCATCTGGTTTTCAACCACGTGGCGCACAAGGGCGGCATATTCGGCCGGATCGCCCAGGCGCGACGGGAAGGGCACGGTGGCGCCCAGGCTGTCCTGCACCTCTTGCGGCAGGCCGGCCATCATGGGCGTGCCGAAGATGCCCGGCGCGATGGCGACGACGCGGATGCCGCTGCGCGCCAGTTCCCGCGCCGCCGGCAGGGTCAGCGAGGCGACACCCCCCTTGGACGCGGCATAGGCGCACTGGCCGATCTGGCCGTCCTGACAGGCGATCGAGGCGGTGTTGACGATCACGCCCCGTTCGCCGCGCGCGTCGGGTTCGTTCCGCGCCATCGCCTCGGCCGCAAGGCGCAGCATGTTGAACGTGCCGACCAGGTTGATCGTGATGGCGCGGGCAAAGCTGTCCAGCCGGTGCGGGCCGTTCTTGCCCAGGATCTTTTCCCCCGGCGCCACGCCCGCGCAGTTCACCATCACGTCGATGCGGCCGAAGGCCTCGATGGCGCGCGCGATGGCCGCGCGGCCATCGGCCTCGGATGTGACATCGGTCTTTACAAAGACCGCCGGGGCGCTCAGCTCCTCGGCCACGGCCTGCCCCGCATCGGCGTTCACGTCCAGCAGCACGGCCTTGCCGCCGTTCTGGACAACCATCCGCGCCACAGCGGCGCCAAGGCCCGACCCGCCCCCCGTCACCAGGACGACCGCATTCGCCATGCCCTGCCGCGGGGCGGGCGCGGCCTGCGCCGCCTGCCGGCTGATCTCGGCCTTGCGCAGCACGAATCGCTGGATCTTGCCCGAGGGCGTCTTGGGCAGGTCGGTCACGAAGTCGATGATGCGCGGATAGGCATGGGCCGAAAGCCGCTGCTTGACATACTGGGCCAGCTCATCGGCCAGCGCGTCGCTGCCCTGATGGCCCTCGGCCAGCACGACGAAGGCCTTCACCAGTTCGGTCCGTTCGGGGTCGGGAACGCCGATCACGGCGGCCTCGGTTACCGCGGGATGTTCCAGCAGGGCCGATTCCACGTCGAAGGGGCCGATGCGATAGCCCGACGAGGTGATCACGTCATCCAGCCGCCCGATGAAGCTGATCGAGCCGTCGGCCTCGAATTCCACGCTGTCGCCGGTGCTGTAATAGCCGCCCGCGATCGCGGGGGTGTCCTTGTTGTGATAGCCGGTGAACCACAGCAGGGGCGAATTGCTGATGTCCACCGCCAGGATGCCCGGCTGGTTTGGCCCCAGTTCCCGGCGGTTCTCGTCCAGCACGCAGATGCGATAGCCGGGCATGGCATAGCCCGCCGATCCGGCGCGGACCGGATGATCCAGCCCGTGATGGTTGTTGACCACCATGCCCAGTTCGGTCTGGCCGTAATGGTCGTGGATCGGGGCGCCCAGATGCTGGTCGAACCAGCGGATCACCTCGGGGTTCAGCGGCTCGCCGGCCGAGGACACGACGCGCAGCATCCCCTTGACCGGCTCTGCCGCGCCCTCGCCCGCTGCGATCAGCAGGCGGAACGCGGTGGGCGAGCCGGCCAGGTTGGTGACGCCCAGACGGCGGATCACCTCATAGGTCGAGGCGGCGGTGAAGCCGGCCTCGACAAAGGTGGTCGCCTGGCCCAGCAGCAGCGGCCCGGTGATGGCGTAGTAAAGCCCGTAGGCCCAGCCCGGATCGGCGATGTTCCAGAACACGTCATCGGGGCGCAGATCGATCGCATGGCGCATGTAGCCGGCAAAGGACAGCAGCGCGCGCAGCGGCACCGGAACGCCCTTGGGCAGGCCGGTGGTGCCCGATGTGGACATCATCAGGAACAGATCGTCCCCGCCCCGCAGCACCGGATCGAATTGCGCGGGGGCCGCGGCCATGGCGGCGCGCAGGTCCAGATCGCCCTCGGGCAGCGCCTCGCCCGCGGCCAGCACCATCGCCACGAGCGGGCGGGCGGGCACGTCGTCCAGCTTGGCCCGGTTGGCGGCATTGGTGACGACCAGCTTCGCGCCCGAGGTGGCGAAGCGCTGTTCTATCGCGGCGGGGCCGAAGGCGGTGAACAGCGGCTGATAGACGGCGCCGATCCGCCATGTCCCCAGCACCGCCGCCATCAGCTCGGGCGTGCGCGGCAGCATGCCCGCCACCACGTCGCCCGCCTTGATCCCCTGCGCGGCCAGCACATTGGCAAAGCGCGCCGCCATCTCGCGCAGCTGCTCGAAGCTGTAGCTCGTCAGCGTGCCGTCGGGCGCCACATGGCGCAGCGCGAGGCGGTCTTCCCCGCAGTGGCGATCGACGCATTCGGCGCAGGCGTTCAGCCCGGTGACCAGATCGCCCTGCAACTGCGCGATCGCGTTCTCGATTCGGAACAGGTTGATGGCATCGGCATAGCCAGGGCGCACCATGGATGCGGATTGTTCGGTCATTCAGTCTCCTCCCTGACGCGCGCCCTTGGCCGCAGCAAGAGACTACGCCGCAGGGCACCGAAAACAATGACATTAATGGTCAATTGGAGGCCCTGTGCGCCAAGGGGCACGGGCCGAGGGCGCGGGGCGCCTGGGGCTTGCCCCCGGATGGGGACGGCCCCGTGACGGCCGGGCCGCCGCGGCAGCCGCCGCCCGGATCAGCAATACCGTGATCGCCAGCACCCGTGCCGGCGCGGGCGCCATCGTCCTGACGGCCCTCGCGCTGCCCGCCCCGCGCGCCTGCCTGCGCCCGCCCCGCCCCCTGGGGGACAGGGCGAGAAGGCGCCGCGACAGCGCGGGCAAAAGCCGCCGGGATCGCCGGTGAAAGGCCCCGGCCGCGGGACGGGGGCAAGGCTGTCGAGGGCGGCCGCGCCAGCCAAGGGCGCAGCCGCCCCGCCCGGCCGATCAGCGGGCTTCGTTGAGGACGTGGATCTGGGTGAATTCGGCCAGCCCTTCCTCGGCGAATACGACGCCGATGCCCGATTGCTTGGCCCCGCCAAAGGGGATGTTCGGCCCGAAATCGAGATGCTTGTTGATCCACACCTGCCCGGCATCCATCCGCAGCGCGATGTCGCGCGCCAGGGCGCGGTCGGCGCCCCAGACCGATCCGCCAAGGCCCCAGGGGCTGTGATTGGCGCGCTTCAGCGCGTCCTCGGGATCGTCGAAGCGAAGGACCGGCAGGACCGGGCCGAACTGTTCCTGCGCGACCAGCTCGGCGTCATCGTCGATGTCGGCGATGATGGTGGGGCGGATGAAATAGCCCGGCCGGTCCTCGACGGTGCCGCCGGCGACCAGGCGCCCGTCGCGCCGGGCCTGTTCGATGATGCCCTGCACCTTTTCAAACTAGGCGCGGTTCTGGATCGGGCCGATGGTCGTGCCCTGTTTCAGCCCGTCATCGACCACCGCCGCCTCGGCCAGTTTCGCCAGCCGCTCGACCACCGCGTCATAAAGGCTGTCATGGACATAGACCCGCTTGACGGCGAGGCAGACCTGCCCCGCATTCATGAAGGCCGCGCCGAAGATGCCTGGCGCCACGGCATCGGGATCGGCCCCCGGCAGCACGATCGCGGCATCGTTGCCGTCCAGTTCCAGCGTGACGCGCTTGATCGTTTCCGCCGCGCTGGCCATCACCTTGCGCCCGGTTTCGGACGAGCCGGTGAAGCTGATCTTGGCGATGTCGGGGTGCCGGGTCATCTTGGGGCCAAGATCGTTCTGGTCGGTGACGATGTTGACCACCCCGGCGGGGAAGATGCCGGCCATGATCTCGCCCACCTTCAGCGTGGTCAGCGGCGTCGTCGGGGCGGGCTTCATGACAAGGGTGTTGCCCGCCAGCAGGGCCAGCGGCGCCTTGAACGCGATCAGCAGAACCGGAAAGTTCCACGGGATGATCGCGCCCACCACGCCCAGCGGACGGCGATGCTGTTCGACCAGGCGGCTGTCATTGTCCTCGATCACCTTCACCGGCAGGTCCAGCGGCGCGAGGTTGCGGATGAAATAGACGGTATAGGCGATCTCGGCGGTGGCCTCGGCCAGCGGCTTGCCCTGTTCCTGCGTCAGCAGGCGGGCAAGGCTGTCGGCTTGCCCCTCCATCGCGTCGGCCCAGTCCATCAGCATCTGGCCCCGTTCCCCGATCGGGCGGCGCGCCCAGGCGGGATGGGCCGCCTTGGCCGCGGCGACGGCCTCGTTCAGCTGGGCCTCGGATGCGCGCGGGCACTCGGCCAGCACCTCCTCGGTCGCGGGGTTCAGAACCGGCATGGTCTGATCGCCGTCCACCAGCTGTCCATTGATCAGCAGTTTGTAGTCGGACATGACTTTTCCTTCATCATTCAGGCGCGTTGTCGCGCAGGCACGCAAACTGGAGTTGACGCAAGCCAACCATCCGCCCGAAGCTTTTCGCGGGGAGAGGGAAGGGGACTTGCGTGGAGGGATCGTGGATCATCTCCCGGCCGCTGGCGGCGCTGGCGGGCGTGATGGGGGACGAGGCCGCGGAGGGCGAAAAGCCGACCATGCTGCTGGCCGATTTCGCGGCCCGGCTGGAAGCGATCGCGGCCCGTTCGCTCGACCCGCTGGCGATGTGGCGGGCGGGCGAGACGATGGACCTTGCCCATCTGGGCGCGCTCGGCTGCACCCTTGCGCTGGCACCTACGCTCGGCGCGGCGCTGCGCGGCTTTGCCGCCATCCAGCGTCGGTTTCAGGGTCGAGGACGATCGGGGGCGGTTTTCCTATCGCATCCTCGACAATGCGGTCTGGCCGCGCCAGGCGGATGCCGAACTGACGCTGGGCCTGCTGACCGGGGTGATCCTGCGCTTTGCGCCCGGCGCCGGGCGCAACTGCAGCGTCGCGTTCGAACACGAGGCAAGCGTGGCGCGCAGGGCCCTGGCCGGCCGCATGGGCACGGCGCCTTGCCCATCCGAAGTCAACGCCATCAGCTTTCCCGTCCGCCTGCTCGACTGCCAGCAGGCCGAGCGTTCGGCCCTGGAGACGGGCGAGGCGTTCCGGCGGGCGATGAAGGGGCTTGAGGCCCAGATCCAGGCCGACTGGCGGCGCCGGCCGACAAGTCATCGCGTCCTGCACATGCTGATGGCGCGGATCGGCCGGCAGGACATCACCCAGGACGCGGTGGCCCATGACATGGGCGTCTCGACGCGAACCCTGCGCCGGCAGCTCGACACCGAGGGCACTTCGTTCCACGCGCTGACCGAGGCATGCCGGCGCGATGTCGGCCATGCGCTGCTGGTGCGCAGCGACCTGCCGATGACCGAGATCGCGATGCGCCTGGGCTATTCCGATCATACCGCGTTCTCGCGCTGGTTCGGCGCCTCGCCGCGCGAATTGCGCAAGGCCGGGTCGGCCGCCAGCGTGACCACCTGATCGAAGGGCAGCGCCCGCGCCGGGCCGGCATGGGCGATGACGATGATCGTGCGGTCGGGGTAACGCGCCAGCAGGGCGTTGAGGATGTGCAGGGCGGTGCCGGAATCGACCTCGGAGAGGCTTTCATCAAGGACCAGCACCCTGAAGGGCAGCAGCAGCGCGCGCGCCAGCGCGATCCGCTGACGCTCGCCCCCCGACAGGTTGCGGCCACCCTCGGCAATGGCCATGCCCAGATCATGCCCCCGCGCGCGCAGATCGGCCAGCAGCCCGGCATCATCCAGCACCTGCCGCAGACGCGCATCATCGGCCGCCGGATCGGCCAGGCGCAGGTTGTCGGCCAGCGTGCCCTGGAACAGGGCAGGCTTCCTGCGGAATGATCGCCACGGCGCGGCGCAGGGCGGCAAGGTTCAACCCGGCGACATCTTCGCCGTCGAGATAGACCCGCGCGCCCGCCTCGGGCGCGCCAGCCGCGCGGCCAGCCCCACCAGCGTCGATTTGCCGATCCCCGATGGCCCGTCAAGCAGCACGCGCTGGCCCGGCCGGATGGTCAGGTTCAAGGGCAGATGCCGCCCCGCCCGCGCCCGCGCCGCCACGAGGCGCAGCCCGCCCGGCCCCGGTGCAGGCGCCCGCCCCGAAGGCTCGGCCCCAGCCTGCGCCGCCAGCGCCGACAACCGCGCGAGGGCAACCTTGGCCTGGGCCTGCGCATGATAAAGGCCAAGCAGGTTCTGCAATGGCCCGGTCATCATGCCGATATAGGCCAGAAACGCGATCAGCGAGCCGAGCGGCCATGTTCCCGCGATCACCATCAGCCCGCCCGCCAGCAGCACCGCCGAACGCACCGCCGCGTTGACGATCTGCGGCACGGCCGAGGTCAGCTCGAGCCAGCGGCGCTGGCCGATCAGCAGGGCGATCTGCGCCCCCTGCAAGGGCGCAAAGGCGGCGGCGCGCGTGCCCTCGGCCCCC
This sequence comes from Paracoccus contaminans, assembly GCF_002105555.1. Classification (NCBI taxonomy): domain Bacteria; kingdom Pseudomonadati; phylum Pseudomonadota; class Alphaproteobacteria; order Rhodobacterales; family Paracoccaceae; genus Paracoccus; species Paracoccus contaminans. Next base: position 74,714 of record NZ_CP020613.1, read on the forward strand.
AGGCTGCGGATGGCGGGCAGGCCGGCGATCGTCTCGACCATCTAGGCCGACAGCGCCCCGCGGCTGCTGCGCACGCCTTCGGCCCGCGCGCGGGTGCGGGGCCGCGCCCGGGCCAGGAACATGAGGTTCAGCGGCGCCGCCGCCACCGCCGCCAGGGCCAGCCGCCATTCGAGCACGAACAGCATCGCCGCCCCGCCGGAACAGCGATCCCGCCGTGGCAAGCAGGCTGTTGAAGGCGAATTGCTGGATCTCGGCCGTGTCGCCGTCAAGCCGGGCCATCGCCTCGCCCACCGCCAGCGCGGGCAGGGTGGCGGGCCGGCCCATCGCCGCCCCCAGCATTCGCGCCCGCAGATCGGCCAGCATCGCCGCCGAAAAATGCATGTGCAGCAGGCTGTTGGCCGCGCCCGAAGCCAGCGCGGCCAGCCCTACGGCAAACAGCGCGCCCGCATAAAGCCACAGCGCCCCCGCATCGCGCGCCATCAGCCCCTTGTCGATCAGCTGCTTGGTCAGCCAGGGCGGCGCCAGCCCCAGCGCCGCCGCCGTCAGCGAGGTTGCGAGCACCGCCCCGATGCCGGGCAGCGAACGGGCGATGACGGGGGCAAGCCAGCCCGCCTGCGGCCCGAAGACGAGGCGCGCGGCAAGGCGCGCAAGGCGGCCGCGCAGCTTCATGCCGGAACGCCCCGCCGCTCGGCCCCGACATGGGCGGCACGCGCCGCCAGCCACAATTCGGGATGGTGCCGGGCCTCGGGCCAATGGGCTGCCAGATGCCCCGCGACCCGCGCCGCGGCAAGGCTGGCCCCGCCCATCGCCGCCCCGCCTGTAGCCGCCGCGCCCATCCCGGCCGCGCCCTGTTCGGGCGAGGCGCACCAGGCGCCGATCCGCCGGCCGGGCAGCAGCGACAGATCATCCCATCCGCAGCGCGCATCGCCGCTGGCGGCGATCACGCCGGGATAGGCCGCCGGCCAGCACGGCCCGCCCCGCGCCGGGGCCGAGGCGACCATTGCCACCCCGGCGCGCTGCGTTTGGGCGCAGGCATCGGCCAGCGGCGCCCGGTCGGCGGGCAGGCCGAGGCTCATCACGATCAGGTCGGCCTGCGGGATCAGCCACAGGATCGCGCGGGCGACGCGGTCGGCGCTGGTCACCGGACGATCATGGAAGACCTGCGCGTGCAGCAGGCGCGCCCCCGGTGCGGCCCTTGCGATCAGCGCGGCGCAGGCGGTGCCGTGGCCCAGCCGGTCGGGCCGGGCCTCGGCCTGGCCGTCCGGCAGGAAAAGGCATGCCCCCTGCATCGCATCCGCCGGCCCGCCGCTGTCCACAAGGCCGATCCGGGGGGCGCCCACGGGTCAGTCCTTCCGTGTGAACACACGCACCGAGGCCAGCGAGGTCGACGCGCCGCCGGGCAGCGCGACACTGCCCTTGCGCTCGAGCGTCTCGGCATCATAGGCCGCGACATTGGACAGCGCCCCGCCCAGATACAGCGTCTTTCCGTCGGTCGAGACGTTCACCGAATAATAGCTGTGCGGCAGCGGCACCCGCTTGATCGGCTTTCCCGCCTTCAGATCAAAGCTGGACAGGAAGTTGTAGGCGCCATAGGCGCGCGTCTTGTCGGGGCTGGCCGCCATCGAGAAATAGAAGATGTCGGCCACCTCGAATTCGCGCATGCTGAATTCGCCGCTGTCCAGATCCTGCGTCAGCAGGCCCGTGCGGAAGGCGGTCGGATCATCGGCCGCAAGATCGCGCCGGGCGGCATAGAAGGGGCTGACCACCATGCCCGACGTCTCGAACTGGGACTAGATGTCCAGCACGTCCGGCTGGCTGTATTTCGCGCGCTCCCAGGTGTCGATCGGCTTTTCGTCGATCTGCTTTCCGGCCGCGTCGAAGACATGCATCCGGCGGCCCAGGCCATAGATCTTGCTGCCGTCGCCCGACCAGGCCAGCACCGTGATCTGGCGCGGCGCGGGGGCCGTCGATTTGAGCGCGCCGGTCTGGGCGTCGTAGAAGGCGATGCGGGTCGGCTGGACCTGGAATTCGTCCTGCAGCATCCTGACCGGGCTTTGATAGACGGCCAGCGTCTTGCCGTCGGGCGACAGGTCCATGCCGAACATGCCCTTCACCCGCTCCTCGGCGCTGCTCATCTCGATGCGCCCGATCGTCTCGCCGCTGAGCAGATCGACGATGGCGACGCTTTCCATCTTGTTCATCATGACATAGGCGCGGGTGCCCTCGTCATTGACGACCGGCAGCTGCGGCAGGGGGCCTGCGTTCTCGAGCTGGACGACCTTGTCGATCGACATGGCGGCGGCATCCACCACCACCAGCTTGTCGGGACGTGCCGGGACCAGCAGGTAATCCCTGGCCAGCGCGGGCGCGACGCCGAGCAGGGTGGCGAGGGCAAAGATCGAAACGCGGTTCAGCATCGCGGTCATACCTTGGTCCGGGGAAAGACGGATTGCAGCTGGCGCCAGTCCTTTTCGACATCGGGGGCCGCGTCGCTCCAGTTCGGGTAGGTGTTCACCGTGTCGGGAACCTGCGCGGGCCACCAGCAGGGGTCGGCGCAGCCGTAAAGATCGGCCTCCATCGGCTGGCAAAGGTTGGCCACGCCCCCGAAGGCGTCGATTTCCCAGCCCGGATCGAAGGAGGTGGTGCAACCCACCATCGAGTTCATGGCAACCACCTCGTCCTCGCGCCCCTCGGCGGCGGCCTCGGTGAACTGCTTGGCCTTGGCGTTGGCCGGCGTCAGATGTTTCATTGCAGGGCTCTCCTCGGTTCGAGGTGGCGACGGAAAAAGGACGGGTTGGCCTGCATGATGCGGGTGTAGCTCTCGATGCCGAAATCCACCCAGTCGCGCAGCAGCTCGCAGTAGTGATAGACGGGCGAGAAGGGATCGCCCTGGCGGGCATAGCTTTCGTGATAGCACCCGCCCGCGCAGATCGAGCGGATGCGGCAGGTGCGGCAGCCATAGCCCGACCGATCCTGCGCCCCCTCGATGAAGGCGGCAAGCCGGGGCACGTCGATGCCCTTGTCCACATTGCCATAGGTCGGCTGTCGCGATCCGACGAAGCGGTGGCACAGATGCAGATCGCCCCCCTTGTCCACCGCCAGCATGCCCAGGCCCGCCCCGCAGGGAACCGCCTTCTTGGTGCCCTGCGCGATGTCGGTCAGCAGCTGGTGCATGTTGGAAAAGCCGATATTCTCGCCGCGGATCGCGGCCTCGACATAGCGCCGGCCCAGCGTCTTCATGTCCTCGAACACCTGGCGCAGCAGCGCGTTGTCAAGGTTGAACACCGCGATCGGGCCAGAGGTCGCCGGCCCGAAGCCCACCTCGGCAAAGCCCAGATCATCCTTGAGATGGTCGTGGATCGCCATCACGTCGGTCACGCCGCGGGTCAGGGTGACGCGGGCGCCGACCGGCCGGGCGCGATAGCGCGACAGCAGCATCCGCACCTTGGCCGATACCACGTCATAGGTGCCGCGCCCGCCGACGGTGCGGCGGTTCTTGTCATGCATCGCCCTGGGGCCGTCCATGCTGACCGTGATGGCCACGCGGTGCGCGTCGAGCCTGTCCACGATCTCCTCGGTCAGCAGCGTGGCATTGGTGGTCAGCGAGAAATCGACGCTTTTGCCCAGTTCGGCCACGCGCGCCTCGGCGTAATCTACCACCTGCCGGATCAGCGGCATGTTCGACAGCGGCTCGCCGCCGAAGAAGACGACATTGACCGCCCCGCGCGCCTGCGCCTGATCAAGCAGCAGGTTGATCGACTTGCGGGCGGTGCCGAAATCCATCCGCTCGCCCTTGGCGGGGGTCGTCAGATCCTCCTTGTAGCAATAGGTGCAGGCAAGGTTGCAGCCGGTGTTCACGTTCAGCACGATCGTGGACAGGGCGATGTCCTCGACGCGCTGGATGCGGATCGGGGTTTCGGGCGCGGCGGCGTCGCGCAGGATGTCGAGGCTGACGAAGCTCTGCACGCAGTCGGCCAGGTCCTGGGGGCTGAACCGCCCGCTCAGTTCCGCCTGCAGCATGGCGGCATCGGCGACGCCGACGCGCTGGAACAGGTCATAGACATCGCGGCTGACCGCATCCATCTGGAACAGGCTGGTGGTCGGCACATGCATCAGCATGGCAAGCCCGTCCACATCCAGCCGGTGCGCGTTATGGGCAATGAGAGCGAGCGCGGTCATCGGGTTCCCCTTCAGTTGATCGGCGCATCGATGAAGCGCTGCACCGTCGCATAGAGATGCCCCGCCGCCTCAAGCACCTTGTCGCCATCCTTCACCGCCGCGATCACCTTGAGATTGCCGGCATTGTTGGTGGACATGGGCCGTTCGGGGTTGGGGCCGGCGCCTGCCGGCTGGAACAGGCCGTTGGGCTCGATCGCGCCGGCAAAGCGGGCGTCCTCCATCTTTTTCGCGGCCTCGTCGAAATCCTCGGTCCGCCAGTCGGCCGGCATGGCGCCGACACGGATGTCGTCGGCGGTTTCGGCCTTGGCATCGGGGCCGTTCAGCCAGCCGATCGCCTCGAACTGGGCGGGATGCTTGGCGACCGGGCCGCCATTGCCGCCGATCCGCGAATAGGTCAGCGCGGGTTCGACGGCGATCCGGTCGAGCGCGCGATAGACAATCAGGCCGGCCGGGCTGGCCAGGGCGCCGATCCTGACCTCGCCCGGCCCGGCCGCCGCATCGGCCGCCGCCGCCGCCCTCAGGACGACACGGTTCGCATCGGCCGACACCACCTCGGCCGTGACCCCGGCCGGCAGCGCGGGGGCGCCCTCCAGGCCGATGCCGGTGATGACGATCTCGGCCGCCTCGCCGGCCTTGATATGGCCGGGGCTGACCGACAGGATCTGCGGCGCCGCATCGGCCCTGACCGCCTTCAGCCGTCCAGGCCGTAGTTGCGGATCATCCGCACGACGTTCATGTCCCAGCCCTCGGGCGTGCGGCGGCTGTCGTCGATGCGGGAATACTTGCCCTGCTCGTCCCGCGTGTGGCAGGCGCCGCAGACATCGGCCAGCACCTGCTCGCCGCTGTTGGCAAGGGCGGGGGTGGCAAGCGCAAAGACCGTACAGGTCGAAAGCATGGCAAGGGCAAGGCGGGTCATCCGATGATGGTCCTTTGGCACCGGGACCGCGCGTCCCGCATGTTGCTGTGCCATCCAGTGTCACCGACTGCGGTGCCGCAAACTTGTCATTTTCGGACAAAGGGCGGCAAAATGTCACAGGGCGCCAAACTTGGCCGCAAATGACACGTTTATGACAGGCGATCGAGCACACTGCCCGGCAGGAGGCCGGATGAGCGAGCGGGTCGATCTTGTCGTCGTCGGGGGCGGGCCGGCGGGCGCCGTCTCGGCCTGGCTGGCCGCACGCGACGGCCAGCGCGTCGTTCTGATCGATCCGGGCGAGGCCCCGTCCCGGATCGAGGGGACGAGCCCCCGCCTTGCCGCCTGGCTTCAGCGCGAGATGGTCCCCGATATCGGCGCCATCCTGACGCGGGCCGCGCGCCGCAGCATCTGGTCGGGCACCGCGCATGAGGGAAACCGGGAATGGCTGGTGGCCCGCCCCGCGCTTGACGGGCGGCTGCGCGAGGCCGCGGTTGCCGCGGGTGCCAGGCTGATCGCCGACACCGCGGCCCCCGCGGCCGGGGGCGCCCGGCTGGGCGCGGGCGGGCTGATCGAGGCGCCGCTGGTGCTGGACGCGCGCGGGCGGCGGGGCGGCAGGCGCGGCGCCATCCGGCGCGGCCCGCCGACCGTCTCGATCGGCGCATGGCTGGAGGGCGCGGCGGAAACGGCCCCGCAGACCCTGGTGATGCCCTTCGACGAGGGTTGGGCATGGCTGGCCTGCCCGGGCGGCGGCAAGAGCTGGTTGCAGATCACCCTGGCCGCCGCCGGCCCCATGGCGGCTGCGCCGGCCGAGCGTCTGTCGCGCTGTCTGGCCCTGTGCGCCGATCGCCTGCCCCCCGGATCGAGGCTGGCCGCCGCGCCCATGGTGATCCGCGAATCGGCGCCGGTGCTGTCAGCCTTGCCCGATGATCTGTCGGTGCTGCCGGTCGGCGATGCGGCCGCCGCGATGGACCCGCTGTCGGGCCACGGGATGTTCTGGGCGGTATCCGGCGCCCTTGCCGCCGCCGCCATCCGGCGCACCCTTGCCGCGCGCCCGGATGGCGGCGGCAAGGATCTGGCGCGGCGGTTCCTGGAACAGCGCATGGGCGCGCTGTTCCTGCGCCAGGCCCGGATCGGGCGCGATTTCATCCGGGCCGAGACCGGCCGCTCTGCCCTGCCGTTCTGGCGCGCGCGCGGGTCGTTCCCCGATGACGAGCCGGCCCATCCCCCGGCAGGCCCGATCACGACAAGGCGGCAGGTGATCGTGGATCGCGGGCAGCTGTCCGAATGCGAGGTGCTGGTCTCGCCCCGCTCTCCCGCGGGGGTGGCATGGTTCGGGGGTCTTCCGGCGGCTGAACTGTGGCGGGCCCATGCGGGGGGCAAGGGCCCTGCGGACCTGCTGCGCGGCTTTGGGCCGGGGGCCGCGGGTTTCGCGGCCTGGCTGGAAACCGAGATGGCTGCTCCGGCCTGAGCCGCCGGGCCGACCGGCCCGCAAGGCCAGCCGCGGCGGGGGTGGGCGGCAGGGCGCCCCTGCCTGCGGGCGGACGGCCCTCGCGCTTAGCCGCCCAGGCCCCAGACCAGCGCGATCATGGGCGTGCCGACCACCACGACAAGGATCGACAGCGGCAGGCCGAGCCGCCAGTAATCGCCAAAGCGATAGCCGCCCGGCCCCATGACCAGCGTGTTGCACTGATGCCCGATCGGGGTCAGGAAATCGCAGGCCGCCCCCAGCGCGACCGCCATCAGGAAGGGATCGGGGTTCAGGCCCAGCCGCTTGGCGAGGCTGGCCGCGATGGGCGCCATCACCAGCACGGTCGCGGCGTTGTTGAGGAAGGGCGTCACCGCCATCGCCAGCACGATCATCATCGCCACGGCCGCCAGCGGCGGCACCTCGCCGGCCACGCGTTGCAGCCCTGCGGCGATCAGGTCTGACCCGCCGGTGGCCTGGATGGCGTTGCTGACCGGGATCAGCGCGGCCAGCAGCACGATCACCGGCCATTCGATCGATTCATAGGCCTCCTCGGTCGTCATCACGCGCAGCAGCAGCATCAGCGCCGCCGCGCCTGCAAAGGCCACGGCCACCGGCACGACATGGGCCGCCACCAGCACCATCGCCGCGGCCAGGACGAGGATCGGGATCCAGCTGCGCTTGCGGCTGCCAAGCGCCACGTCACGCTGGCTCAGCGGCAAGACGCGCAATTCGCCCAGCGAGGGGGCCAGCCGCTCGGGCGCGGCCTTGAGGATCAGCACGTCCCCCGCCTCGAAGCGCAGGCGGCGCAGGCGGCGATCAAGGCGATGGCCGCGCCGGCTGACGGCCAGAAGCTGCAGGCCATGGCGGCCAAGCAGCTGCGCCTCGGCCGGGGTGCGGCCGATCAGGGCGGAATCGGCGGTGACGACGCCCTCGGCGACGGCGGCCTCGCCCTCGTCCGTCTCGTCCTCGGCCACTTCCTCGCCCGCCAGGCGCAGGCGGGCGCGGGCGACGACGCGTTCGAGATCCTCGGGCTCGCCGCTCAGCAGCAGCACGTCCTCGGCGGCCAGCGCCTCGTCGGGGCGGGGGGCGTGGCGGCGGAAGCGTTCGCGGATGACGGTGGTGACGCGCAGCCCGCCCTCGGCCAGCGCCTCAAGCTCGGCCACCGTGCGGCCGACAAAGGGCGAGCCTTCGGGGACGCGCGCCTCGGTCGCATATTCCTCGAGCGTGAAGGCCGCGTCCATCGACCGGCTGGCGGCGCGGCGGTCGGGCAGCAGGCGATAGGCGAAGGACAGGAAGACCACGCCCAGCACGGCGATGACGATGCCCACGGGCGCATAGTCGAACATGCCGAAGGGCTTGCCCAGGATATCCTCGCGCACCTTGGATACCAGGATGTTGGGCGAGGTGCCCACCAGCGTCACGATCCCCCCGATGAGCGAGCCGAAGGCCATGGGCATCAGCATGAAGGACAGCGGCGTGCCCGTGCGCCGCGACAGCTGCGCCGCCACCGGCATCAGCATGGCCAGGGCGCCCACGTTCTTGGTCACCATCGACAGCGCCGTGACCGCCAGCACCAGCACCGTCACCTGCGACTGCGTGCCCTTGAGGTTGCGCAGCAGGGGGCGCATCGCGGTTTCCACCGCCCCCGACCGCGCCACCGCGGCTGATACCAGCAAGGCGGTGGCCACGATGATCACTACATCGTCGCCAAAGCCGGAAAAGGCTTCGGCCGCGGGGATGATCCCGATGATGACCCCCGCCAGCAGCGCAATCAGCGCGATAAGGTCATAGGGCAGGCGCCCCCAGATGAACAGACCGATGGTGACGGCCATCAGTCCGAAGGCAAGCGCTTGATCGAGGGTCAATTCCTAGGTCACTCCGCAAAGGCAGGGCGGAACCGCCGGGCCTCGGCCCCGGTTCCACCCGACATTGATGCAGGGGAGCCTTTGGCAGTGGATATCATGGGATGGCTTTTCCGGGCATCGCGCAACCGCGACGGCCAGGCCGTGACGCTGGAGGAGGCGGGCCTGGGGCATGCGCCGTCGGCGCCGTCCCCCGGCCCCGACCCCGAGGGGCGGCTGGAGGCGGCGCTGGCGACGCGCCTGCTCGATGGCTGGCTGTCGAACCGCCAGCAGGTGCTGGTGCCCCATACGCTGAACTTCCGCGCCTTGGACGGGGGGCAGGGGGCGCTGCTGGTCGATGTGATGGCCGCCGCCGCGCAGGCCGATGGCACGGTCGATCCGCGCGAGGCGCAGGGGCTGCCGCAGGTGCTGGGCCGCGTCGGCGCCGGCGCGGCCGAGCAGGCGCGGCTGGCATCGGCCCTGTCCGAGCCACAAAATCTCGGGGCGCTGCTGGCGCGGGTCGAGGCCGAGGGGCTGGCCACCCACGCCTATGCCGCGGCGCTGCTGGCGGTGAACCGGCGCGCCCAGGTGAACCGGGCCTTTCTCGACTATCTGGCCGCGCGGCTTGGCCTTGCAGCCGACATCGCCCGCAGCCTCGAACGCCGCTACCGCGCCTGACGGTCGCAGGGGGCAGGGGCCGTGATCGCGCCCCCGCAGGCGCGGCGGTGATCCCGCCCCGCGCTGGCGCAGCGGTGATTCCGCTCCCTGCTGGCGCGGCGGTTGTCCTGCGATCCGGCAGTGGACAGGTGGCTTTCTGCGCCATGCGCCATCCTTGGCCACGCATGGGGCGGGCGCAAGCGCGGCCTTCTGTCTGTGGCACCTTGGCCCGCGCGCGCGGCGCGCGCGCGTTTGCGGATGCGCTGGCCGGGGCAAGGGCCGTGATCCCGCCCCCGCAGGCGCGGCGGTTGTCCTGCGATCCGGCAGTGGACAGGTGGCTTTCTGCGCCATGCGCCATCCTTGGCCACGCATGGGGCGGGCGCAAGCGCGGCCTTCTGTCTGTGGCACCTTGGCCCGCGCGCGCGGCGCGCGCGCGTTTGCGGATGCGCTGGCCGGGGCAAGGGCCGTGATCCCGCCCCCGCAGGCGCGGCGGTGATCCCGCTCCCGCTCCCCGTGCTGGCGCGGGGTCTGTCCCGTGATCGGCAGCCGGCCAAGGCCTTGCTGGCCTGGCCGCGGCCGCCGCTGTTTCAGCCCTGGGCGGGCGCGGCCTCGGTTGCCGGTTCGGCGGACAGATCGCGCAGCGCCGCCTGAACGGTGCCGCGTTCGACCAGCAGGTGGCGGGCAAGGTCGGCCAGCGTCAGCCAGCCGACGGCCGTGCCGACCGCGTCCCGGACGACCAGCCTGCGGATGTGATGGGCGGCCATCAGGTTCATCGCGTCCTGCAGGCTGTCCTCCTCGCCGCAGCCGATCACCGGGCGGGTGGCGATCTCGCCCACCGGCAGCCCGGCGCCCGACAGGCCGCGGGCGACCACGCGATAGAGGATGTCGCGATCGGTCACCACGCCCAGCAGATCCTCGGCCGTGCCCACCGGCAGGGCGCCGACCTCCAGCTCTCCCATCAGCTCGGCGGCCTCGGAAACCGGGGCGTCGGCGGGGATGAACTCGACATGGCGCGCCATGATCTCGCCCACCCTCATGCCGCGGCCTCCAGGGCGGCGTCAATCTGCGTGAGCAGGCGCGAGAAGTCGATGGGCTTGGGGTGATAGTCGTCACAGCCCGCCGCCAGCGCCTTTTCGCGATCGCCCGCCAGGGCATGCGCGGTCAGGGCGATGATGGGGATGGCCGCCGTCGCGGGATCGTCCTTGAGCCGCCGCGCCACCGTCCAGCCGTCCATCACCGGCAGGTTCATGTCGAGCAGGATCACCTGCGGCGGGGCCGCCTGCGCCGCATCCAGCCCCGCCTGCCCGTCATGGGCCAGGGCGACCTCATGCCCGCGCCGGGCCAGGCGGCGGGACAGGAAGTCCCATATCTCCGGCGTGTCCTCGACCAGAAGCAGCTTGGCCATCAACCCTGTCCTTTCATCCGTGCCTGCGCCCGCTCGGCGGCGATGCGCTTTAACTCGTTCAGCAATTCGTCAACGCTTTCCTCGCCCGGCTGGATCACCTGCCGCACCTGATCGCGCAAGCCCGCGCGTTCCTCGGGGGGCAGGGCGCCCTCGGTCAGGGCGATGACGGGGATGCGCCGCAGGGCAGGGTCGCGGCGCAGCTCGCCCAGCAGGGCAAAGCCGCCGACCTGCGGCAGGTCCAGGTTGACAAGGATCAGGTCGGGCCGCCGTTCGGCCAGGCGCAGGCGGGCGGGGCCGGCGGCCTCGGCCTGCGCCACCTCCCAGCCCTCGCCCTCCAGCAGGCGGGCAAGCTCCTCGCGCGCAGGCGCATCGCCCTCGACCAGCAGCGCCAGCCCGGCGGGCGGGGCCGAGGGCAGGCGGTGGCGATCCACCGTGTCCTTCAGGCGCTGCCAGTCCACGGGCTTGGTCAGATAGTCGGCCGCCCCCAGCGAATAGGCCAGCCCGGTTTCGCGGATCATCGACACCATGATGACCGGGATCTCGGCCAGGTCCGGGTCGGCCTTGAGCGCCGACAGCACCGCCCAGCCGTCCATCCTGGGCATCATCACGTCAAGGATGATGGCCGAGGGCGACAGCGCCCGCGCCAGCGCCAGCCCGTCCTGCCCGTTCGCGGCCGTGGCCACCCCCAGCCCGTCGCGGCCCAGAAAGCGCGCCAGAAGATCGCGCATGTGCGGATCGTCGTCGATGACCAGCACCTGGCCGCCCGCCGCATCGGCCGCATCGGGCGCGGCGGCGTCCGGTCCCTCGGGATGGCGCAGGTCGGCGGGCAGCGTCAGGGTGAAGGTCGTGCCCTTCCCTTCGGCGCTTTCGACGGCGATGGACCCGCCCAGCATCTCGGCAAAGGCCTTGGTCAGCGCCAGCCCCAGCCCCGTGCCGCCAAAGCGGCGGGTGGTGGACACATCGGCCTGGGTGAACCGCTGGAACAGCCTTTCCTGCTGCTCGGGCGTCATGCCGATGCCGGTGTCGGCCACGCGAAAGACCAGCCGCCCGCCCGTGCGCCGCGCGGTCAGCCTGACCGCGCCGCCCTCGGTGAACTTGGCGGCGTTCGACAGCAGGTTGAACAGGCATTGCCGCAGCTTGACCGGGTCGGACTGCATCGCCCCGAGGGCGGGGGCGATGTCGGCGGCAAAGCGGTTGTCCTTCTTCGCCATCAGCCCTTCGACGGTGGTGCAGACCTCGTCCAGCAGGGGGGCCAGATCGAATGTCTCGACCTCGACCTCCATCTTTCCCGCCTCGATCTTGGACAGGTCGAGCACCCCGTTGATGAGCGAGAGCAGGTGGCGCGCGCTGACCTCGATCTTGGACAGGTCCTCGGCCATGTTGCCGCCCGCATCGCCCAGATCGGCGGCTTCCTCCTCAAGCAGCTCGGCATAGCCGATGATGGCCGACAGCGGGGTTCGCAGCTCATGGCTCATATTGGCGATGAACTGGCTTTTCGCGCGGTTGGCCTCCTCGGCGACCAGCTTGGCGGCGGCGAGATCCTCCTCGCGCCGCTTCTGCTCGGTCACGTCCCAGGTGATCCCCAGCGCATAGATGCCGCGCCCAAAGGGGCGCCGCTCGACCGAGCCGCGCAGGACCGCCCACCGCACCTCGCCCTCGCGGGTGCAAAGGCGGAATTCGAGGTCGAACTCGCCTTCCTCGCGCCGGGCAAGGGCAAGGGCCTCGGTCACGCGGGCGGCGTCCTCGGGGTGCAGGCGGGCCAGAAGATCGGCGGCGGGCAGGTCGGCCTCGCCGGGGTCGAGATCGAAAAGCGTGCGAAAGCCCTCGTCCGCCTCGAGCGTGTCGCGCTCGATGTCCCAGCTCCATGAGCCGATGCGCGCGACCTGCAGGGCAAAGCGCAGGCGCCGCTCGGCCGCCAGGGCGCGCGCCTCGGCCTGGCGCTGCGCGGTGATGTCGGTATTGGTGCCGAACCAGCGGCTGATGCGGCCGTCCTCGTCGGGGATGGGCACGGCGCGCGACAGGAACCAGCGATAGCGCCCGTCCTTTCCGCGCAGGGGGAAGGTATCCTCCCACACGGTGCCGGCCTTGACGGCGGCGCGATAGGATGCCTCGGCCCGCTCGGCATGGTCGGGGTGATGCAGCGCCGCCCAGCCCCAGCCCTCGGATTGCCCCGGCGCGGTGCCGGTATAATCATGCCAGCGGCGGTTGAACCAGTTGATCGCCCCGGTCGCATCCGCGATCCAGGTCAGCTGCGGCAGGTTCTCGGCAAAGTCGCGGAACTCCTCCTCGCGGTCGCGCAGCGCGGCCTCGGCCCGCCTGCGGCGCAGATACTGCCCCGCCTGCTGGCCGATGGCCGCGGCGCTGTCGATCAGCTCGTCGCCCGCCTCAAGGGGCCGGGCGGCGTAAAGCTCGATCACGCCCAGAACCCGCCGCCCGAGGCGCGCGGGGATCGCCAGCGCCCAGACCAGCCCCGCCTCGCGCGCGGCCGCCGCCCGGCCCTCGGGGGGACCGCTCAGGATCTCGCCCGCCTCCCAGGCGCGGCCGGGCAGGTCATCGCCGCGGTCGAGGGTCAGGGACATGGTCCGGTCGATCAGCGCGCCTGCATCAAAGCCCGGCGCGCTCCAGCTGGCGGTCGCGGTCAGCTGGCGTTCGCGGTGGCTCACATCCCAGAAAAACCCCGCCTGAAAGCCGAGGCTGCCCCCCACCGCCGCCAGAAGGCGGGTCAGCACCTCAGCAGGCTCGGCCATGCCGGCCAGAAGGCGGCTGACCGTCACCTGCAGCGCCAGCCGGTCGGAGGCGCCGCCCAGCTGCGCGGTGTCGACCAGCGTGACCACGCTGCCCGCGATCCGCTCGCCCTCGATCAGCGGCCAGGCGGAATATTCGGCGGTGAAGAAGCTGCCGTCGCGCCGCCACAGCACCTCGTTCGACAGCCGCACCGGCCGGCCCGTCATGCGCGTGGCCACCATCGGGCAGGCCGATTGCGGATAGGCCGACCCGTCAGGATGGCTGTGGTGGATCAGATCGTGCATGTTGCGGCCCAGCACCTCGCCGGCCCCATAGCCCAGCATCGCCAGGCAGGCCGGGTTGGCATAGGTGCAGCGCCCCTCGTCATCGAGGCAATAGACCCCGAGGCCGAGCGCATCCAGCTCGGCCCGGTCGGGCAGGGGTCCGCGGGCATCGGCGGGGGCCGGGGTAGCAGGGTCCAAGGTGGCCTCGTGCGGCAAGGGGGTGGCAGCCCGCCTCAACCCCGACCGGGGCCTGCCGTTCCGGCGCGCCGGCGTGATCGGCACAATTTGCCCGCGACAGGCCGCGCCGCGCAGGGCTATAGTGACGGCGCGAAGAAGGCTTGCCACAAGAGGCCGGAATGGACGAGCACAAGACCGAAGGCGCGGCGCAGGCCGCCCTGGGGGCCGCGCGGCAGACGCAGGATGCCGCCGAAAGCGCGGCCAGCGCGGCCGAACATACCAGCGCCGCGGCGCGGCAGACGACGCAGGCCGCCTCGCGCACCTCGGCCGCGGCGGAAACCTCGGCCCAGGCGGCAAAGGTGACGGCCAAGGCCGCCGTCGTCACCAAGGACAGCGCCGAGCGGCGGACCGAACTGGCCGGCGACCGCACCGTCTTTGCCGCCGAGCGGACCTATGCCGCCTGGGTGCGCACCGGGCTGGTGGGGCTGGCCAGCGGCATCGGCGCGCGTGCCCTGCTCAAGGGCGTCGTGCCCGACTGGCTGGCGCTGGCGCAGGCATCGGTGCTGATTCTCTTTGCGATCTTCTGCTTTGTCGCGGGGGTCTGGCGGCAGATCTTCCGGGCCGAGCTGCCCGCCCCCGACATCCGCAAGCTGCCGGGCAGTGTGCTGATCGCCGTCAACCTGTTCCTGGCGGTGGTCGCCGCCGCAGCCCTGCTGGGCATCTGGGCCGGGGCGAAGGGCTGAAAACCGGGGCGGCGGGTCTGCCTGCGCCCGCCCCCCGATGCGCCGCCGGGATGGCGGGGCAGGGGCCAAGGGGGGATGACGGGGCAGGGCGGTTGCGCCTGCTTTCCCCGTGCCCGGATGGGTTTCCTGCGCCGGCCCTGGCAAAAATTCGCCATCGGCGCGGCATGTAATGCGCCTGTTACATCTCTCGCTCAGCGTGCCGACCCGAAGCTTTGCGGCACGAGGCAGGATATGTTCGACAACATCATGGGCGCCCTACGCAAGCGGCTGGCACCTCCGCCGCCGCCACCCCCGCCCAAGCCCGCACCCCGGCCCCTGCCCGCGGCGGCGCAGCCCGCACCCCGGCCGCTGCCCGCGGCGGCGCAGCCGGCGGCGCGGCCCGCCCACGCCGCACCCGCGGCAAAGGCGCCCGCGGCAAACGCCCCCCGGCCCGAGCTCTCGCCCGAGCGCCGCGCCCGGATCGACGCCTTTGTGCAGGGCAACGCCACCCATGAAAGGGGCGGCCTTTTCTGGGACAGCGAGGGCGGCACCCGCACCGGACGGGCGCTGCGCGGCAAGTCCGAACTGGGGCCGCTGAGCGCGGCGGAGCGCGACCATCTGGCCCAGGGGGCCGTCCGCGCCTGGGTCGGCCAGGAGCGGGGCCGCAGCGCCGAGAACACCGCCGAGGCGATCGGCGAGACGCGGGCCGATCCTGCCGCCCGCGCCGCCCTTGCCCGCGCGCTGGCCGCGCCGGAAATGGCCACCCAGGCCGTCCATGCCCGCGGCGGCCAGACGATGGCCTCGCCCGATCACAACGCCAACAGCATCTCGATGGCGCAGCAGGCGCTGCGCCTTGATGCGGGCGCGGTGCTGCGCGCCAATCCGGGGCTTGAGCCGCAGATCGTCCGGATGGCATCGGGCATGACGCCCGCGATGCGGGCTGATCTGTGGTCGGTCGCCGCCGAACGCGGCGTGACCGACCCGGCCCAGTCCGAACGGCTGTCCACCGCCCTGTTCATGTTCGAGGACGGCAGCGGCGCCGCCACCGCCGAAGGCCGCCACCGCATCGCGCAGGCGCTGGCCAATGCGCGCCGCCCCGGCGAGGGCGACGCCGACCGCGTGGCCCGCGACCAGACGGTGCGCAACATCGAGGCGGTGCTGGAGCATCCCGATGCGCGCGCGATGCTGTTCGGGCAGCAGACCACGCCCGAACTGCGCGTCTGGGCGCTTGAGCAGGTTGCGGGCGACGGGGCCTGCATCAACGCCGATGCCTTCAAGAACGGCTGGGAATCCGAGGCGATTTCCAGGGCCTATGCCGGGCGTGTGACCGATGCCTTCCAGGCCCGCGGGACCGAGCCGCAGCACCTGCAGAAAGAGGCGCTGCGCAACACCGTCGGCCAGGCCATGGGGATCGCGCCCGACATGCTGCCGGCAGGCACGCCCTCGGCCGAATTCCTGGAACGCGGGCTGAACAACAGCTTCTATTCCGCCAGCGAGCGCAACAAGCCCATCAACGATGTGGCAGAGAAGATCACCCAGATCGGCGGGCCGGATGCGCGGGTGACGGTCGTTCCGGTCACCGTCACCTCAAAGGATGAGGGCGCGGCCACCGTCCCGGTGTTCCGCGTGGAAAGCCCCACGGGCGGTGAAGCGCAGTTCGTGGACCATACCGGGCGGACCTATCGGGATCTGGCCGACTGGGAACGCAGCAACACGCTGCCCGAAGGCAAGATGACCTATGCAGCAGGGCTGGACCTGCACAGCGATACGCTGACCCACCGCAACACGCCGGGCGTCGTCGACAGCTTCGGCGAAGGCTTCGGCAAGGTCATGGACGGCGTTGCCCTGGGCGTCGGCATCGTTGCGGCGGGCGCGCTGATCGTGGGCACGGGCGGCACCGCCGCGCCGCTGGTCGCCGCCGGTGCTGCCGGCCTGTGGACGGCCGGGCGCGCGGCGCAGGGCCTGCACGACCAGGCGGCCCATGGGCAGGATATCGGCGATCTGTCCGATCCTGCCGTCCGGGCCAACTGGCTGGAAATCGCGGCGGGCGCGCTGTCGGTCGGGGCGATCGGCGGCGGGCTGGCGCTGGCGGGGCGCGGGGCGCAGGCTTCGCCCGCGCTGGCGCGCGCGGTCAGCGGGACGGCGCTGGCGGCCGATCTGGCGGACGGCGTCGCCATCGGGGACCAGTCGCTGCAACTGGCGCAGAACTGGGACGCCATGTCCGGCAAGGACCGGGCCGCGGCGCTGCTGAACATCGCCTTCTGGGGCGGCATGGGCGTTGCCGCACACCGCGCCGGGGCGGGGCAGAACGGGGCGGACGGGATGTCCTTCGCCGGCCTTGACATGCGGCTGCGCAGCGGCAGGCCCTTTGACGCCTCGGCCATTCCGGTGTCGGCCGACCCGGCGCTGGCGCCGGGCGAGATGCGCCTGGCCTATGACGTGAGCGGCGGCCGTGCCACCGGCATCCGCATCGAGCATGGGCCCGGCACGCCCGACCCCGCCCAGCTTGCGCTGCATCAGCGGACCGCCGTGCAGCTGGCCGAGGCCGGCAGCCTGCGGCACAAGCTGAACGGCCTGCTGACCGGCCGGCCCACCCCGCCCGTCGGGTCCGCCGCGCATGAGGCGACGCTGGAGCTGGACAAGATCCAGCGCGAGGCGCAGTCGATCGGCGAGGCGCTGGCCCGCGCCGGCAGCCCCGCAGAACGCGACGCGCTGGCCATCCGCCAGCGCGAGCTGGACCAGGCCCTGACGCGCGAGAGCCAGCGCCTGAACGCCCCCGAGGCGGCGGGCAACGGCTTTGTCGGCGCGCCCCGTTCGCTAAACGAGCTGCTGACCTATTATGGCGGGCGCGGCGACATCACCCCCGGCGTTCCGGCGAACATGGCGCCGCTGACCGCACCCGCGGCCAACGCGGCGGCGCATGTCGATTATGGCCCCCTCAATGCCGCGGGGCAGGCGCAGGGCATCGAGGCGACGATCACCGCCGCCATGCTGGACACGGGGGGCAAGGCCGATCCGGATGTGCGCCCGCCGGGCTTCGTCAACGGGTCGATGAACCATTCGCGCGGGCATCTGCTGGCCCGGATGATGGGTGGATCGGGCACCGACCCGCGCAATTTCGTCATGCTGTATCAGCGCAACACCAACTCGCCGGTGATGCGCGATTTCGAACAGACCGTCTATGATGCCGTCAAGGCCGGCGAGGTCGTGAACTACAAGGTCACACCGATCTATGATGCGAGCCAACCGCATCCGGTGTCGGTGGCCTTGCAGGCCCGCGGCTCGCAGGGGCTGGACATTGCCATTACGATCCTGAACCGGGACGGCAGCTGAGGAAACCCGATGGACTGGTACACCGATCTTGCGGCGATCATGCCGCCGCCTGCCGAAACGCGTGCCGCCGCCCCCCAGGACTGGGCCGCGGCCGAGGCCGCGCTGAACACCGCGCTGCCCGATGACTTCAAGCGCTATGCCGAAACCTGGGGACCGGCCTATGTCGGGGGCTTTCTCTATACCTGCGCGCCGGCGCACCAGAACAGCAATGTCGATCTGGTCGAGAATGCCCGTTACGTCTCGGACGCGCTGTCCACGCTCAAGTCCCACCACCCGGACCGCTATTCCGCAGCGGTGTTCCCCGAGGCGGGGGGCTTTCTGGCCAATGGGCGAACGGACAACGGCGATTTCCTGGGCTGGATGACCCGCGGCAGCGACCCGAACGCCTGGCCCGCGGCAATCTGGGGCGACGAAGACGGCGCGCCGCAGGTGTTCGAGGGCATGGGCTTTGGGCAGATGATCCACGGGATCGTGGCTGGAACGCTGCGCCCCGAGGCATTTCCCGATGGCCTGTGGAAGGCCACCCCGCTGGACGCGGCACAGCTCGACTAGGGGCAGCCGCAGACGGGCCGGGATGGCGAGCTGCTGGACATCCAGCCGCCGCCGCCCGGCATCCACGCCCCAAGGACCGGGCCGCGGCCAGGGCGGCGCCTGCCCGATGATGTCAGGCGCCATCGGGCATCTGGGCGCGTGGGCGATCCGTTCACCTGCGCAGGACAGCCCCAAGGCCGATCTGGTCGGCGTTCCCGCGCTCGTGTCCATGCGATGGTTGCCGCAAACGGCACGGGGATCGGCTTTCAGGCCCTGAATGCGCATGACGTTCAGCTTATCGATCGGCCCGCGACGCTTGCGCGGGCCCGGCCGCCGCATAGCAGGATTTGCGCCGCTTACAGTCGCTTGACCGGGCAGGATCGCAGGTTCAGAGGCGGCGGGTTCGGCGGCGATCTGCCTGTCGATGCCCGGCGGCGAATCGCCATGGCGGCCAAGGCCATCGGCGTTGCGATCGACATGCTCGACTGCGGCGATCCGGATCCTGTCGCGCGGCGCAAGGCGCTTTGCAAAAGCGGGGGATTCCGGTCGGTTTCATCAAACCCGTTTGCAAGCTCATCACCCAAGAAAACCCGCTTGCCGGACAAGGACGGGGCGCCCCCTGGCGGCGCGGGGCCTGCACAGGAAATCTGCACCGGCAGAGGCGAGCCTGGGGATTTGGGGTGACGTCCGGACGAGCGGACGGCCGCGCCAAAGCAGGAAGACGCCCGCTCGGCCATCAGCGAGGGGCCGCTTGGGCGCGGGCGGGCCGCGGACCGCTTTCGCCGATCAGAACGCCTGCCGGTAAAGTGCCAGCGCATCGGCCTCGGTCACCTCGACGGGGTTGTTCTGCAAAAGCCTGGTCTGGGCCATCGCGTCGCGGGCCATCAGCGGCAGATCGGCCTCGGTGACGCCCACATCGCGCAGGCGCTGCGGGGCGCCTGCGGCGCGGATCAGCCCGGCAAGGTGGCTGATGAGGCTGGCGCCGGGCGCCTCCCCAGGCTCAAGCGCCAGCGCCGCGGCCAGCTCGGCATA